>JBJTPZ010000805.1:0-10611 GCA_046075365.1 Planctomycetaceae bacterium
GATGCCGCATTGATTTTCATTCGCAGTGCCGTGCAGGGCTGCACCAGCAAGGCCACCTACCTGCACGGCAGCTTCGGCAGCGGTAAAAGCCATTTCATGGCTGTACTGCACCTGATTCTGCAGGGCAATGCGGCAGCGCGAGGCATTCCCGAACTGGCCGCCGTCATCCAGAAACACAATGACTGGCTGGTCGGCAAAAAGTTCCTGCTGGTGCCCTATCACATGATCAATTCGCACGATATGGAATCCGGGATTCTCGGAAACTACGTCGAATTTATGCGCCGTACACATCCGGACGCACCCATTCCGCCGGTCTACATGTCCGCCACCATCATCGCCCAGGCCGCTGCCGAACGCGCCAGCTATGGTGACGAGCCATTCTTCAAACGCCTGAATGCCGGCAGCGGTGGCGGCTGGGGACAGCTCAGCGAAGCCTGGACCGCCAGCTCATTTGATGCGGCAGCCGCAGCAGCTCCGGACAGCGAATCCCACAAAAAACTGGTCAGTGCGCTGCTGAAGACCGTCGCCACTTCCCACGCCGATGTGATCAGTCACCGCGGCGGCAACTTCGTTCGATTCGATGCCGGACTGTCGATCATCAGCCAGCACGCGGCCGGTCTGGGTTACGATGGACTGATCCTGTTTCTGGACGAACTGATCCTCTGGCTGGCGATGAATTCCGCCGATCTGGGTTTCGTCAAGCGGGAAGCCGCCAAGCTGACGAACCTTGTCGAAGCGCAGTCCGCCGGGCGCCCGATTCCCCTGATCAGTTTCGTGGCGCGACAGCGCGACCTGCGAGAACTGGTGGGCGACCATGTTCCCGGCGCTGAACGTCTCAGCTTCAGCGATTCCCTGGACTGGCAGCAGGGCCGTTTTGATACCATCACCCTGGAAGATCGCAATTTGCCGGCGATTGCGGAAAAGCGAGTGCTGCGGTGCCGCAGTGAAGCGGCCCGGGCGGAGCTGGACGCAGCCTTTGACCGCGTCGCACGGATGAAGGACAGCGTCATGACCATCCTGCTGACGCAGGAAGGTGACCGTCGCATGTTCCGGCGTGTTTACCCTTTCAGCCCGGCTCTGGTGCAGACACTGATCGCCGTCTCCAGTGTGCTGCAGCGTGAGCGTACAGCCCTGAAGGTGATGATGCAGCTGCTGGTGGACCATCGCGAGCATCTGCGGGTGGATGATGTGATTCCGGTGGGTGATTTGTTTGACGTGGTGGCTCACGGCGACGAGGCTTTCAGTCCTGACATGGCCATCCACTTTGACAACGCCAAACGACTGTACCACCAGAAACTGCTGCCGGTGCTGGAACGTGAAAACGGGGTCCGACTTGAAGAGCTGAATCAGCTGGACTGGCATGATGCGCGACGGGTGAAGTTTCGCAATGATGATCGGCTGGTGAAAACTCTGCTGCTGTCGGCGCTGGTTCCAGAGGTGGAATCGCTCCGCGGGCTGAATGCCGAAAAGCTGGCCGCCCTGAATCACGGCACCATCCGGACTCCCGTGCCGGGTCGTGAAGCGAACGAAGTGGTGCGACGTGTTCGTAACTGGGTGGGGGCTGGTGTTGGTGAAATTCAGATTGGCAGTCAGAGCAACCCGGCGATTTCGGTGCAGTTGTCCGGAGTGGATACGGATCGCATCATTGAACAGGCCAGGCGTGAGGACAATCAGGGTAACCGCGTCCGCCGAGTGCGGCAGATCCTGTTTGAGCAGATGGGAATTACGGGTGAAAACGAATTTGAGCAGATCGTCGAATTCCCCTGGCGAAATACTCGCCGGGAATGCACGGTGCTGTTCAAGAACATTCGAGAGCTGCCGGATTCCTCACTGCAGAATTCGTCCGATTCCTGGAAGCTGGTGATCGATTTCCCGTTTGACGAAACCGGACATGGTCCTCGCGAGGATCTGGATACGCTGCAGCGTTTTCGGCAGGGCCATCCGCAGGGCACAAAAACAATCTGCTGGGTGCCTTCATTTTTTAGCGAAGCTGCCAAGACAGATCTGGGCTTGCTGGTCGTGCTGGAACACATTCTGACGGGGGACCGATTCGCGCAGTATGCCAGCTATTTGTCGCCGCAGGACCGCCAGTCAGCAAAATCTGTGCTGGAGAACCAGCGGGGCGTGCTGAACCAGCGTGTGCGGTCGCATCTGGAAGCAGCCTACGGCATGTCGGCCACGTCATCCGGATCCCTGGACACAATTCACGATCTGGAGCTGCATGAGCACTTCGTTTCACTGAGTCCGGGACTGACGCTGCAGCCACCGGTGGGCGCGAACCTGAACGCCTCGATGCAGAACCTGCTGGGGCAGAGTCTGGAGCATGAGTTTCCGGGTGCTCCGTTTTTCGAAACGGAAGTTCGCGGTGCCGTGCTACGCAAGGTGTATGAGCTGATTTTACCGGCAGCGGAGGCGGCCGAGTTTCGTGCCCCAGTTGAGAAATCACAGCGATTACTGGTGCGTCAGATTGCGGTCCCGCTGCAGCTGGCGGATATGGATGTGGAAGCCACGCATGTCGTCCTGCAGCGGCACTGGATGAGCCACTTTGCTCGGCGGCGGGCAGACAACAAGGGGGTGCCCACGGTTGAGCAGCTGCGGGAGTGGATTGATGACCCGCGTCCCATGGGACTGTCGAAGGAGGCACAGAACCTGATTATTCTGATCACTGCGGCTCAAAGTAATCTGCGGATTTATCGCCATGGCGGTCCGTGGGAGAGTGCTGCGATTCAGAGTCTGCCGGACGACTGCGAATTGCGAGCGGTGGAATTGCCGGCCGCCGAACGCTGGGAAACGGCGTTGCTGCTGGCCTCCCGAATACTGGGTGTAACAGGCTCGCGGTTGCTGAACGCCCCGAATCTGGCCACGTTTGCCGGAAACATCAAAGCTCGTGTCGCCCAGGTGCGTGGGCCGCTGCAGACTTTCCACCGCAGACTGCAGGACCGGCTTTCGAAACTGCAGGTGGCATTGGATGCGTCAGACCGAATGAAGTCGGCCTCGATGGCTGTCCGGCTGATTGATCGCCTGGCGGCTGCTGATTCTGCAGGCGTTGTGGACATCTTGTGTACGGCCGAAATTGCCACCAGCGAGACCGCGATGGGGCAATGTGCCGGCAGTGCCAGAGAACTGACGAATGCCCTGGATGATGCGGGCTGGAGACTGATTGAAATGCTGCCTGGCATGGCTGCTGCCCAGCAGTCTGCCGCGCAGGCCATCCTGAATGAGCTGCGTCAGGCGTTGTGTGCCGACGAGCATGCAGTGGCTTTGCAGCCAGCTGTCGCTCTGGCGGGGGCGCGGGCCACGCGGATTGTTGAGCAGGCGATGACCGCACCGATGACGCCACCGGTGACGCCACCGGTATCCCCGCCGGCACCAGTGCCAGTTCGCGGTGCAGATCGCGTGATTGGCAGCGGCGCACGCGGTCAGGAACCGCAGCTGGTGGCGGAAACCGAGCTTTCCCGTCGCGCAGCGGGGTTGCAGGGCGAGGAGTCTCACCTGGCGCCAGATGCGGTCAGGGAGCTGCTGACGGCCCTGGAGGCTCGCCTGCGGGCAGGCCAGACCCTGCAGTGCACGATTCGCTGGACAATTTCCGGGGAGGCGAAGCCATGACGCTGGCGACTCCGACATTCAGCCAGATTCGTGGCCAGGTGGCTGCGATCCAGCGGAAGCATCCGCAGGCAACGGTGATCGGCATTCGTTTTCCCGGTCGCTGGACTGGTGCGGTGGATCTGTGCGAGGGAACGCAGCGGTACCTGATCCTGCAGTGTGATTCGCCACTGGCGATGCGGCAGGCGTTGCGTCAGCCGACGGCTCCTGGGACGACAGGGTGCTGCTGACACCACTGGATGAAGCACAGCTGAGTGAAGATATCCTGCTGCGACTGGCTCGACGACGGTTGTATCAGATCGATGCGTGGCAGATCGCTCGTGATCTGTTTCAGGCGCGTGCCGTGGATCCTCGCATCAGCCGGCAGACATGGATCGCGGAAGCTTTGCTGGATACGATTCCGGGGAGTGGCTATCAGGCGGCTCGCGGTGGCTTCCTTGACGCGGAAACTGTGTGGCCCATTCTGTTGCAGCGGATGATTGGTCTGGAACCCGGCGTCTGCGACGCCAGATCACTGTTGAAGTGGTCGCTGGATCAGCAGTGCGTGCGGCGGTTTTGTGAAGCACCGGCTGTGTTTCAGCAGGCCGCGATGGAGTGGCTGACGGAGCAGGCTGGTCGTGTTGCGGGGCTGATTCTGCAGACCCTGCTGAGACTCAGACGCAGCGAAGCGGTGCCCATTGGTTTGGCGCTGACAGTGGTGTTCCACCCACGGGCTGTCGGCAGCCTTGATGCGGCGGCGATCCGGCTGGAGGAGCGATATCTGGGGGCCGGCAATGCGGACGCTGAGCTGATGCGTCGCTGGAGTGCGGCGGCCACCGAAGTGGTTCGTGGCGTCAGGCTGATTGACGACCGGATGTATCAGCAGACGCTGCAGCAGGCCGACCAGATTCTGGTGGACGTGCAGGCTCAGAAGCTGGCTTCTTTGAGCGACACATCGCCGCTGGGGTTTGATCAGCGTCTGGAGGCTGTTGGGCGGCTGCTGGCTCAGCAGGTGCGCGGCCGCCAGTTTCAAGTGGACGCGGAATTGCTGGCAGCCGGTCAGGCGGTGCGTGAACATGACCTGGCGGCGAGCGAGGAGCGGCGGATTGAACGGATTGAAATGGCCATTCGCCTTGTGCGCTGGCTGGGAATTCAGCAGCAGGCAGCGACGGTCCCGCATTCACTGCCTGAAGCAGCCGATCTTTACCTGCGTGACCGGGCTTTTGCTGACGGTGCAAGGCTGAGTCTGCGGCATGGCGATCCGGTGCGGGAGCTTTCCGAATCTTACTCCCTTTTGGCTACCGAGGTGCAGCGAATTCGCGAGGCTCAGTCGCAGAAGTTTGCTGAGTTGCTGGCCGACTGGACTCAGGCAGGATCCCGCAGCCCCGATGTGTTGCCGGTCGAAAACATACTGGATGAAATTGTTGCGCCGCTGGTGGTGGCCGGAAACGTTCTGCTGATTGTGATCGATGGCATGAGCGTGGCGGTTTGCCGTGAGCTGTTGTCTGATCTGACAAGTCATGGCTGGGTACCGATGGTGGAACCGGGTCGTAAATTCAATCGGCCGGGACTGGCGGTGATCCCTTCCAAGACGGAATTCTCGCGGACCAGCCTGCTGAGCGGCCGATTGAATTCGGGAGGCCAGCCGGAGGAGCTGGCTGGATTCAGTCAGCACCCGGCACTGCGTGCGGCATCGCGCAAGGACAGTCCACCGGCATTGTTTCACAAGCTGTCGCTGCAGGATTCTGTTGACGCCGTACTGTCTCAGGAAATTCGACGTGAAATCGCCAGTGCTCACCGGCGTATTGTGGGTGTCGTGATTAACGCCGTGGACGACCATCTGGCCAAAGGCGAGCAGATCGATGTGCGCTGGTCACGCGACCGCATCAGTGTTCTGCCGGCGTTGCTGCATGAAGCTCGGGTGCATCAGCGGCGAGTGATTCTGACGGCAGATCATGGGCACATGATTGACTGCGGGACCACAGTTCGCCCTGGCGATGGCGGAGAGCGCTGGCGAACGGCAGCGGGCGGAGTTTCGGACGGTGAGATTCGCTTGCGTGGCAGCCGTGTGCTGGCCGGCGGCGGCGATGTGATTGTTCCCTGGACGGAGCGACTGCGGTACAGTATCAAAAAGAACGGATATCACGGTGGCGTGACGGATCAGGAGATGGTGGTGCCGATCGTCGTGTTGTCAGCTTCAGAAAAGCTGCCGTCAGGCTGGCAGGAGCAGGGAGTTGACACGCCGGCGTGGTGGGACGAGCAGGATGTGACGCCGCAGGCTTCTGCCGAGGCGGTGGCAGTGCGGACGGCGGTGCTGCCGGAACCCGGGCATTTGTTTTCCCGTGAGGAATTTCGGCAGGTTTCCGAGGTTGCGGGTGGCGGCGACGGGCCGGCGATTCCGGAGTGGGTTGGGCAATTGCTGCGATCTCCTGTTTTTGCTGAGCAGCGTCCTCTTGCCGGTCGCAGCAGCATTTCTGATGTGCAGCTGTCGCGTCTGCTGGCTCTGCTGGACGAGCGGGGTGGGAAGATGACCACGGTAGCCCTTGCCCGGGCGCTGTCGATTCAGGAAGTGCGAATGCGGGGACTGCTGGTGAAAGTGCAGCAGTTGCTGAATGTGGATGGATACAGCGTGATGATTCGGGATGAGGTGTCCAACACCGTGGAATTCAACCGTGAGCTGCTGCTGCGGCAATTTGATCTGATTCAGGAGTAGCAGATGTCGCTAAGTCCGCAGAGACGACTGGAAATCATTGATGCGCTGCGACGCGGTACAGTGCCTCGTACCAGTCTGGAAGCGTTTGCTGTCGGTCTGGATCGATTTGAGCAGGCACTGGACGAGGAGCTGCGGAAGGCAGCCGGCGGCGGTGGCGTGTTCAAAGCGGTGCGTGGCGAGTATGGTTGTGGGAAGACGTTTTTTGTTCGCTGGCTGGCTGATCGGGCGCGCAAGCGGGGTTTTGCGACGTCTGAGGTGCAGGTTTCAGAGACGGAGACGCCGCTGCACCGGCTTGAGACGGTTTATCGTCGGCTGATGGAGCGACTGTCCACCGCGGATACTCTGCAGGGAGCACTGCGAAACATAGTTGACGGCTGGTTTTTTACTCTGGAAGAAGACGTGCTGGCGGAGGGCCAGGTGGATGCCGACGATCAGGCTGCCCTGGTCAAACGCACGTCCGAGCTGCTGGAGCAGCGATTGGCGAAGGTTACCGCGACGGCTCCGATGTTCAGTGCGGCATTGCGAGGCTACCGTGAGGCTCTTGCGGAGGGTGACCAGGCCAGTGCGGACGGGATTCTGGCGTGGCTTTCCGGTCAGCCAAATGTTGCGGCGGCAGCGAAAAAACTGGCTGGTGTGAAGGGTGACATTGACCATTTCGGAGCCCTCAGTTTTCTGCAGGGTGTGTTGCTGGTGCTGCGTGATTCCGGGCACCCTGGCCTGTTGCTGGTGCTGGATGAGGTCGAGACGATTCAGCGGGTTCGCAGTGATGTTCGTGACAAGAGCCTGAATGCGTTACGGCAGCTGATGGATGAGGTGGATGGAGGGCGGTTTCCCGGGCTTTATCTGGTTGTCACGGGGACTCCTGCATTCTTTGAAGGTCCTCAGGGAGTGCAGCGTCTGGAGCCGCTGGCTCAGCGACTGTACGTGGATTTTCGGACAGACGAGCGTTTTGATAATCCGCGTGCCGTGCAGATTCGGTTGCCGGGCTTTTCGCTTGAACGGCTGACTCTGGTGGGCCGTCGGGTGCGTGAGATTTATGAATCGCATTCCGGTGCTGCGGGGCGGATTCGGGAACGCTGCAGTGATGACTGCATTCGGCAGCTGGCGGATGCCGTGACCGGCCGTTTGGGTGGCAAGGTGGGTGTGGCGCCGCGGATTTTTCTGAAGAAGCTGGTGGGGGACGTGCTGGACCGGATCGACCAGTTCGCTGATTTTGATCCGGCGAAGGATTATCACCTGACGATCGCGGAAACGGAACTGAGTCGCGTGGAGCGGCAGGCGATGGGGGCGACGGATGTGGACGAGATTGAACTGGAGCCCTGATGCATTTCGATTCGCTGCACCCGGCGCTTCAGCACCATATTGTCAACAGTCTGGGCTGGCGTGACCTGCGACCATTTCAGGATGCCGTGATTCCGCATGCGCTGGCCGGTGAGCATCTGATTGTGCTGGCTCCGACGGCCGGTGGCAAAACGGAGGCCGCTTTTTTTCCGGTGCTGTCGCGGATGCTGGATGAGGACTGGCGCGGGCTGAGTGTGCTGTATCTGTGCCCGATCAAGGCCTTGCTGAATAATCTGGATGTGCGGCTGCAGCGGTACTGCAGTCTGCTGGGGCTGCGGTCGGCGTTGTGGCACGGGGATGTGACTGCGGGAGCCCGTCGGAAGATTCTGCGGGATCCTCCGGACGTGCTGCTGACGACTCCGGAATCCCTCGAACTGATGCTGGTGTCCTCGGGAGTGGATTCACGGCAGCTGTTTTCCGGGCTGCAGGCCGTGATCATTGACGAGATTCATGCGTTTGCCGGTGATGATCGCGGGTGTCATTTGCTGGCGGTGCTGGAGCGGGCCAGTCGGCTGGCGGGGCGTGAGATTCAGCGGATCGGGTTGTCGGCGACGGTTGGCAATCCGGACGTGCTGATTGACTGGCTGGCGGGTGGCTGTCAGCGCCCGCGGCGAGTGTTATTGCCGCCGCCGGGTGCGACACCGGCAGCGGATGTGAAGCTGGATTATGTCGGATCGCTGGATAATGCTGCGGTGGTGATTTCGCGGCTGCACCGGGGCGAGAAGCGGCTGGTGTTTCTGGACAGCCGGGCGAAGGCTGAGCAGCTGGCGGCCAGTTTGCGGCAGCATGGTGTGACGACGTTTGTGACGCACAGTTCGCTCAGTCATGAGCAGCGGCGGCAGGCGGAAGAGGCCTTTGCGGGGCGTGACGACTGCGTGATTGTGGCCACCAGTGTGCTGGAGCTGGGGGTGGATGTGGGCGATCTGGATCGGGTGATTCAGATTGACAGTCCGGCGACGGTCGCCAGTTTCCTGCAGCGGATGGGGCGAACCGGGCGGCGCGCCGGCGGAGTTCGCAACTGTCTGTTTCTGGCGACTCGGAAAGAAGGTTTGCTGCACGGCACGGCTGTGATTGATCTGTGGCAGTCGGGGTTTGTGGAACCGATCAGGCCGCCGGCCGAGCCCTGGCATGTGCTGGCCCAGCAGTTGATGGCGCTGGTGCTGCAGGAGGGCGGGATTGGCCGGAGTGCGTGGTTTGACTGGCTTCGCCGGGTGACATCGTTTGCGGGCCTGGATCCCGCAGCGATTGAGTCGATGGTGCAGTGGATGCTGTCGGCCGGGATCTTGTGGGACGAGGCGGGGATCCTGGGAATTGGCCCGGAGGGTGAAGCCAGTTATGGGCGGCGGCATTTTATGGAACTGTTGTCGGTGTTTTTGACGCCCCCTGTCTTTCAGGTGCTGCATGGTCGGCAGGAGATTGGCTCGGTGGACCAGATGACCTTTCTGGGCAATCAGGACGGTCCGCGAATTTTGCTGCTGGGTGGTCGTGCGTGGCGGGTGACCAGTGTGGACTGGACGAGAAAGCTGGCGTGGGTGGAACCGACGGACCATCGAGGTCGTTCGCAGTGGAAGGGCGAGGGGCGTGGAGTGTCGTTTGCGGTGTCTCAGGCGGTGCAGCGGATCGTGACGGCGGAGGACGACCGCGACTGGTGGTCCCGCCGGGCGCGGGAGCAGATGGCGGACGTGCGGTCGGAATTCCGTGGCTTGTCGGCAACTGGCACCACGGTGATCCCTGGTGACGACGGCGAGCTGGTCTGGTGGACTTTTGCGGGTCTTGGCGCGAACGCCAGTCTGGCGGCCGCATTAACCAGGCAGCTGGGCCAGGACGTTGTGCATGAAAGTTTCTGTCTGACGATTCCCGGGGCGGTCACGATACCGCAGTTTCATGCGGCGTTGCAGCAGCTTGCCGAGCAGCCAGCGGCGGAACTGTTACCGGAGATCTCTGAGCAGCTTTTGCAGACATTGAAATTTGCGGACTGCCTGCCTGAACAGCTGGCTGCGGGTATGCTGCAGCGACGGATTCAGGACGTGGCGGGCATTGAGCATGCGTTGCAGGGGAAAGTGACGTTTAGTGCGGGCAATTGTTAGCCGGCAGAGAATGGTCGTGTGCGACGGATGGGTTGTCTTGTGTTCGTACAGCCTGAGCATGGGGGGGGGCACGTCGACTGGGGATGGTTGCAGGGTGGCCGTGAAGTTCTCTGGAATCCTGTGAACAGATGGAAGAAAACACGGGAGGGCGAGGCTCCTGCCGAGCCACCGATCGCTGGTCCACGCTGTGAGCGATCGCCAGCGATTTTGCGAAGCAGCGGGGATCGGCGTAGTCCTCGCGGCAGGGATGCGGCTCAGCAGGAGCTTCGCCCTCCCGGCACCCCATCTTGCCAGAAAGTCATGGCCATTGGGCGGTTGCAGGGTGGTACGCTGATTCTTGCCATGCGGCGTACCTGGCTTTTGCGGCCATGGACGAATGCCTGGGCGATTCGTGACGTTTTGCTGCGGCCCAAACTGAACCGTGTGGTATCGGCCGACACGGTCTTGAATTCGACATAAACCTCCGTAAAATAACGTGATACGCAGAAACGCGGATGGGGTTCAAACAGGCCAAAGAATCTGGATTCGCGTCCATAAGCGGATCTGCGGCACTTGAGGTGGCAGGATGGCGAAGGGCAGACGTGATGTGATGAAGGTGCCTGCCGTAAAGGGCACTGATCAGAAGCTCCCGCCCGGTGTCACGCTAAGTCGTGTGTTTTCGGGACATACGGGCACCGTTGTTTGCTTAGCATTTGATCCGCAGGGCGGGACGCTTGCCAGCGCTGGTGCCGACAGCGCGATCAAGCTGTGGGACGTGGTCAGCGGCCAACTGCGGCAGTCCCTCGAAGGGAACAAACTTGGAATTGTCAGTTTAGCGTTTGATCCGCAGGGCGGGACGCTCGCCAGCGCGGGTCGCGACGGCACGATCAATCTGCGGGACGTGGTCAG
>JBJTPZ010000806.1:0-13905 GCA_046075365.1 Planctomycetaceae bacterium
ACCGCGACGCCTGATCCAGTTCCACCACCACTTCGCTGCTGCAGTCGTTTTTCCGCAACGCCCGGTGGCTGCCCACTGGTACTTACGGTGGCGTAAAGGCACGACCTCCAATCGACCAGACTTCATTGCTCAGCGGCTGAGCATGGCCCGCAGCCACCCATAACCGATCCCGCAGCACAAACACCGAATGCTCGTGACGCTCCTTCCAGACGGGCCCCGCCTGCAACTGCTTCCAGTCACGACCGTCCCGCGAATACCAGACATCCCCCCAGTTGCGGTGAGGATTGCCGGACCAGCCACCCAGCACCCACAAATATCCGCGCCAGGAAACCGCTGAAAACCACAGACGCGGCGACCAGGGAGCTTTGTCCGTTACACACTCCCAGTGCACCCCGTCCGCTGAACTCCAGACATCGTTCAGAGCATGATGCTGCGGCACATAATTTCCGCCACCCAGCACGTAGATCCGACCGTTGTGAGTCACTGCCTGATGATAGGCTCGAGGAGACCACCCGGCCGTCGCCGTCTCCTGACGCCACTCCCGACCGTCCGCCGTAGACCACACGTCATTCTTCAGACTGCGGTCATCGCCAAAATAATAATTCTCCGTCCCGCCCAGCAGCCACATGCGGTCCTGAAACTCAACCAGTCCGGCAGCCAGGCGAGCACTCCAGGGGGCCGCCACCGTCTCCTGCTGCCACTCCCGACCATCCCCCGTCGACCACACCTCGTGTGATGCCCCGTGACCCTCCAGACGCCCGTTGTACCAGCCGCCCATCAGCCACATTCGGTCCCGAAACACCGTTACCATCGGCAGGTCGCTGTGCTTCCACGGTGCCTGAGCTGTCTCCAGTACCCAGTCCCGGCCATTTTCACTGCTCCAGACATCCCGTGGCGGCGCAGAATACGAATCGAACCAGCCACCCAAAATCCACATCCGCCCCCGAAATACTGCCTCGCCCGACGAATCCCGCGGCTGCCACGCCGCCGCCGCTGTCTCCAGCCTCCACTCAGATAATCCGGAGGGCTCCTGAGCAAACACCTGCACAACATTCAGCAGAACCAGCAGACAACAACACATCCGTCCCCATGCCAGCATGTCGCTCTCCCGGTACCACCGAAAATACAACCGCCCTGTCCTCCGTCCCCTGTCCACTGACCACTCACCACTCACTTGCCCTCCGGCTTCTGTTCATACGGTGGTCGAGCATTCTTGCGGCGAGGTGGCAGCAAATAATGATATCCGGTATTTGGATTCGTCCGGTCATACGCAAACGCATCTCGGTTGTTCAGGAAATGCTTGAGATACGAAATGGGGATCGCAAAGCCCAGACCCTCGCCAAACTCCAGCTTCATGTTGATGACCCCCGCCACCTGACCGCGTTCATTGAACAGCGGGCCGCCACTGTTGCCGGGATTGATCTGAGCCGTCGTCTGGATATAGACGATGCCGTCCATATTGCGGTTGCGAGTACTGACGATGCCCTCGGATACCGAACGCTCAAGTCCCAGCGGACTGCCAATCGCAAACACCGCATCACCCTCACGGTGAGCATCATCGGGTGCCAGAGCCACCGGTCGAAACGGCATGTCGGCCTGAGCTGGTATCTCCAGCAGCGCCAGATCGAAATGCGGATTCAGAGCCAGTATCTTCACGTCCCGAATTGCCCGACGTTCAAAATCACCTTCCTTGCCGCGGTGGAAAATTGTCACCGCCACCCGCGTCTGACCCTCAATCACGTGATAATTCGTGACACAATAGCCGCGCGAATTAATGATGAAACCGGAACCCAGCCCCCCCGGAGTCTCAATCAGCACCACGCCCTCGCCAAATGTCGACACCAGCTCCTTCACCGTCCGCTCCGGCAGATCCGTCGACAGATACAGCGATTCAACAGGGGCTGCTTTGGCAGGGTCCGGAGCCGCAGCGGCGGAGCGTTCCTGAATCTGATCAACCGGGATCCGAATCACGTCCACTCCCACGTCCACAAACAGCGTGTCCTTCTGCACCTTCAGGACCTCGCCCTCCACCCGCTGACCAGATTTCAGCACAATCACATCAGCCACCGCCGACACGCGACTCAGGGTCAGACTCAGCAGCAACATGCCGCACCACAGCACGGGGCGGGAAAACAGTCTTTGATTCACAGCCGTTCGCATCGCAGGTCTTCCAGTCAAAAGTTGTGCTGATCCCCGTCGCAGTCAGGACAAAATATCGCGGATCACTGTGCCGGCCACGTCCGTCAAACGGAAACGTCGGCCATTGTACTTGTAAGTGAGCTTTTCGTGATCCAGCCCCAGCAAGTGCAGAATCGTCGCATGCAGATCGTTTAAATGCACGCGATTGTCGGCTGACTTATAGCCAATCTCGTCCGAACTTCCATACGTGACGCCGCCACGCACGCCACCACCCGCCAGCCAGCAGACCAGATGATGTGGATTGTGATCACGACCTGGCTTGCCGCCGGTCTGGGCAATCGGGAGCCTTCCGAATTCGCCACACCAGACCACCAGAGTCTCTTCGAGCAGTCCGCTGGCAGCCATATCCGTCAGCAGGGCAGCCACCGGCTTGTCCGTTTCACCCGCAAACTGCCGATGATTGCCCTCAATGTCGTTGTGGCCGTCCCACGAACGCTGGTTCTCCATGCCGCCCGAATAGATCTGCACAAACCGCACTCCCCGCTCCACCAGCCGACGAGCTGTCAGGCACTGGCGAGCAAAATGGTCGCACTGCTCGTCACCAATCCCGTACAGCGACTGCATCTCTTTTGTTTCAGCTGACAGGTCGAGTGCTTCTGGGGCAGATGACTGCATGCGCCACGCCAGTTCGAAACTTTCAATCCGCGCTGAAAGCTCAGTGTCCGCAGCATGCTGAGCCTGATGCAGACCATTCAGCTGCTTCAGCAGATCCAGGCCGCCACGCTGCGAATCCGCTGTCAGCTCTGCCGGACGCACCAGGTTGTCAATCGGTTCACCAGATGGCTTCACCCACGTCCCCTGATAGACACCCGGCAGAAAACCGGCACTCCAGTTCGCCGCATGACCTTTCGGCAAACCTCGCCCCTTCGGGTCACTCATGACTACGAAACCCGGCAGATTCGCACTCTCACTGCCCAGACCATAAGTGACCCACGAGCCCACACAGGGGAAGCCCATCCGAGCCATGCCGGTGTTGATCGCAAACAAAGCCGGCGAATGGTTATTGGACTCGGTATAACCGCTTTGAATGATCGCCATGCGATCCACATGCTGCCCCAGATACGGAAAGATCTCAGGCACCATCCGACCGCATTCGCCCTGCGGCTCAAATCGAAATGGTGACTGCATCAGATTTCCCACCGCGTTGCGAAAGAACCCGGTGGTGTTTTCAAAGCCGTTGTCAAATTCACGGATCGTTTTGCCGTCCCACTTTGTCAGTTCCGGGCGGTAATTCCACGTGTCCACCGGACTGGGCCCGCCGTTGATGAAAATCCAGATCACCCGTTTGGCCTTCGCCGGAAAATGACTGGGCTGGGCTGCCAGCGGATTCAGCATTCGCCCCGCTACGGAATCCTCAGCCGCCAGCAACCCCTGCTGCTGCAGCAGTCCCGTCAGACCCAGCATCCCAAAACCACAGCCCGTGCGAGCCAGAATCTGGCGACGAGACCAAAAATGAGGAGCAGCAGCAGGAACGGGCAGCGACGGTACAAATGGACTGGTCATGACAAGTTGACGCTTTCTGTTCCGGAAGCGACGAAGTCTGGGGTGAGTCTGACCGGGATTATACCGCAGCCCTGGGATGACCGCCAATACAAAGGACTGCGGAAGAGCGGCGGAATACGAATCGCCGTGAGAGTGCCGTTTCTCGCCACAGATCCAGGCAAAGGGCGGTTTTTCGCCACGGATAATCGCAGGTGCGGGTCTCGAACCGGCCATGGACAATCATGGACGCTGACATGGGGAACCGTACGGGCGAGTCGCGGGCGGAAGTCCGCGGGTGAGAGTCCAGGCGGGTCAGGGGTCCGTGGTCCGTGGTCAGGGGCCGGCAGGGGGTTGTGTTCGGTGTTCGGACAGGCGAGCTGCGGATGGGGTCGCGGGTCAGGGTGCTGGCTGCCCCTCTTGTTCTGTAGGGGGGATGCGAGGGCGGGGCGGGTGTTTTAGAGACAGTTGGGGCTCACGCGAAGCGGCGAAGGGAATCGCAAGGGGGGGCATTTGAACGGCTCATGAACGCAGATGGGCGCAGATAGTCGCAGATGGTCGCTGAAATGGCGACGTGCCTGGGGGGCCCCCTTCCCGTAGCTCGGGCTTTCCAGCTCGAGTTCTGTCCTTAGACACGCTTCAGCCCGGCCGTCAGACAATCATGAGCCGCGACCGTGAGGGAGCGGGGCGGAGATTTTTTCACAGCGGATGAACCCTGATTTGCCCGGCATGGTGCTTTGCCGACTGCTGGGCTCACGCAAAGCCGCGAGGGAAAACGCTGCGAGCTGTTACGGGATTAGCAGGCGTTTCTTGCACCGCTGATGGACGCTGACAGACAGGCATGAGGTGCGGGGGCGATTCGTGCTCGTACTCCTGCGCCAACTTAATTTCTTGACAGCATTCTGCCGCTGCCAGGGTTTCAGCAGCATTCGCATTCAAGCACGAACGCTGCGGTTTGAGGATGCACCGGCAGTGGGGCAGCATGCCCCGCGACGGATCGTTGTGAGCCACTCTCTCGGTGTCTCACATGTCTCCGTGAGTACCAAACCGAGCCCTGCGTACCAGGCAGGATCATTCAAGCGTTGCGCGGCGGAGAGACGGAGGACGACGAAAAATCCTCTCGCAACTTTCGCTGCCCCATTCACAGGCCGCCCCCGATCGCTACCAGGTGCCCATGCGAGGCTTCAGGATTGCCAGCATCTGGTCGTGCAGCAGACCATTCGATGCCAGTATCGTGGTCTTCCGCAGCGGCAGCGCATCGCCGCTGCAGTCTGTCACACGCCCGCCCGCTTCAGTCACCAGCATCTGACCTGCAGCAAAGTCCCACGGTGACAACTGAAATTCAAAATATGCACCAAACATTCCGTCTGCCACCTGCGCCAAATCCAGTGACGCCGTCCCGAATCGACGAATGCCGTGAATGTTCTGCCGGAAACAGTCACCAATCGCCCCCAGCGTTGCTTCCATCATCGCGCCACGATCATAATAAAATCCAGTACCGATCAGGGTCTTGTCCAGCGTCGCCTCAGTACTGACTCGCAGCGGTCGGCCGTTGTGGTAAGCCCCGCCCCCCAGTCGAGCCGAAAACAGGTCCTCGCGCACCGGATTCCACACAATCCCCAGCTGCGGCCTGCCATGATGCAGCAGCGCGATCGAGACCGCAAAATGGGGTATCCCATGCGCAAAATTGGTGGTCCCGTCCAGCGGATCCACCACCCACAGATACTCGGCATTTGTGTCCCCGGCCTGCTCCTCCTCACCCAGTATCGCATGATCCGGAAACATCTCGTGAATGACATGCGCAATGACTCGCTCGGCCCGCACATCCGCTTCCGTCACCAGATCAGCTACGCCCTTCTCGCGAACCGTTCCGGTACACCGAAAATAACGCATGATCACTTCGCCGGCATCCTTCGCTGCCCGTACCGCCGTTGTCCACTCAATGCTCACAGTGCTGCCTCTCTTCTGCAAAACCATCAGCGGTCAGTTCCGCGAGCTGGCCTTCCAGCACCGCCTGAGGACACGACCACACCAGAAAAAATAAACTCTCACGTACCGCTCGCGAGGCCGGATGAGCTTGCTGATAGCCGGCGCCACGAGTCGCAGCGAGCCATGCCTGAGCCGTTCGCAGCGCCAGCGAATTGGCCCGCCGCCGCAACTGCTCAGCCGTCAGCTCACCCGCACCGCCCACACCCGTGGCACTCCGCTGTAACTGCTCCCACAACCCCCGCGATTCCAGATCCAGCCGCTGCACGTACGGGCTCAGCTCCGCCCGCCGCTCCGCTTCCGCCCCAAAACCGGCCAGCGCCCCCGCCGCAAAACCCAGTGCCACCGCTGATGTAGACAAAGAACCGGCCGCCGGCACCCCGCCCTGACCGCCCGCCAGCACACGCTCACTCGGTCCCTGCAGCACAGCACCATGCGGCACAAACACACCCGACAGCTCTACCTCTGAAGTACACGCAGCACTCAAACCCAGCAGCTCGGCCGGAGCCCTGACAGTGATGGCCGGCTGACGCAAAGACAATAACGCCAGAAACTGCAAACCGGCCGGCGTCGCCGCTCCCGTCACCAGCAACTCACTGCTGTTTGCACCCGTTGCCCACGGTACCGTTCCCGTCAGCCGCCAGCCTCCCGCAACTGGTTCCGCCAGCACCGCCGGTCGAGACAGATACTGACGCGAAGTCGTCAGATGCGAAATGCCAACCGTTGCCAGCACTTTCCCCGCAGCCAGATCCTGCAGCAGCTGCGCAGAAACCACTTCCGCACCGGCCTGCAGCAGTCGCTGACAGGCTGCGTTTCGCTGAGTCAAAATGAAGGCGGTCGTCAGGCAGGATGCACTGAGATCGCGGTAGATTTCCAGCAGCTCAGCCGACGAACAGCCCTGACCACCGCAGAACTGCGGCATGTTCCAGCCCCAGCCGCCCGCCTGACCCAGCCACTGCAGCTGCAGGGCAGGCCAGTCATCAACCGAGTCCCCGGCAGGCTGACTCCGCAGCCGCAGACACAGGTCGCGGAACAGGTCCGTCTGAGTGACTGCCGACATGCTGAGATTCCAGGCTGAGCACCACAGTGCAACTGGTACTTAGCTGCGAGCTTTGGCGTAACGCGCGGGCAGCCAGGCACCGTTCTGCTGACTGCTGGCCACACACTGCTGAATGAAATACATCCCCTCGGCACCGTCATACACGTTCGGATAAATCGTGTTGACCTGCTCGAATGTACCGCCGGTCGCACGAGCCACCATGGCGTCATATGCGAAACGATACACGTTCGCAAATGCCTCAAAAAATGCTTCCGGATGACCAGACGGCAAACGACAGGCTTCACGACCCATCGTGTTCATGAAAGGAGCATTGGGGTCGCGAGTATACATCTGATGCGGTGAACCGTTGCGGCGAACTATCATCACGTTCGGTTCTTCCTGACGCCACTGCAGCGCACCCTTCGTGCCGTCCACTTCAATAAACAGGTCGTTCTCACGGCCATGCGAAATCTGGCTGGCTGTCACCGTGCCAATCGCACCGTTCTCATAACGAACCACCGCATGGCCGTAATCGTCCAGCGCGCGACCGTCAGCGAAGATCTTCAGATTGCAGGAGATTTCAGACGGGAGCAGACCTGTCATGTAACGGCCCAGGTTATAGGCATGAGTCCCGATGTCGCCGAAACAGCCAGCAGCGCCCGAACGCGCGGGGTCCGTTCGCCAGGCCGCCTGCTTCTGGTCAGATGATTCCAGTCGAGTCCGCAGCCAGCCCTGAATATAATTCGACCGGATCGCATTGATCTCACCCAGCTCGCCGTTCAGGATCATTTCGCGAGCCTGACGGACAAGCGGGTAGCCCGTGTAATTGTGGCTGACCGCGAACACCACTTTGCTGGACTGCACCACCTGCACCAGCTCTTCAGCCTGCGCAAAATCGAAAGTCATCGGCTTGTCACAGATCACATTGAAGCCCGCTGCCGCAGCCGCTTTCGCAATCTGAAAATGCGTGTGGTTGGGAGTCGCCACGCTGACAAAATCAATCCGCTGATCAGCCGGCAATGCCAGCTCGCCGGCAATCAGTTCGTCCACAGAACCATAGGCACGGGCAGCAGGAATGTCGTACGCAGGAGCACTGGCTTTGGCTTTGACCGGATCAGACGACAAAGCACCCGCCACCAAAGCAGCACGATTGTCCAGCACCGCCGCCGTCGCATGCACCCGACCAATAAATGCACCCTGACCACCGCCCACCAGAGCCATCCTGAGCTTGCGATTGAGTTTTCCGTTGGTGGTGTCGGTCATGGAACAAAAATCCTGTGTTTACCGGGCAGGCCGGCATGGTGGCAGAAAGGAGAGACGGGCCGGCAGGATATCAGGAACACCGAAGAAATCAAGGACGGGAGGCGGGTGAACTGAGAGGACGGGAAGCCGTGTTTGAACCACCCATGGATACGAATGAGCGGTGTGTTCCGCAGCAATCGAGGACCTCTGTGCAGCTCGGGCTTTCCAGCCCGAGCTCCCCGCCTGCCGCCGCGTCTTGCTCAGCGACGCCCTAAGTCTTCAACGTAGCTCGGGCCTTCAGCCCGAGCCCCCCCCCGTCATCGCCCTAAGTCCGCCGCAGCATCGCGCGGCCGCAAACTCGCCCGCACATCAACACTTTGCAAACGACGAAACCCGGCATCCTTGACAGGAATGCCGGGTCGACAGATTTTGTGCTGCGAAGCCAGACCAAAAAGGTCGTCAGGCCGAATCAGCCGACGAAGGTCTTCTTCTTCAAAGCCGCCAGACGCGACTTCAGGCGAGAAGCCGTGTTCTTGTGGATCAGCTTGCGAGCTGCCGCCTGGTCCAGAGCCTTCACGACCAGCGAAAACTGAGTGTCAGCTTCCTGCTGCGCAGGCTTGGTGCCCAGCAGAGCACGGAAACGCTTGACCGTCGTTCGCAGCGTACTGCGCTGCTGACGGTTCCGCTCACGACGAACATTGGCTTTACGGAGTGATTTCTCGGCGGACGCTGAATTGGGCATAGCGGTGGAAAAATTTCGAAATGGTCAGACTGAAGAAAACACGAAGTCCCCGGATTCGGGGACCTCGCAGCATATTCCGGCACCGGGCAAATTTCCAGCGTGATCGGCAATTTCCGAGCCCGCCTGCACCAAATTCAGGGGATTTCCCCCGCAAAAACGGTGCTTTTGCTGTTGTTTCTCAGCTTTGGTGGGGTCAGGTCGTCTCCGGCTGCCACACCACTTTGGTTTTGGTCATCGCGTCATGCATCGCCTTCCGGTCCTCACGCCAGATACACGACAGAAACCCGATAAACAGGGTCAGCAGCGACAAAAAGGCACTGGCGGCACGCTTTAAGGCCAGATCGCGAGACATCGGCATCGGGATCGGCAGACCGTCATCCTTCATCACCACCATCCCGATACTCCACTTGCCCAGGGTAGCGCGAGCCGATCCGGATTCGCCCAGCGTGTAGTACATGGCCCACAAAATCAGCGACGCCAGCGCTCCCGCACCAAGTGCCCCCTGAGCCGCAAAGGACCAGCCGTACATGCTGAACAAAAAACCAAACATCTGCCCAATAAACATCCCCACTCCCGCCAGCAGCACCATAATGATCAGGTCCACCAGAAACGCCAGATACCGCGGACCAAAGGTCACCCGCTCAAAATCCGGGAACTCGTTCACAATCGACAGGTCCGACCGGAAATACACCCCGTACAGCCCGATCACTCGCATCATGAACACAAACTGACACGAAATCAGCCCAAACAGCACTCCGAAAAACACAAACGAAGCCGAGAACACCAGGGGCATCTGAAACATCAGAAATCGCATGTTGCCGCCCGCCTCCAGCGCCATGACGTTGGAACTGAGCCAGTCTGTGGCCGCCAGCTCCTGCGCCTGCAGCCACGGCACCAGGCGGCCCGAGGTTGCAGCGACCGCCCCGGCCACTCCGCCCGGAATCAGCAGCACCAGAACCAGCATCATCATGAAGACATACATCGAGGCTCCCAGAGAACGACCAAAGTCACGCGCCATCCAGTACAGCAGCCACGATCGGTACGAAAACTTCTGCGCCATGTGCACCACCGCTGCCGGCAGCACCAGCACCGGAAAGATCAAAAACACGCCCGCCAGAATGCCGCCGACCAGCGGATTTATCGCCGCCACACCACCCGCCACCGCCAGAAACGGCAGCATCAGCACCGTCGGCCACGCATAAAAACGGATCCCCAAAGTCAGGTTGGCGAAAAAGTCAAACGTGAACCGCTTCACTTTCTTTTCACCCGCCATCGTCGTGTTCGTAATCGTCGTGGCCATCGTCCAGAACCAGCCGCCAAAGCCCAGCGAAAAGGCAGCCGTCATGAAGATCCAGAACATCGCCGGCGGCTCTGTCCACGGCTGCACATGCGGGGCCCAGATCGAAGCGTCCTGCTGATAAAACTTCCCGTCAAACTCGACCTTGTTCCCCTTGCCCTCCGGCACCTTGATGAACAGCCGGTCGCCGATGATCGTGATGTTGGCACGCTCTTTCTGCACCATTTCTTCCAGCGAGGCCCGTCGCTTCGTCACGTAAAAGTTCAGCGAATAACCACAGGTAATCGCCATGCTGACGCACATCGCCCAGATCAGCGTCGTGCGGACCGCATACGTCCAGTGCTTCTTAAAGAACTTCCACGCGTTCTTCCAGACGTCCCGGTAGAATTCGTCCGGCGGCGGCCCCTTGCGCTCACGCTTGATCCGCTGCCGATCGCTTAACACGCCCGTAGCAATCGTCACGCCGCACTTCGGACATTCAATGTCCTCGTCCTTCACCGGATTCGCACAGCCCGGACAGACCTTCTTCTTCGTGTCCTCAAGCTGGTTCAGGTTGATGTCGCCGAACAGATCGTCGGGGTCCTGTGGCCTGCGAGGCCCGCGAGGCTTGCCTGCAGGCGCAGCACCGGCAGACGCCGCAGCTGCAGCGCCCGGCACCTTCACCTTCGCACCGCACTGCCGACATTTGACCGCTTTGCCAGCCGCCTGATCTGAAACACTCAGATTTGCCTGGCATTCCGTACACTGTACTTTGATCGGCATCGCCCAGTCTCGCTGCTGCCCGTGGCCCGTGAATCATGGTCTGCAACCCAGAAACCACACTGTACAGCAAAAAACGGGCGGATGCACCATCACAGGTGCCAGGAATGTGTGAAAGGTGGCGAGCCGTGGTGGGCGAACAGGTTCAAAGTGCCCGTCAGCCCTGGATGTTGTGTCCAGAAAAGTATTTGGCACAAAATGGCGGATCTTGTTTACAGGCAGATTCTGCCGCTGTACGCTTCCGCCCGCTTTCACCGCCGCAGGATGGCTGGCGATGAGGGCGGTCCTGAAGGGGGTCTTTGGGACGATCAGCCGACCGCAGGAACGGGTCGGACGATTTCGGTCAGTTGTGCAGAAGGGAATCTGCTGCTGTCCGTCGCCGGTTGTGTGCTGCTGCGATTTGGGAACTGCTCAGGCAGATCCCGACCGCCGCTGTCGCTCGCAGTACCGGCGCTGGATGTCCGCGCAGCGTTGCTCAGGCGACGCCGGTTTCCCAGCCACGTGCACTGTCGAGATTGCCGCGAATTCCTGCGCCGGAACGGGCAGCCCATGGATGTGGCTGCCGAATGCTCAACTGCAGGAAGGAATCTGATTCATGAGCACTGTCAGGCCGATGGTAGGAATAACCGGTGATTTTCGTCCGGAACGATACAACGGTGTGGCTCTGAGCTGGTTCAACACCGGCTATTACGACTGCGTGTCGGCTGCCGGCGGTCTGCCCATTCTGATGGCTCCGATGCAGCAGGACGACGACATTCTGCGGATGATGGACACGGTCAGCGGCGTGGTGCTTTCAGGCTGCACACTGGACCTCGACCCGACTCGCCAGAAACAGCATCAGCATCCTTCGGTGCGAGTGATGCCGCGTCGTCGCGAGGACTTTGACCGTCGCGTGGCCGAGCTGGCCATTCAGCGCAAGATGCCGATTCTGGCCATCGGCAGCGGCATGCAGCTGGTGAACGTGCTGTGTGGCGGAACACTGTACCAGCACATTCCCGAAGATGTGCCTCGCGCCCTGCACCATCGTGATCCGGTTGAGCAGAACCTGCGTCACGTGCTGGAAATCGTCCCGGGGACTCGCCTGGACGCCATCTACGGGCCGGGTGAAGTGCGAGTCAACAGTGCGCATCACATGGCCGTGAACAGCCTGTCGCACCGATTCCGCGTCAGTGCCACCTGCCCGGACGGCGTTATTGAAGCGTACGAGTCGATTGAGGAGGACTGGTTCTGTCTGGGCGTGCAGTGGCACCCGGAAAGCTCGACCGCTTCCGCACTGGACCTGCAGATTTTTGAAGCCTTCATTGACGCGGCCGCCCGGGAAGGATCCGGCCCCGTCATCCTGCCGATGACCGAAGGCCTGCGTAAAGCCGGCTGAGCTGCCGGCTGACCAAAGAGGACTGTATTAACACGACAAGGGCTGCCCGCAGGCAACTGCGGCAGCCCTTGCTGCGTTTGTGGGTGGTGGGTGGTGGTGGGTGGTGGTGGGTGGTGGGTGGGTTTCAGGCCCCATAGGACCCATAGGACCTATAGGGCCCATGGGACCTATAACAAGACCAGGGTGGCTGCCGGTATCATTTGATAGGAGATCTTTCTTTTTATTAGGCTTTTCATCCAGCCTTTGCGTGAGGTTCTCCGTGAGCATTTTGCGGCTGCTTGTAAAACCGGGGTGGATTGTAATTCTTACAATTCACGGACTGTTGGGGGCGTTGTAAAACTTACAAACAGCGTGGGCAGGCGGTGGGTGCGAAAATTTTTTGAAGCCTTCGCTGCAGCCGGCTGTGTGGCGCAAACTGCTGTGAATTCAGCGTTTATGGAATTTCACCAGGATTTCGTATTGGAAAATCGCCGTCGATTTTTGACTTTGGCACAGTGGTTGCATACAATATCCGATGAGAGCAAAAGTGGTTTTGGCCTGAGAACCCGAAACCCGGCTGTCGCCTTGAGAAAGCGATGGCAAGTTCAGAGAGACAGGCGGCTCGCCTGAGAACCGAGCCGGCGATACAGCAAGTGCCTGAGAGACCTTGCTGCAAAGATGAACCTTCGAAGTGAATAGCTTCGAAGGTTTTTCTTTGCGCGCTGTGCTGGCCGCGGGGTGCCACGGATGAACACGGATTTTCACGGATCAGCACCGCGGGGCTGGTGGTTATTTTTTTTGCGTCCGGCTCCTGTGCCATGTGACTGCCGCTTCGCGGTTTGAGAGCTCGGCAGACTGTTTGCCTCACGCGAAGCCGCGAAGGGAACCGCGAAGGGTCGAGAGGAAACTGAGAGTTGCCTTGTGCACACTCGCTGGCAACTTCCGTAGCTCGGGCTTTCCAGCCCGAGCACTGTCTTCTGCGTTGTTGAAGGCCCGAGTGGTGGTTGTTCAGGGTGGCTTTCCAGGGTGGCTGCCCCCTCACCCCCGACCCCTCTCCCCCGTTGGGGGCGAGGGGAGGATTTTGTGTTTTTTGCTGCGGAAGAGCGCCAGAGCACTCTTCGCCCCTGGCAATGGGAGATGTGGTGAGGGTAAGCGGTGTGTCCCACCCGTGACCGCCGCTGCAGGAAGACTCGGCAGGTTGTTTGCCTCACGCGAAGCCGCGAAGCCGCGAAGGGAAACGCAGGGGGCTGAAAGCGCATTCTGTGGTTTGGAACAGCTGATGGTTTTTGCACCGCTGATAAACGCAGATGGACGCTGATGAGGCAGGGTCGCGGTTCGACTCGTTCGTCGTTCGTACTCGTACTCGTGCTCGTACTCGAATTTTTTCGCGTTCTGCGGTTGCCGCCGTTGTCCGGTGTGTACGAGTACGAGGATATGTGGGTGAGGTCCCCCTTGATCGTCGCTGCATGAGGGCTCGTCAGGCCATTTGCCTTGCGCGCGAAGCCACGAGCCGCAACAGTGAAGGAGCCGCGACCGTTAGGGAGCGGGGGGCGGGCACCGCGTGCGACGCTGCCCCTGCGCTGCCGCTGCAGGCTCCTGAGATTGTTCGGCTCGCGCTGCTTAGTGGGATTCTCCGCCTTCGTCGGTCAGCGGCAGGCCGCCGGCGAACCATGGATAAATTGCCGGCACAACCAGCGATGTCAGCAGCGTCGAAGTCATCAGCCCGCCAATCACAACGGTGGCCAGCGGTCGCTGCATTTCAGCACCGTCACTGGTTGACAGTGCCATCGGTAAAAAACCGAGGCTGG
>JBJTPZ010000807.1:0-17071 GCA_046075365.1 Planctomycetaceae bacterium
GACACAATCTGGCCGTCAGCAGCCCCACCCAGCCGCAGCAGCACGTCTGCGTCTGTGTTGACCGACAAGGCCCGCACAGAACCGTCGCCCATCGTGTACTGCACAATCCCGGTGTGACGGCTGCTGAACTTGGCAGCTTCAAGCGTCGGGCGAGTCCCGCCGTAGGTGACCCCCGCCAGTGACTTGGCGGCGTAATGCATACCGAGAGGACCGACGAGCCAGGAGAACGAACGCAGCCGACCCACACCCTTATAACCGTCCGTGAAGTCACCAGTAACTTCACCGAACATGATCGTGTTCGACAGACCGTCATTGATGTCCGAAAACTTCTTTTGCTTGTTCATCCGCAACATGCCCTCGTAGTCGTTGACGTTGCGGTAGTCCGGGCTGGTGGTGGCAATCCCCAGTTCATCAGCGGAAGCCACCAGCCGGCCAGCACAGCCGGCGTAGTTGGTGACTGCGGTATTGCGAGTCACCGGATCAGGCAGCTGGTCATTCATCACAAATCCGCCGTACAGCGGACCACCGGCGGTACGCACCATCCACAGAGTAAAGTCGGCAGCGCCTGGCTTCTTGGCCGATTCAGCATTGTCCGACGGACACAGCAGCATTGGCAGAGTTGTCCCGGTGACAGCATTGATGGCGGCGAAGTTGAAGTAGGGCTGCTTCTGAGCATTTGCCGAGTTCGGCTCGTAGTCTTTGGCATCCATCTTCAAATTACTGCCAAACGGACGATACACAGCATCCTGCTCAAGATAGGGCAGCAGGTAGGCCATGGTGCCAACCCAGGAAACGTTGTCCAGCAGTGCAAAATTCGAGTAACCGGCTACGGTGAAAATCTGACCCGGAGGCAGACTTCTGTACGTGCCTTCGAAGTTATGCACGGCCAGCCCGAGATTTTTCAGGTTGTTCTTGCACTGAGTTCGCCGCGCCGCTTCGCGAGCCTGCTGAACTGCAGGCAGCAGCAGCGAAACCAAAATCGCAATAATTGCGATCACCACCAGCAGTTCAATCAGTGTGAAACCACGACGATCGCTGGACATCGCCGGCTTCTGCTGCAACTTCATAATCATTTCAACACCCCTCCAGATACTGTACACCCGAACACATGGCAGAAAATCTGCCAGAAAACATGACGAATTGAGGTCATCTCAGAACTCTGACCCAATTTCTTAGCGTTGTATTCACACAGAAGCAACCGGGAACTGGCGATGTGATTGGAATTCGGCGGTTTTTGAGTCTGAAGGTGCCTCAGACTTCACTCAGACTTCGAATTGCACCTGATCTGCCGGTTCGGCGCCGGGAAGCGGTTATAGCAAAGCCGTCAAAACCGGCACGATTCGTTGACTCTTCACAACATCTTGCTTGCGTCGCGCCTGTTCACTTATAAAATTTGACGAAACAGGAAAAATGCGCAGGATATGGCATCAGGCGAAGATTTGCGTGCCAGACCCTCAATCGCAGATTCCCCGTTCGCATATTGTCCTCCTGTCATTGTGGCCTGCCAGGCCCGTCCGTTGGAGACTTCCGGATCATGGCAAAAAAATACCTCAGCCTTGAAGAAGCAGCCAGCCTGCTCGGTATGTCCGTTGACGCCGTCCGGCGTGCCCGCGAAAAGGGTGACCTGCGTGGTTTTCAGGACCGCGGCAGCTGGAAGTTTCGCGAGCAGGACATTGACGAGTTCCGCCGTTCCCAGCAGGCCGATTCGTCCCCCGACATGCCAATGCTCAGCGCTGACGGCGGTCTTAACCTGTCATCGTCCGACAGTGACGTCCGCCTGATGGCGGACCCTGCCGACGACGATCTGGGTGACCTCGTGAATTCCGGCAGCGATGTTCGACTCAGCGGTGACTCTGGCCCCAAACTGGACAAGCAGACTGCTGTTCCGGATTCTGACAGCGACGTGAAGCTGTTCAGCGCAGATATCCTCAGCAGTGACAGTGACAGCGACGTGAAACTGTCTGCCGCGCAGGGTCGCACAGACAGCGACATCCGACTGGCCCCACCCGACAGCGATCTCAAACTTATTCCCCGCAGCTCATCCACCAAAGCCGGCGATGACAGCGGTATCAGTCTCGAAGTTGCCGGCAGCGGCGCACGACTGAACTCCGACGATCTGCTGGCCGAGATTGACAGCGGCATCAGCCTCTCCGCTGACGACAGCGGTATCAGCCTCGAAAGCTTTGACAGCCAGACCCGAGCTGACGACAGTGGTATTTCACTCGACGCCGGCGACTCAGGAATTTCTCTCGATCTCGATCTGGATGCGCCCAGTCCGGCACCCGCCGACATGAGCCGAACGATGCCAATGCAGGCCATCCCCGGCGCCCGCAAAGCACTCGCAGATTCCGGTGCCACAACGGAACTGGAAGTGCCGTCACAGCTGGCTGGTCGCGAAAGCGAATTTGAACTGGCCGGACTTGACGATGATGACAGCGTCGGCACCAGCACCAGTGTGCTCACATTTGATGATGATCCCGCTGACTCCAAAACCATCGCTGCCGGAACAATTTCAGCTTCCGGGGACGACGATGAAGTCGTTGACCAGTCTTACGACGACAGCGAATCCTACGACGACGAATCTTACGACGAATACGACGCCGAATCCGCCGATGGCGACGGCGACGAAGAGGGATTCGAGGTTGGTGGCACAACAGTCTCCGGCGGACCAGCCGTCTATGCTCGCCGTGCTGATGTCGACTGGGGCATCGCCGTCAAAACCATGATCGGCTTCTCGGCTGTCATCTCGGTGGCCTGTGCGGTTGTCGGTGTCGAACTGATTCGCACCATGTGGATCTGGACTCAGCCTGACACGGCTGCTCCGGCATCAGCGATCCTCGATACCATCGGCAGTATGTTCTGACGTTCTGCGTCGTCAGACAGAAAAGCTTCCGGGGACCTGCGGAATACGCAGGTCCCTTTTTTCTTCCGCTTTCGTAACTGCTAACGCACTGTCATGAAGTCGTTGTGATTCAGCAGCGCCACCACCAGTGCAACCTGCGCTCTGCGGATCGCAGACTCATCTGCAGCACCAGCATCCGCCTGCAGCTGCTGCAGAAAATCCAGCCCGGCCTGCAACTCCGCCTCAGTAGCCTCGCAACACAAAATTCGCCGAAAACCAAGCTGCACGAACTGGCGGTCAAATTCCGGCCCGCTGGTGGCTCCTGACAGCCCCGGCTGCTTCGCAGCCTCACCCGCCAGTATCACTGCAGTCTTCGCTGCCGCCTGCTGCACCAGCGGACTGTTCTCCAGCGCCAGTGCCTGCTGCGGCACAATACTGTCAGCGCGCCGATAACATTCGAGAACATTTGCATCATCAAACATCGAAAGAAACTTCTGATGCTCGTTGTGTGAATGGAAGTAGTACAGACTGCGACGTCGCGAGGACTCATCGCCAGCCGGAATCGTCGGGCCGCCCAGGGTCAGGTCCAGCTCACCCGAAAGTGCCAGCAGACTGTCACGAACGCTCTGGGCTTCCAGACGCACGGCAGTCCCGCGCCAGTACCAGCGATTTTCCGGATCCGCCTGCAGGGTTTCTGCATTGGCGTGCAATGCGGTGGAAGACAGCCGATAGGTCGAGGAAAGCACAATCAGCCGATGGACATGCTTCAGACTCCAGTTATGTTCCAGCAATTCGACTGCCAGCCAGTCCAGCAGCTGAGGATGTGTGGGGCGAGCTCCCTTGCGGCCGAAATCAAAAACGGTCGGCACCAGCCCCCGACCGAAATGCCGCACCCACAGATGATTGACCGCAACTCGAGCCGTCAATGGATTCTGTGGCGACGTTATCCACGCAGCCAGGGCACTGCGTCGTCCGGTACTGGTCCGCGGAAACGGGCGACGGCGTGACTCTTCAGTTTCCAGGTTGCTTTCCAGTGTCTTCAATGCACCGGTCAGAGTTGTCCACGCAGCGGGTAACGGGCTGTTCCTGAGCCCGGCGACTGCTGCATCAGCCTGTTCCACCGCCCGCGTCAGCTCGGCCTGTTTCTCAGGGATTGCCATTGCCAGCACTCGCCGCGCCTCCGCAGCAGCCGCTTCCGCTGCCAGAATTGCTGCCGCCCGTTCAGCAGTCACGGCTGCCGCAGCAGCACTGGCAGCCGCTGCCGTCTCCGGTTGCTGAATCGCCGCCAGCTCAGCTGCCGCCCTCAGCTCAATCAGACGCTCCTCCGCTTCAGCTCGCAGCAGCTGTTTCGCTGCAGCTTCCACCGCAGCGAGAGCCGCAGCCGGACTGAGCTCGACAGCAGCACCCTGCATTTTTATGGATGCCGGCAGACTGCTCACCTTCAGCCGATGAAAAATGGCGACACAGTCGAATGCCATCAGTTCCAGACTGCCGCTGCGTCTGGCAAACGGCAGAGTCTTCACCAAAGCCAGCTCGTCATTGACAAGGACATTCAGCAGCTGGCCACGCACGCGGACTGTCAGTCGCTGCCGCTGATTCAAATCCACTTTCCTCTGCTGCATGGCATCCGGAGGATAGTCCTGTACGCCGCCCTGACGCCACGCGATCTGCACCTTGGGACCTGCCGCGTAACTGCTAAGATACACAGTGAATCGATCGCCGTTGAGCACATCGAAATGCAGACCAGCCGATCTCCACTGTTCGCCGTCCAGCGGAGTATACTCGAGCTGTGCTTCGAAGTCCCCATGCAGCGGCTGCTGCAACTGCAGCAAAGCCTCGGCTGAACCCGTCTGAGTCTGCTTCAGGCCACCATCGACCGGCATCCATGCTCCGCCAGAGACCTTCCAGCGATCAGCCGGCCAGCTCGCAAAGTCCTCTTCCAGCAGAACCGCCGGCTGCTCCACCGGTACCGGTTCTGCCGGCGTCAGAGAGGCCAGTCTGATCTTCTCTTCCAGCTCCCGCGCCGACTGCAGATTCTGCTGAGCTTTTGTAACGGATTCCACCGCAGCAGCCCGCAGCGCTGCAAGCACTTCAGGCCGCAAACCGGGCTGAATGGCTTCCGCAGGCAATGCCACAGATTCTATGGCTGGAAGCGGTACCGAAAGGAAAGCCGGCACCACAGGACCAATCGGGCGACTGAGATCCGGATTGCGGTCATCACCGCGAATGTGGATCCATGTTTCTGCTGTCAGGTTGCAGTCAAAGGCACGCGGTATTCCATCACGCTCAAAATCCAGTATTCCGCCCACGGAATCTGTACGGATCTGGTACGGCTCAAAGAATGCCCTCAGACCGTAATACTCTGCCTGCGTAATCGGATCATACTTGTGGTCATGGCACTTGGCACAGTTGAAGGTCATTCCCAGCATGGCTTTGAACGTATGCTGGATTGTCTCATCGAGCCAGCTCGTGCGATTGAACTTAAAATACTGCCGCGCCAGAAAACCGGTCGCTCGCAGTTTGTCAGAATCATTGGGATACAACTCGTCAGCTGCCAGCATTTCACGCAGCATCTGATCATAACCCTTGTCACTGTTGACTGATTCCACAATCCAGTCACGCCAGTGCCAGAGATGCTTCTGTGAATTTCGCACCTCCGCTCCCAGTCCCCACCAGTCACTGTATCGCCAGATATCCATCCAGTGACGTCCCCAGCGTTCGCCGTACTGGGGTGATGCCAGCAGTCGATCCACAACTCGTTCCCACGCTTCATCTGACTGGTCCGCGAGGAACGCCTGCTGATCTGCAGCCCCCGGCGGCAGTCCCGTCAGGTCCAGTGTAACGCGTCGCAGCCATGTCAGGCGGTCGGCGGCAGGCTGCGGCTGCAATCCGAGCCTGCGGTGTTCCGCGGCAATGAAGGCGTCAACAGGAGTCTTCACCCAGGCCGTATCGATTTCAGCGGGAATGGGCGGTCGTACCGGGACACGAAATGACCAGTGGTCCTGCGGGTCCTCATCACCCTGCTCATCCGCCGGCGTCGCAGCTCCTTCCACAATCCACTTCCGCAACTCGGCAATTTCAGCGGGCTTCAGTGGTTCGCCTTCGGGAGGCATGCGTTCCGCCTCATCCGTCGATTCCACACGCCGCAGAATCAGACTGACCGCCGCATCGCCTGCCACTGCGGCTGCTCCGTTGTCGCCGCCTTTGAGTATTGCCTGAGCAGTATCCAGCCGCAGGCCGGCCTCCTGCTTTAACGCACCATGACAGGCCACGCAGCGTTCTTTCAGTGTGGGCTTCACACCACGCAGATAAACCTCCGCAGATTCCTCAGCCGCACAGACCTGAACGATCAGGAACACCACCAGGAGACCACCATAAAAACTCTTCGGCAATACATTCCGGATTTGCCACATGGCGGACGCTCCCGACGAATCATCTCACTGACAACAGCGACTCTGACATCGCAGCAGCGGCCTGCACGGCCGCTGACTGTGACAGTACTGCCTGCAGTGTAATGCTGAGCGAATGCTGTGGCTACTCCCTGAGCCACAGTCAGGGAGCCTCGCGGGCTGCCGCGAATTCCGGCACCAGCCTCAACAGCAGGCTGCATTCGGCAGATTCTGCCTGAGTCCTGGCGGGTTGATTGCATTCAGTTTTCCGATTTTGCCGTCTGCGGACATTGTCTGGCTTCCTTTCCGAGACGCTGCCCCGCTGGCAGCCGATACCACCGATGTGCGGTGCCTCCGCAGCGGCGGGATCGGCTTTCAGAAAAGGTGTCGAAAATGCGTTCGATTTTTGCTGGATGTTTGCTGCTGCTGACCGGGCTGCTGACAGGTTGCCAGTGCCTGCCCGGCAGCGACGCGGCCTATTCAGCGATTGATGACGTTTCAGATCGCCTTCGCGCCACACCACGACTGGATAACTTGTATTGCGAAGACCTTGATCCATCACGCTGTACAATGCATGATCGCGGTCAAAGAATGTACGTGCGCGGCACGCACCCGCGACATCGTCCCCGCTGATGAGCCCGTCTGCGCAGGTTCACGGCGAACGCGGCGGATCATTCGGCAACTGAATGGCAACTTCGCACTGAATTCTGCCTGCTCAGCATTGCCGGCGGGCGACTGCTGACTCAGAATGTCACCGGCTAAGTGCACTGCGGGCTCAAGGTCCCGCCACTTTGTCCTGCCTGTGTGCCCGTTCGAACTTCTGCCCGGCGGAGGGCTCAGATGCTTTCCATTTATGGCCTGCCCCGTACTGTCTGCAATGGATTCACACGCAGACAGGTCCTGTCTGCAGGTTCCGGCCTGTTCGGACTTTCGCTGCCGCAGCTGCTGGCTGCCCGGACGATTTCGCAGCCCCCGGCAAAGGCCAAATCAGTCATCTTCATGCTGCTGTTTGGTGGCCCCAGCCAGCTGGAAACATTTGATCTTAAACCACAGGCACCCGAACAGATTCGCGGGCCGTTTCGCCCAATTGCCAGCCGGACCCCGGATCTCCTGATCAGCGAATACCTGCCGCGACTGGCTGCATGCTCCGACAAATACTGCGTCGTTCGCAACTTTTCGCATTCCTTCAACGATCACAGCGGCGGAGGCCACTACCTGCAGACCGGCAAACGCTGGCATGTACCTGTGGGCGGCGGATTCTCGCCGACACCCAAAGACTGGCCCTCACTTGGCTCTGTAGTTGAATACTCAGATCAGCAGCGACTCGGACTCACCGCTGAACTCCCCTCGTACATGGTGCTGCCGAATTCGCTGGGAGCCTTACAGGAAAAGGGCCAGTACCCCAGGCCCGGCGAACACGCCGGCTGGCTGGGGCCTCGCTACAATCCACTGACCACTTCGATCCAAAAACGCAGCATCGAAGACAATCCTTACTGGCGCGACTGCACTGATGACGAACTGGCGTTTCAGATTGCCGATCTGAAGTCACCGGCGGATGTCACTGACGCACGGATGCAGCGTCGCAGGTCACTGCTGCAGCAGTTCGACATACAGGTGCAGGCTCTGCAGCAATCCGGCAGGCCGGATGGCTTCGATGCATTTCGCCAGCGCGCATTTTCACTGATGACGTCTCCGCGCACTCGTGCCGCTCTGAATATTCGCGAAGAATCTGAAGCATTGCGCGATCGTTATGGTCGTCACCTGTTTGGTCAGTCCGCACTGATGGCACGCCGGCTGGTCGAAGCCGGCGTTCGATATGTCACGGTGCACTACGATTGTGTCGATGGCTACAGCTGGGATTCGCACCGAAACAGCGACGATGTACGACGGCATCTGCTGCCCACTTTCGATCAGGCCTGCTCAGCACTGCTCGCGGATCTGGATGATCGCGGACTGCTCAGTGAAACGCTGGTGATTGCCGTCGGTGAAATGGGACGCACCCCCAAAGCCAATCCGCAATGGGGTCGTGATCACTGGAGTACACTGTTTTCAGGACTCATCGCCGGTGCCGGTATCCCAGGAGGCACGCTGCACGGTGCATCCGATAAAGATGCCGCCTGGCCACTGGATACTCCTGTACGACCGGAAGACCTCGCTGCCACTGTTTACTATGCCCTGGGAATCGACCCGGAACTGCGAGTCCTGAATGCTGAAAACAGGCCGGTACCAGTCGTGGATGACGGCTTCCCGGTCACGTCGTTGTGGGGGTCCTCAGCCTGAAACAGGCAATCTCTGCAATGTCCCGCGCCAGACGAGATCAGCTGCCGCATCTCCTCTGATGACTGCAGGAGCCCCGCCGTCCGCCTCACAGGGACGAACCAAAGCCCCCGGCAGCAAGTGAAATCCTCGATGCAAAGAACCAAACAGCCGCAGGCTCCGACGCCCGGAATTCGGCACGGGTAAAGGTCGAGCAATCCAGCGCGTCGGGTCCGCTTCAATTCGCCTGAGCAGTTCATTCCGCAGTCCGGCGTCCGTATCAGCACCAAACCACGGGCGAGCAGGATGCAGGGGATCATCAGTGCGGAATGCGTAATGCCGCGAGTTCTGGAAAATCCGCGTTCGCTCTGCAGCACACTCAAGGTCCGCTGTCGACACCGAATCCAGCAGCGGATCCTGCCCTAAAAACACCCGGATGCATTCCGGGATCAAAGCCGCTATGCTGCGCTGACGCAACAGTCCGGAACCAGGCGGATTGAACAGACTGACCTGACCGGCCTGCCAGCAACGCACCAGCCCCGGAACACCCACCAGTGAATCGGGCCGTCCGCAATTTGGATCCAGCAATTCGTCGTCCACGCGCCGAATCACAGCATCCACCGGCAACCGACCGGTGGCAGTCTGCACTGTCAGTTCGCCGCGCTGCACAGACAAATCCACAGCAGTCACCTGCGGCACATCCAGCAGCCATGACAGAAATTCACTGTTGCGTCCTGAAGAACCTGATGAACCAGGATCCAGCAATACCGCCCGACCACTGCCCCACGGCAAACTGCCAGCACCAAAAAGTGACTGAGACAGCCTCGCCCGACTTTCAGCCAGACTGCGACACCCAGGAAACTGCAGACGCTCGAGCCCCGAAGGCAGGGCAAAGTCGCAGTCCATAATCTGCACGGAACCATCCGCCTGCAACATCAGATCCACAGTCCCCGGCCAGGCCCAGGTCACGTGACGGCCGCGCGGCGCAGAATAGACAGCTCGCCAGCGATCCAGCTGCTGCCGACGACGGTCACTCAGCAGACGATCAATCTCTTGTGGCAGACGACAACCTGCCTGCAGGCTGTTCAGAAAACATGTGGCGGCCTGAAACCACTGCTCAAGCCCCGACTGCAGACGAACCCAGACCTCCTCGGTCAGCGCCGGACAAATGGCCGCCTGATCAGAGTCTGCAAACCTGTCCTGCCAGACAGCATGCGACGTCAGGATCGACGGGCTTGAAAGCTGAGAAATGGAAGACATTTTCATGGGGTCACAAGACGACAAAAGTGGAATTCGTTTCCGGCTAAAAAATGAGCAAAACGCGTTCCAAACCGCAGCAGTTTGGATTTCAGCAGCCACGCATTTTCAATTTTTCAGGTTTTTCCAGCCTGCGGAACCGTCGCCCTCAGACCTGCACCTGACTTTCCGGGCTGAAATCGTTTGCAGACTGTCATCTTTTTCAGCGAATGCCGTGGGCAAAAGCGTATTGTTGGGCGAGTCACACTGCGTTAGATTCGACATCCTCAGACTCAGGCGGATTTCCTCCCCCTGCCAGCTGCCCATGGAGACAGACAGATTGATCAGCAGCGGCAAGTCGTCACCAGATCCCCCCGCGTCAGGACTCGGACGGGCCATCGCATTTTCCGTATTTGCTCGCGTCTGGCAGGTTTGTACCGGTCCGGTGACTCAGATTTTGCTGATGGCCTTCCTGCTGCCCGCGGCCCGCGACTATTACTATGCCTTCAGCAGTCTGCTGGGGATGCAGGTCCTGATCGAACTGGGTCTGCACGTTGTCATCATCAACATGGCCAGCCATGAATGGGCCGGGTTAAGTCTCCTGAATGGCCAGCTGCACGGTCAGCAAAGCTCGCGCAGCCGCCTGATCTCGCTCGGCCGCCGCATGGGACAATGGTACCGGCTGGCGGCCATGGTATTCCTCGTCGTGCTGCTCCCTTCCGGACTGTTCTTCTTCAGCGGTCAGCCGGCCACCGATTCGGCGTCGGCGAGCCCCCTTCGAGCGACGGTTGACTGGCAATATCCCTGGCTCGCTCTTGTCTGCATCACTGCGGCACAGCTCACGCAACTGCCGTGGCTCTCTGTCCTCGAAGGCTGTCATCAGGTTGAAATGCTCAACCGAACTCGCTTCTGGCAGGCCGTTACCGGTACCGCCGCCGTCTGGATCTGCCTTGTCACGGACTGCGGACTGTGGACGCTGGTACTTTCGGCTGCCGTGCGACTGGCAGGCGACCTGTGGCTGATTTATGGCCACTACGGCAAATTCTTCCGCGAGTTTGAGCAGGATGTTGCCACTGATCAGCAGGTTGACTGGCGTCGTGAGATTCTGCCGCTGCAGTGGCGGATTGCCGTCCAGGGAATCATGCTCTGGCTGGCAATTCAGTTGCCTTTGCTGTTCGTATTTCGCAAACAGCCGGAAGGCGACGCTGCGCGGCTGGGGATGACCTGGAGCATTCTGACGGCCGCACAGGGTGCCGCACTGGCATGGGTCGAAACTCGACGGCCTCTGTTTGGCAGCCTGATTGCCGAGCGCCAGTTTGCGACTCTGGACCGGATTTTTTTTCGGAGTGCTCGCATATCAATTGCCCTGATGGCACTTGCCGCAACCGGTCTTATCGCTGTGATCTGGTTTGCCGAGACCAGCAGCCACCCGCTCGGCAAAATGCTCTCAGCAGGACTGCTGCCTGTGCGGGCCGCGGCTGTTTTGGCGTTTGGGTTTGTTGCAAATCAGCCTGGACTTTGCGCTAATCTGTACGTGCGAGCTCACAAGCGGGACCCATTCCTTGTGGCCTCGGTCACCTCCAATCTCACAACAGCATGCGCACAGCTCGCACTGGGCTGGGTTTACGGAGTTGACGGAATCGCGGCGGGTTATGCTGCAGCGGTAGCACTGGTACAGACTCCGCTGCTGCTGCAGGTCTGGTGGAGAACTCGACGTGACTGGCACTAATACTCACTTATCACGCCCTCACAGTGACACATTGAAGCGACCGGCAGACCGGCGGAGCCGCCAATGAAGGCTCTGAATCTGCAAACGGTCTCATGCCCTCTGTGTGATGAGCCGGCCTGTTTGCCGTTGCTGTCGGGAACTGATGTGCGCTGCCAGATTCCTGGCAACTTTACAGTTGTGTGCTGTCGCCGCTGCAGTCACCGATATCTCAACCCGCAGCCTGCTGACGAAAGTCTGGCCGACTGCTACCCCTCGGACTATGCACCGCACCTCGCTGCCCCGACCATGTCAGTTGATGCAGCCTGCAGCAGCCAGCCCGAGATGCCCCGCCAGCCCCCATGGTATCTCCGCTGGCTGCCGCTCAGGTATGTGCCAGGGCTGCGGCAACTTTATTACTGGCTCACCGACGACCGCACACAACCTGTGCCCCTGCCCCGCAAAGCGTCGCCCAGTTCCGTGGTCACCGCCCTCGAACTTGGGTGTGCCGGCGGATCATGGCTGGTGAAACTGCAGGCCGCTGGCTGGTCCGTATGCGGTGTTGAACTGTGCGATGGACCGGCCGCTGCTGCCCGCAGAGCAGGTCTCAATGTATTCACGGGGACGCTGGATTCCACCCATATCGAACCCCAGTCCTGCGACCTTGTTGCCGCCTGGATGGTGCTGGAACATACCCCGCGACCCCGCGAGACACTGCAGCAGATTCTGCGGCTGCTGAAACCTGGCGGCCAGGTAATCTTCAGCGTTCCAAATGCGGCCTGTCTCGAGGCCCGCCTGTTTGGTGCTGCATGGTACAGTCTCGATCTGCCAAGACATCTGCAGCACTTTGATCCCGCAACGATCGTTGAACTGCTGCGGCAGGCAGGTTTCGAACAGATTACAGTGGAGCACCACCGCACCCTGATTGGGGCCTGGGGCAGCGCGGGGATTATCCTGAATCGAATCCTGCCGGGAAATCGGCTGGCCAGGTGGCTGCAACGCTACCCGGAACAGCCGCGACTGCTTCCGCAGCTGCTGTCAGCACCGCTCGCAATTCTGCTGGCATGGTGCCGGCAGGGACCGGGTCTGACAGTCAGTGCTCGACGTCCCTGAACGGATCAGTTCTGTTCTTCAGTCTCTTTGGTGGCCTCTGCAGCAGGGGGCACCGCGGGAACCTCAGTGGCCGCCGGCGGCAATGCCAGCGGTTCAGCCGCTGCTGCCTTCGCCGCCGCCTCCAGAACAACGTCACCAGGAATCACAGCACAGGACGTCAGCGAGTCTCCATCGTCCAGACGGATGATGCGAACGCCCTGAGTATTTCGGCCGATGGTGCTGATGTCAGCAGCACGGACTCGCTGGATCTTCCCGCGCGACGTCACCATCAGGACTTCATCATCATCAGCGACCGACAGCACATCCACAACTCGCCCGTTACGAGCCGTCGTCTTGATATCACGCAGACCCTTGCCGCCACGCCGCTGACGACGATATCGCATGTTGCCGCCCGCTGATGACTCTTCCGACGCCTCGTCAGGGATCTCGGACACCACCGTTTCCTCAGCCAGTGTCAGGCCGTCGTCCGGCAGTGCCTGCTCAGCAGGTGCTGGTTCAGCGATGCCAAACGGAGTTCGCTTGCCAAACCCCTGCTCGCAGATACTTAACAGTGTGCGGTCAGAATCAGCCACCACCATGCCGACGACAATTTCATCGTTGGAAAGCGTGATGCCCTTGACCCCGCGAGTTGCACGGCCCATCGGTCGCACATCCTCATGGTTGAAACGAATGGCCATGCCACCCGAGGTTGAAAGCACGAGGTCCTGATCACCCTGAACGATGCGAACATCCACCAGTGCATCCCCGTCGTCCAGACGTATTGCAATGATCCCGCCCTTCATCGGGCGACCGTAGGCCGAGAGCGCTGTTTTCTTGATGATGCCCTGGCGAGTCGCAATGACGAGGTACTTGTCATCAGGGAAATGCCGGACGCTGAAGCAGTTGGCTACGCCCTCCCCTTCTTCGAATTCCAGCAGGTTGGCCAGCGCCCGCCCTTTGCCCGTGCGAGGCTGCAGAGGCAGATCGTAAACCTTGAGCCAGTGCACGCGTCCGCGATCTGTGAAGAACAGCAGAAAATCGTGGGTGCTGGAAACGAACAGGTGCGCAATCGGATCCTCTTCATCCGTCGATGCACCACGAATTCCCTTGCCGCCACGATTTTGCGCCTCGTAGACGTCCAGCGGAGTCCGTTTGATGTAGCCACGCTGCGACAGTGTGACAACCATCGGCTGCTCGGCAATCAGCGCCTCTTTGTCGTAATCACCAAGCTCTTCTTCAGAGATCGTGGTGCGGCGACGATCCGGGAACCGAGCCCGCAGCTCTTCCATGTCACTGCGAACCACCGCTCGCAGATTTGCCTCGTCAGACAGCAGGCGCAGGTACTCAGAAATGTTGTCCAGCAGGTGCTGATGTTCGGCCGCCAGCTTCTCGCGTTCCAGATTGGCCAGCGATCCCAGCTGCATCGACACAATCGCTTCGGCCTGATTGGCCGACAGGAAGTACTCTGCCGCTTCGCCATTTTCCGAGATGTACGAAGCATAGCCGGACTCACCCAGTGCCCGGGACACCAGAGGCGCAGGAATTGCAACCTGCTGCAGTGCATCGCGGGCCGCAGCACGGCTGGCAGATTCACGGATCGTGCGGATGATTCGATCAATGTCCGTCTGCGCCAGCAGCAGACCCTCAACGGTATGCTTGCGCCGCCGAGCCTCCCGCAACAGAAACTCGGTGCGACGGCGAATCACATCCACGCGATGCCGAATGAACGCATCCAGCAGCATGCGGACTGTCATCAGCTGCGGACGGTTGCCGTCCAGTGCCAGCAGAATCACGCTGACTGTGGCCTGCAGCGGCGAAAACTGATACAGCTGATTCAGGACAACGTCCTTGTCAGCATCACGCTTCAGCACAATATGCAGACGCACCTGCCACGGCGGAACGTTGCGGTCCGTCAGGTCAACAATGCGAGAAATACCCTTGATCCGCTCTTCCGCAACCAGCAGCTCCAGCTTTTCCCGGATGCGGTCACGAGTCTCCATGTAGGGGATCTCAGTGACAACAATCACGTCCGAATTCTTTTCAGTCTCAAAATGAGTTCGCGACCGCAGCGTCAGAGTCGAACGGCCGGTGAGGTATGCCTGCCGAATTCCCATCCCGCCGCAAATAATCCCGCCCGTCGGGAAGTCCGGACCAGGCATGATGTCCAGCAACTCGTCCAGCGTCACATCCGGACGATCAATCACCCGAATCACAGCCTCGCAAACTTCCGCCATGTTGTGCGGAGGGATGCTGGTCGCCATGCCCACCGCAATCCCGTTGGAACCATTCACCAGCAGATTCGGAAACCGCGCCGGCAGAACCACAGGTTCCAGACGGTCATTGTCATAGGTCGGAGCAAAATCGACAGTCTCGCGATCCAGATCCCGCAACATCTCTGCCGCAGCCGAAGACAAACGAGCTTCCGTGTATCGCATGGCCGCCGGCGGCAATCCGGCCAGCGACCCAAAGTTGCCCTGCTTGTCAATCAGCACCTCTCGCATGACCCAGTCCTGAGCCATGCGGACCAGCGCCGGATAAATCGCTCCCTCACCATGCGGGTGATAGTTGCCGCTGGTGTCACCCGCAATCTTGGCACACTTCTTGCGCCCCGCACCCGGACTAAGATTCAGGTCGTTCATCGCCACCAGAATACGCCGCTGAGACGGCTTCAGACCGTCCCGCACGTCGGGCAACGCACGACTAATTATCACACTCATCGCATACGTCAGGTAACTGGTCTGCATCTCCGACTGAATGTCAGTCCGAAATACACGCACATCAGACGATGCAGAAGAATCGCCGGCAGAACCGTCGGTAGACAAGCTGAAGCACTCCTGATTGATCGTCTGCCACAGAATTTTTCGGGCGACATCCCGGCCCCCGAACGTAACACATTCTGCAATAACAAGTTATGGCAGACCTGCAAGATTCCGGTAGTATAGCAGAAAATGGCGATTTCTCAAACACTGACCACCCGCAGATTGAGCCAAAAAGCGAACTTGACGTTTTTTTGAAAAACCCCGTATAACCTCACCCAGACACAGTGCCCGTTTCGGACCACTGCGCCGATTCTGCCGCAATTTTTCTCTGACGAATTCGGAGTCTGGTCATGGAAGACAAGGTCCCCGCCCCCGTTACCGCACACGCCGCCGCCAGATCCGGTCGCGCCGGACTGCTGCTCGGCGGTACCGCCATCATTCTGCTGGCAGGCGGAGTCGGCATGCAGGTGTGGCGCGCTCGAGACGGTCACGCCGCTGAACAACCCTCAAAACGACCAGTCGCCGCCGCCGAAGGTGCCGATCCCACAAAACCGTCCTACGCCCGAGTCAACGGTGAATCCATCACCTGGGATGCACTCGCACGCGAATGCGTCGAACGACACGGACGAGAAGTCCTCGAAAATATGGTCAATCGGCTCATTATCCAGCAGGAATGCTCGCGACGAGGCCTGACTGTGTCAGAGTCAGAAGTCGATCAGGAAATTCTCGAGATCTCCAAGAAATTCGGCCTCGCCGTCGATCAGTGGTACAAGATGCTGGAAGCCGAACGAAAACTGACTCCTCAGCAATATCGCCGTGATGTTATCTGGCCCATGCTGGCACTGCGAAAGCTGGCCGGTCGCGATGTCACAATTACTCGCGAAATGATCGAACAGGCCTATGACGACAACTACGGCCCGCGAGTCAAGGCACGCATGATCGTGCTCGATAATGTCCGCCGAGCCACTGAAATCTGGGAAAAAGCACGCAATAACCCAGACGACTTCGAAAGCCTCGCCCGCGATTATTCCATGGAGCCCAACAGTCGGGCACTCGGTGGAGTCATCCCGCCAATCCGCAAAAATTCAGGCGCCCACGAAAATCTGCGAACTGCCGCCTTCCGCATGAAACAGCCCGGAGAACTTTCCGGTGTCGTGCAGGTGGGACCCAGCCAGTATGCCATCCTGAAGTTCGAAGGACTCACAGAACCGGTCGAACACGATATGGCTGATGTGGAAGCACAGCTGCACGCCGATCTCACAGAACGCGAAGTCCAGCGAATGGTCGGTGAAACGTTCGAAAAACTGCAGGAAAAAGCCCGCGTTGACAACTTCCTGACAGGTGAATCACGCGGGACTGTTGAACCCGCCGCAGCAACTCAACAGTGATCACGCCGTACCGAGCGAGCCAGCAACTGCCGGCCGCTCAGACCCAGCAAACGCAAGGGACAGCCACTGGCTGTCCCTTTTCTGTTGCCGTCCAATTTTTATGCCGTCAAACCTCGCCCGACGACTTTTCTGACAGCACTTCCTGACCCGGAAAACGACTGCGATAACGCAGCCGCTGCCACCAGCCAGCCTTCTTCAGCATCGGATCGGATACCAGCACCGTACGACGCTTGCCCCGCCGAGTCGCCAGCAGAACCTGGTCACCGCCCAGAACTTCCAGAACCATCCAGAACTTGTCCACTACATACGCATAGTCCTCACCGCCTTCCGACGGCTGAATGCCGCGTGCGCGAGGCCCCGGGTGGGGACTTTGCTTCGTCACCGTGTAGATCACCAGATCACCG
>JBJTPZ010000808.1:0-2045 GCA_046075365.1 Planctomycetaceae bacterium
CAGCTTTACGTTTCGGGACTACGCCTACCTGAACAATGCTCGACAGGTCCCCATGCTGCCGGACTGGGCGGTGGTAGACCTGACCACCCCGCCCAATTCTGTCTGGCCCGGCCGTATCGCCGCCGCTGGATTCTTCAATGAAAACTGGCAACCATGATCGAGTGCCACTGGTCAGTGGCCGGCAGGGCAGCTCGGGCTTTCCAGCCCCGGCACACCCGTCAAAAGCACGGAGACTGTCGCTGCATAGTGGTGAGTCGCACATAACAACAGACTTTTCTTCGCAGCGTCTGCGGTCACGAGACTGGGCTTCCGTGCGTGTCAGCAAATCCCGCTAAAGCCACTTAGTTGTGCACTTTCGTAGCTCAAAAAGCAACAGATTTTTTGCTTATCTTCGTTCAACCTCAGTGACCGCTACAAGGACGCCTGCCCCGCACCCTCGAGGTTCGATTCCCTCACCACAGGTCGAACGATTTTCAAACACAGTTCATAGCTGTTCAGCGATGATACAGATTCGTGAATGCAATGTGTGACCCTTCCCAGAACAGCTTCTTCCGCATCAGTTGTCTCAATCACGACAATCACTTGTTGCGAAGCACTGTCGACGTCAATGCAAACGATTCGTGAAGTTGGACCATTTGCCGATTGCAAATAACTCTGCTCAAGAGCCACTCGCAAGTGACCGGCTGAATCACTCTGGCTTGTCAGGCGTTTCAAATCCTCCAACTTTTTAAAAGTCATTTTTTGGCCATTTGTGTCCCATACGAGGCCATACAGATCCGGGGCACTGGCGGTGTCGACCGAGGCCCCTCCCCCAGACTTGGACCGCACCATTGGTGCTCCGCACGGAAAGAATCCAACATAACGCCAGCCAACCAGTTGCTTGCGCCCACTCCTGTCCCGCTCAATCACACTTTCATACAATCCGAGAGGCACGTCCGACGCAGCACACACCGATTTGTCGGTCAAGGGAGCAACGGCTCCTGCAAGAGTGGCAGCAGCCTGCAGGGTTTCCTGCACTTTGCTGTCTAAATCCTGATTCACCTCTGTCAGGTTCCAGCCTTCTGTAAGAGTCAACTTAACGTTTGCACTACCTAGCCCCGGGGTCGTATTGATCGAGTACTCTTCACTGAAATCCGGCAGATACTTGACCTCAATGATCACAGATCGAGGGTCCGTTTCCGTAGTTTTGACACCCGATGTCTCCTTAGTTATCTGTGCAGATGTCACCATCAAATATGGTTTTGGACGGTAATACCGTACTCCCTTGTCATCGTCACCAGGATTCTTGATCACGCGAATACCGGGAGTGCACCCGAGGAACAGCGACAGCAAAAGTGTAAAAAAGAAATTCCAACGCAGCACGTTTTCACTCCTGTTTGACAATTCTGGGTTGTCTTTCGCCCACTCATTTGATTCGGAACCTGATACCGGATGCAGCCTTTTCTGAGACGTGCATAATCGTCAAATTCGTCACAATCGCAGGAAAACGCCTGCAAAGTCGCCCCTAACCCCCCCAAGCCCCCTTCTCGCCGCAAACACCAATGACAGCAGCTCAATGCACAGGAGGGTGCATCCACGTTTGTGCGTGTTCATCTTTAGCTCACACCCTCTCTGCCCCGAGCCAATCTGTACAGCCACCCTCGCCTGTTTGTGGCGTCCTGGTGGATCTTTCTGTACGCTTCTGACGCGTACCATCGCCTCCAGACATACTCCTTCATGAAAGCGCCCTGCGTATGACAGCCTCGTTCCGCATCCTGCTGTGGCTCAGTATTCTGGTGCTGTCGTTCCCCACAGCACAGGCTCAGTCCGCAGACGAACTGCTGCAGAAGTTTGCCGCTGAGTTTATTGATGTCCGGCCGGGGCAGCCGCCCTATGCCGGCGGTACGGTGCCGCTGGGGGCCGAAGGCAAAGGCCAGCTGCCGGTTGTGCAGGTGGCAATCGGCGGTGAATTTCGGATCGGACGATATGAAGTGACCCAGGAACTGTATGAAGCAGTCATGGGGAAGAATCCCAGTCGCTGGAAGGGTCCGAGGAATTCCGTCGAG
>JBJTPZ010000809.1:0-3626 GCA_046075365.1 Planctomycetaceae bacterium
TCAATTTCCACCTCCACGGAGAAGCTGGGCGTTTTTGCCTTCCGTGCCAGAAGCGCCGCGGTCTATGACACCTTTGACGCTCGCTGAACGGACCACGCATGTCTTGCAGACCCACATCGGGCGAATAAAAGGTCCATCCGGTTCTGTTGTCGGTCCCGACGGTGAGACTCCAACGCTGGCCGCTGAACCGCGAATGAACGCCAATGGATGTAGCTCGGGCTTTCCAGCCCGAGATCTGTCCTCTGCGACTGGCTGCCTGCAGATTGCCGCTGCAGGAAGGGTGCGTTGATCGCCGCTGGCCTCACGCGAAGACGCGGTGAAAACGCAGAGGTGACTGTTTGGTGTTCGGTCAGGCTGGATGCTTCAGAAGCCGCATCAGACAGGCTGATGCGGCTGCAAGTAAGCAGGGTCTCCGGCAAATGCCTGACGGCATGCACGGACGCTGCCAGGGCTGTCTGAGCAAAGTACTGACGCGAAAGCGACTGCTCGTCGGCGGGTCTCGCCCTTCGTAAGGAAACTGCTGCCCTGTATGAACATAGCCTCGCCATGGAAGCAAACAGGCCTCAGCCGCCGGAGGTCGCCGCGCTGCTGAAATTGGCAGCAGTGAATGTGCTGTTTGCAGTAGCCCGTCATCTGGGCACCAACCGGGTGCCAGCCAGGCGACGGAGATGCTGGTGCTGCTGCAGGCCTGGTGGCAGCCGGCAAAACAGGAAGGCTCCCCAATCATAGCAGAAAGCGGTTGCCTTTTGGCCGTTTTGTGATATGATCGGGGCATGAAAACCTTGGAACTCTTTATAGATTTTAAGCTTGCGCAAGGCCGGGCGTACTTCACGAAGACTGAGGCGCTGCAGCGATCGCACCTGTCGTGCGATGCCTTCCGCAAGGCCGCGAGCCGCCTGAAGCAAAAGGGAGTGCTTGCATCGCCCCGCCGAGGATTCTATCTGATCATCAGGCCGGAAGAGCGTGCGTTCGGCGCACCCGATCCTGCGCGGTGGATCGGACCGTTCATGTCCTTTGTCGAAGCAGATTACCGAATTTCCCTCCTGCGGGCGGCTGCATTCCATGGTTCATCTCACCAGGCGGCGATGGTCTTCCAGGTGATTTCGCCCCGTCAACTGCCCAGGATCGAACTTGGTCGCCAGCGGATTGAGTTCGTATACCAGAGCCCCGCATCCTTCGCCGAAGTAAACCGTCCCGAGTGGCTTGACGATCTGAAGACGGAGGCTGGCTTTGCAAGGATAGCCGGACTGGAACTCACGCTCCTTGATGTATGCCGCTACTTTCACCGGGCATCCGGGATTGGCGGTGCTGCGCAGGTGGTGCATGACCTGGGCAGCAGGGCCCATGTGAAAATTCTGGCAAGGGCGGCGGAGCATTACGAGAATTCTGCGGTTCGCCGTCTGGGCTACTTCCTGGAACGGTTCGGGCATCACCGGCAGGCAATGGCACTCATTCGATTCGCGCAGCTCGCAAAATCATCCAAACCGCTTGATCCATCCGTAAAGCCGCTCGTGCCTGAACTGGCTGAATTAGACGAGAAGAACCCGACCTGGAAACTTGACATCAATGTCGCAGCGGAGGTTGATCAATGATCCCTCTTGCTCACATTACTCAATGGATCGCTAACGCTCCCTGGCCGGACATGCGGCAGGTCGAACAGGACCTCATCATTTGCAGGGCCATGTGCGATCTGTTTAATCACCCGCAACTGAAAGGCAGAATTGCCTTTCGGGGTGGCACTGCTATCAACAAGCTGCTCTTTGAAAAGCCGCTGCGGTACTCCGAGGACATTGACCTGGTGCAGGTTCAACCCGGACCGATCGGTGAGATCATCGACGGGGTACGCGACGCTTTGTCCTGGCTTGGAAAATGCAACCGTGACCAGGCACCCCATACTACCCATCTGGTTTTTCGGTTCCAGCCCGAAGTTGGCGGCGGAAAACCGCTTAAACTCAAGGTGGAGATCAACACACGGGAGCACCAGAACCTCTACGGCCTGAAGGTCTATCCGTTTGATCTGGCCAGTGATTGGCATACGGCAGCCACACAGGTCGTCTCCTTTGAGCCAGAAGAACTCTTCGGAACGAAACTGCGGGCGTTTTTGCAACGCAATAAGAACCGCGATCTTTTCGACCTCAACGAAGGATTGCTCCACCTTGGCCTCGATGGCCTCCAGGTCATCGACTGCTTCAACTTCTACCTCGGCCTTGAAGAATGCCCCATCAGTCGTGCCAACGCCGAAGAACGCATGCTCAAGAAACTCAACCATAGCCTCATCGAGGATATCGCCCCGTTGCTGCCTCCTGGCGTTGTATTTGACGATGCGTCCGCAATTGCCGCATTCGGACGAATCTGGGGAGAATTGATCGCCCGCATCCCGGGCGACCCATGGAAGTCATCCGATGGTGTGATCAAAGCAATTCGCAAGAGCCAGATACCGGCATTGCTCGCAGGCGTTCACGAATGAAGAGCCTGGGTCATGCTGGCGTATAGACTGGATAAGCCCCCTGATAGTCGCGTTTCGCTCCGTCGAAACGAACCTCCTGCTTGTTCACTGCCGAACCCGACACTCAATTGTCTTTGCTCGCTTAGGTGGAAATCGCCCCGGAATTCGTGGATTGCCATCGTTTCGCCATCCCAGGCAAAGGCGGGCAGAACACCGAGGTCGTTCATGTGCCTGTTCAGGCGCGTGTTTATGTGCCTGTTCATGCGTCAGGGCATCTACGTGGCGTGTGAGATAAACTGGTGCGGCACTTTGACGCACTTCCCACGGGCTCGGCGCAACCTGTTTCTGCGTGCGGCGTTCTGATTCTGCTCAGGTGTCGTTATGGGCTGTGCTGCACAGGAGAGTGGTGGCGTCTCGAGTGTGCAGGAGAGGCAGGTCGGAGTTGCCGTCCACTGTTGCGTGCTTTGCCTGGGGCGAACGAACCGGCCGAGCTGTCTGAGCTGCCTGAGATGTCGCATGCGATGCTCGGGAACGCAGTGAGCGGTGAGGATTGGTCTTGCAGATGTTGTCAGACTTCAGTTGAGCAGTGGGGAGCAATTCTTCGATCAGCAGTCGAGGGCGGGCAGCCCGTGGCGTCTTGTCGCGGGAAATTATGAGTCGTGCTGTCTGCAGCAGTGGCTGTGACCAGTGGAGTTCGGATGCAATTCTGTGGTGCCCTGGGCTGGAGATCATTCCGCCTTGTGGAAGACTGGTTGCTGCACGACGGCAGCCTCGCCCGACAGTGGTTGATAACGTTCGGTCGCATATGGAACGAATCCATCCGGCCAACAGGATTCCAGTCGGCAAAGCAGTCGTTGCTGAAGGGGAGAGGGGGGTGGATTCAACAGATCCACGTAAATCTCGCAAAAGCTGCAGGTCTCTTGAAGCGTATGAGCGTCGTCGAGGAGATAGGACGGCATGTAACCGATTCGCAGGCCGTCTTCGCTGAGTAATTCGATGGCTGCACTATCGACCGGATTCGTTGGCTCGCAATGAGGGAAAATCCGCTCATCGGGAGCCAGCTTCAACAGCCGCTGCACTCCGTCCTCTGTGAGATGCCGCAGTGCATGTGCCCAGAACCAGGTTCGGTAGCCATAACCTTTTTCAAATTCCGGAAGGGGGAAGAGTTCCAGCTTATCCG
>JBJTPZ010000810.1:0-5367 GCA_046075365.1 Planctomycetaceae bacterium
ATCTGGTGCTCAACCGCTGAGCTGCAGTCTTTGACGCGTCCCGTCACAACCCGGCTTCGGAACAGATCGGCTCAAATCCCAGCGGATGAGCTGACTGCCACCGGACGGTCCACATCAGTAACTTTGCCTGTAATTTTCAACCGGGCGGAATTGTCACCACAGACAGTGTGAGCGTCGGGAAGTTCGGGGAATTTCAATGAAAACTGAAGTTCGCAGTTCAATCGGCTGACTGCAGCTTCCATGAGCCGGGGGAGCCTTCAGTCAGCAGGATGGGGTGAGCGTTTGGAATTATGCGGTGCCTGGCCACTTCCGGAGAGCAGCCCGTGAGGGCCAGGATCAGGCAGCGAATGGTCTGACAATGTGCTACGAGCAGCAGGTCGTCTGTGACGGCCGGTATCAGCTTTGAGAGGCCTGCATGAGCTCGCGCGGCGACTTCGGTCAGATTTTCGCCGCCCGGTGCCTTCTGCTGGAAATCAGCACGAAACGCGCTGAGGCGGGGATCATCCCTGTACTCTGGAAACTGTTGCAGCACATCGTCTTCCGAGCGGCCTTCAAAGATTCCCAGCGACCGTTCGTTAAAGGCCACATCGTCAGGAAATCTGTGTGGCTGTGGGGCGAGGTATGGGAGCACGAGCTGGAGTGTTTCGGCGGCACGTCCGAGGGCCGAGCTGACGGCGTGAGAGATGCGGAACTTGCTGGAATCTGCTAGAAGACGTCCGGCATCTCGAGCCTGCTGGCGACCGATTTCAGTAAGCGGTGTTTCGAGCTGGCCGCAAAAGATGGACCGGGTCTGTTGGGCAGCATTGACCATGGATTGACCGTGGCGAAGCAGTATCAGTTGTCTCATGCCGGCGGCTTTCTGATGAAGGGTGAAAGGGGACCATAGGCGGACAGAGTGCGTGGCTCAACGCCTGATGACCGAATTGTCGAAAGTCGTGAGAAGAGTGGCATCATGCAGAAAGTCTGAGATTTTCCCGTATTGGGGGGTGTTCTGTGCGACTGCTGTTCTTTCCATTACTGTGGTATGACCGCGGCCGGCTGCGTGCTTTGCTGTCAGGCCGGACCGTTTGCATCACGGGTGCCAGCTTTGGAATAGGTGAAAGCCTGGCACTGTTGCTTGCCGACTCGGGTGCTCGATTAATCCTGATAGCCCGTACTGCCGACAAACTGGAACAGGTTCAGCAGCAGGTGCGGCAGCGGGGTGGGCAGGCGGAAATATTCCCCTGTGATCTGAGCGATTCGGTTGCAGTGCAGAGACTGCTGCAGCAGTTATCTGAGCTGCCTTGCGGCGTTGACATCCTGGTCAGCAATGCAGGAAGATCAATTCGTCGCTCATATTTCGAGTCTGTTGATCGATTCCACGATTTTACTCGCACAGCCAGCCTGAATTATCTCACTCCGGTGCAGCTGGTTCTGGGACTGACTCCGCAGCTGCTGGCGGTACGCGGTCAGGTGATCAATATTTCAGCGATCAACGTGCTGCTGATTCCGCCCCCCAAATGGTCCGCCTATCAGGCGTCCAAGGTGGCCTTTGATCACTGGTTCCGCAGCGTCGGCCCCGAGCTGAACAGTCGGGGAGTGACCACGACCTCAATTTATCTGCCCCTTGTCAGAACTCGCATGATTCAGCCGACCGCGCATTACGATCGGTATCCGGCGATGCAGCCTGAACAGGTGGCGCGATTGATCTGTCGAGCCATTCTGTCGCGCCGCCGCAGCTATAAACCGTGGTGGATGCCAGTGGCGGAAGTGACATGCCTGGTCATGCGGTTGCCGATCGAGATTCTGATGACTTTGTTTTTGCGATGGGAAAGAAGGGGCTGACATGCGAGAACTGTTTTGCAGGCTGAGACGCATGCGACTGCTGACGTTCCGAGGCCTGTTCTGCCTTTTTCGGTCAATCTGGAGAACCGGGGTAACCCCGCTGACGCTGCTGAAGTTCGCTGCAGGTCTGCATCCGGAAAGCACCGCCCTGGTGGATGACCGAGAGTCTGTCACATACCGCGATCTGCTGGAACAGTCAGAGAATCTGGCGGTCGTACTGCAAAACAGGTATGGGCTGCGACCGGGGTCCAAAATTGCATTGGCGGTGACGAATCATGCGGTGGCGGTGCGAGCCATATTTGCCTGTTCCGGGCTCGGTCTGCATGTGTATCTGGTGAACGCCGAGACACGTCCTGATCAGCTGCGAGCGCTGGATGCAGCCTTTGGTTTTAAGTTTTACATTTATGAACAGCCATTAGCTGAGTATTTTTCGGCAGCTGCCCTGGCTGGCAAGGCGATTCCGTGTTACCAGCTGAATGGTGTTTCAGTCGATGAACTGTCTCGCGAAGGGCGGCAGGACAAGCAAATCGTGGGCAGGCGGTACAGTGGCAGTATCGTTGTGTTGACGGGCGGGACGACTGGTGTTCCGAAGGCAGCGGGCAGAAAACCTTCCATCCTGAACTTCATGCCTCCTTTTCTGGCGCTCCTGACGCAACTGCAGCTTGACCGTTACCAGCGGATTTTCATCGGTACGCCGATCTTCCATGGCTTCGGGCTGGCGTCGCTGTTCCTTGGCGTGCTGCATGGTGCGGAAGTGCACCTGATGCAGCGTTTTGATGCCGTGCAGGCTTGCCAGCGGATTGCAGCGGGCAGGCTGGAACTGATCACTGTCGTGCCTTTGATGCTGCAGCGGCTGCTGAAAACCCAGCCGGATGCTCTGGGCTCACTGCGCTGTGTGATCAGCGGCGGAGCAATGCTGAGTCCGACACTGGCTCGCCAGTGCCTTGATCTCCATGGTCCAGTTCTGTTCAACCTGTATGGGACTTCGGAAGGTGGCGTTGCTGCGATCGCCGGTCCGTCGCAATTGGGGCTGAAGCCAGAATCGATTGGTCGGGAGATTCGTGGTGTTACGGTGAGAATCCTGGATTCTGCCGACCGGGAGGTCAGCGACGGAGGAGTGGGACGACTTTGCGTGCGAAGTTCGTGGACTGTCAGTCGCAGCAGCTGGATTGAGACGGGTGATCTGTGTCGTCGAGACAGTGACGGCGATCTGCATCTGTGTGGGCGAGTCGACGACATGATTGTTTCGGGTGGTGAGAATGTGTATCCGATTGAGCTGGAGCGAGTGCTGGAGCAGCATCCTGAGGTGTCGGCGGTGGCCGTGGTGGGGGTTTGCGACGAAGAGTTTGGGCAGCGTCTGCGTGCATTCGTGGTTCCGTCCGCTGGTGCAGCACTGGATTGCGGCAGGCTGCTGTCATGGCTGAAGCCGCGTGTGGCACGCCATCAAATGCCTTCCGGGGTTGAATTTCTGGGATCGCTGCCGGTGACTGAAGTTGGAAAAGTCAATAAAAAAGCGTTGAAAGGCGGTTCTGTTTGTGCGTCAGAACAGCTGTGAAGTCGCGGAAATCAATTTGCGCCTTGATTCGGGAAAACAATTTTTTTTCATCGTTAAAACGATCTGTTAACGCCAAATTCACAATCTTCAGAAAGACTTCACAAGCATGGTGTGGCCGGTTCCTCAGATCCGAGCTGCAGCGGCAGGCTGTCCCTGGTGTGCCGTTGTTTTTCCCTGTTTGCAGAAGGAAGATGAAGATGTTGAGTTCTGTTGGTAATCAGCGAAGGCGGCGTGGTTTTACGCTGATTGAGTTGCTTGTGGTGATCGCGATCATTGCGATCCTTGTGGCGTTGCTGCTGCCGGCTGTGCAGCAGGCTCGTGAAGCTGCTCGACGCACGTCCTGCAAGAACAATCTCAAGCAGATTGGACTGGCGTGTCACAACTACGAGTCGACGTACGGTACGTTTCCATCCTCGGGCGAATCCACGGATGAGGGTCTGGTGGATCGGCGTTTTTTCCCAATCTCAATGCACACCGCCGTGCTGCCGTATGTTGAACAGGTGAACATCTACACCCAGTGGAACTTCAATGTTCACTATTCAAATGCTGCGAATGCTTCGCTGTGCAAAGTAGATCTGCCTGGTTACCTGTGTCCCAGCAATGCGACTACGAAGCCGGATACTTTGCGGTATGGCATCACCGATTACATGCCGATCGCCTACGTGGACATTGACCCTGTGACGGGACTGCGAAATCCCAAGAATACTCCGTCACGTCTGTTGAATGCAGACCGTGCCGGGGCACTGGGCTTTTGTCGCAAGATGCGGGACATGACGGACGGAACGTCGAATACGATGATTGTAATCGAAGATTCTGGTCGTCCCAGCCAGACCTCTGGCAGCTACAATGCCCGCCTGTACACCTACGGGGGGGGCTCCTGGGCTTGATACGACGCAAATGTTTTCTGCGGCGAATCAGGTACCGGGCACGTTTGGGGGCAACTTCAGCGCACCGAATCGCTGGGCCGATCCGGACAACAGCAGCGGCGTCTCAGGACCTCCGAACATGACTGCCACGAATGCCAAAAACATCATCAACAACAATAACAATCCAAAGGGTGGTCCGGCCGACTGTCCGTGGAATGTTAACAACTGTGGCCCGAACGACGAGCCTTTCAGCCTGCATACAGGCGGATGCCAGGCAGTGCTGGCTGACGGTTCGGTGCGATTCCTTTCTGAGAATCTGGACAAGCACATTATTCGCCGCCTGTGCAACCCGGGTGACGGTGAAGTTATCGGTGACTTCTGATTGCACAATCTGAGCCGACCTGAAACACTTCGCAAAGTCGCGTCCTGCAGCCGCGACTTTTTTTTCTTTCAGGAGCTGCACTGTTATGAGATCCGTGCGGGGCTGGTTCGGCTGGGTGTTGTGTTTTTTGGTCCTGCTGTCGCGGGTTCATGCCGGCACGGACGTGCTGGTGCAGTCGGACTCTGATGGTGTGCGGTTTAGTTTTCCCCGGATTGCTCGCCCCGCTGTCGACGATTTGGCGGCGAAAGGTACGTGGCGTGTGATTGCCGGACGACCGGACCGGAATTCCGGAGGTTCAGGCTGTTTGTCGGACGGTCGCATTCCGCGAAGCTCGGACGATCCTCGAGCCAATTTTTTCTTTGCTGCCGGGACGGGCGAGGGTTTGCTTGTGCTGGAACTGCAGCAGGCCGCTGAAATCCGGCAAATTGTGAGTTATTCGTGGCATACCGGTGGCCGTGTTCCGCAGGTGTACACGCTTTATGGGGCCACTGGAGAAGAACCTGGCTTTCGGTTTCCTGCAGCGGTGCAGGACCTTGCCGGGCTGACCGGGTGGAGCAGGCTGGCGACAGTTGACAGTCGTTCGGCGGGTATTGCTGGCGGGCAGCATGCCGTTCAGGTTTCTGATGCTGCCGGTTCACTGGGGCGTTTTCGGCATTTGCTGTTTCACGTTTTGGCTGCGGATCCGGCCGACCGTTTCGGTCAGACGTTTTTCAGTGAGATTGATGTTGTATCGGGCGCAG
>JBJTPZ010000811.1:0-1001 GCA_046075365.1 Planctomycetaceae bacterium
AAGAACACTCTCGGTCATGGCAAACAGCCTGCTGGAGAGAAATGACCCCGACGCAATGGCCTCAGCCTCCGTCACGCTCAGCATCCCCGTAAAACCCTGACCGTTCCGATCCCGCCCAAACACAGCTACGCCTTCCGCCAATAGTAATGCTCACAGATCTGCAGAGATTTCCGAAAGTTGTTGCTGCATTCGAGGATGGCGTAGCCCGGGGACTGCATACCGGACTGCAGATCTATGTGTCCGTCGACTGTGTGCCGCTGCTCAATGCGGGACTCGGATCTGCGGCCCCCGGAAGACCACTCACCAGCAACACTCTCATGCCATGGCGAAGTGCCGGTAAACCGCTCACCGCCCTGCTGCTGCTCAAACTCCTCAGCCAACCGGACAAACAGCTTTCCCTGCCCATCGCAGCATGGCTCCCCAATGCAAGGGACACCGATAAAGCAGAGATCACTCTTCACGAACTGCTCACACATACGTCCGGTTTCCCCACCATTGACACAGGCTGGCCTCACGCATCCTGGAATGACAGCCTCAGCACTATCCTGCGAACTCCCTGCCAGCTGCCGCGCGGCACGGCCGCATACCACCCGCAAAGCAGCTGGTTCCTGCTCGCAGAAATCATCCGCGTCCTTGCAGATGATAAAACACCACAGATGAACTCGTTTGCAGAGATTCTGCAGCACAGACTGCTCACACCACTCGATATGCACAATTCATCGTGTGGTATCCGGCAGCCGCAACACCCGGAAACCGCTGTCCGATTGCCCCAGCTCTACGAACGACAACAGGGGAAACTTGAAAACAGTCCCTCATCAGAAGCACCCTGGATCGTCAGTCCCTCCGCCGGAGGCAATCTCCGAGGACCTGTCTCAGAACTCGGTGCCTTCTATGAAATGCTGCTTCGACACGGAAGAACTCGCCGTGACGAACTCTTTGTCAGCAGCCAGATTGTGCAGCTCATGACTTCCCGCCACAGAATCGGTATGCTCGATCAAACC
>JBJTPZ010000812.1:0-3762 GCA_046075365.1 Planctomycetaceae bacterium
CTTCGAGTATCACCAGAAGAACTGAATTTGGAATCTGATTTCCATTCTCAATGCCAGTCGCGATTTGCTTCACATGCTTCCGAACCTCCTCACGCTGGTTCCCGGTTCCACCGATTGCGTCAAGGCGGTCAACCTTTGCGATAGCGCGAATAATCCTTCCATCGCAGGTGAATAAAAAGCGGCTTCCTCCGTCGCCGAGTCTGGCTTCTTGCGCTTGCAGTCGGAGGCGTTCGTGGCGAACGTCAGCCCTTCGATATAACTTGCATTCTTCGGCATCCAGTGGTCGTACTGTCGTACTGGATCCTTGGAGTTTGCCATCCGCAACCAGTTGGTCGAGCGTTTCTGTTGCTTCGCCTTTGGACTGAGCTACTGCGAGCAAATCAATCACCTCTGAGATGCTTAGCAGAGGATCACCAAGGCTACGAAAGAGTTCAAGTGTCGCTTCAGCAAACGTCGGTGTACGACTGCCAATTAAAGCAGCCATGGAGATTTCTTCGGATGTGAATCTGGCCTTCAGCACTTCGTCCATTGTAATGTCTCACCGTGGTAGAAAGAGTCTCGCTAGCAATAATAACATTCGTGGAGGGGCATATCAGGTGCGTGTGGGAGACTGCTTGCGTGCAAACATGGGCTAACCTACGTGTGGTGGAGAGTAGGGGTGCTTCCAAGCAATCGCCCGTCTGCTAGGGGTTGAGTCTACTTTTGAGAGCATATGGAAGTGCAAGCGATTTGGAGGAGAGGGTTTTCCGCAAATCGGATTTAATCTTGTGCATTATGTAGTCCCGTTATTATTGCCAATTTGGAAGTTACACAAGTTCAAAGAGAACACTTCGTTGTTTTTCACGTGTAACCGGTTGCCGTCAATCCGAATTTCCACATTTTCTGGTTCCTGAATGAGCAAGGTGAGAGGTTCCACGTCAACAATTTCCTTCAGTTTTTTGCCTGTGGCAGAACCACGAGCTGCGATCTGCAATACCACGTTACCAGCAGAATCTGTTGCTGTAAACGCTGCGTTCTCGTAAACCTTGACTTCGATGCAAGCCGTGCGCAGCGGTTTGTCTGCCTGTTCAGCCCCGTGCTCCTCTGACGCACTTCGCTGCGGTGGTTTTGCGTCGGCCACCCGGGCGATACTGCCTTGCAGAGCCTGCTGTCGCTGGTGCTCAAGCGCCGCGGCAATCTGCTGCTGATGGTGCGATTCCGAAAGACCTGGCTGAGATTCGGCCGTCGCACGGTGCACCCGCAGCAGTTCGTCCGGAGTGCTCTGGCTGATAATTGTCGGCGAATGCGTGGCAAGGATCGTCTGAGCACTGCGGCGACGCAGTATTTCCATCAGACTGCATTGCTGCCGCGGATGGACATACACGTCCGGCTCGTCCAGCACGACCGTCGCATGCTCGGGGACGCGACTGAGAAACCAGACCAGTTGCAGCCACATTTGCAGCCCGTGGCCGAAATCAGCCGCCTCTGCCACAAAACCGTCTTCGCTGAGCAACAGCGCCAGGGGATCGCCGTGATTACTGGCCATACTGTCAAATCCTGCAATCCGGACTGTCGGCCAGGTGTCGTGAAACAGCTGTACGAAGGCCGGGTACTGCGGGTGCTGGTAACGCAACTGGTTGCGGAACTGACGGGATGTTCGGTGCGTATCAAGGCACTGGCGGACGTAAGTTTGTTTGAGCGTCGTTTCGTCTTCCTCCAGCGGACCCAGCTGTGGCAGCACCATGACGTGGCCGAGGCCCGCCTGCGGCAGATCCTGGCGACTGGTGATCGTGCGGCCGGCCGGATCGGTGACAATCGCAAAGGCAGTCTGCGCATCGGCGAGGACCAGCTGCAGACGTCCGCCGGAACTGAAGGTCGCGTCGAGCACAGCCGGTGCTGAACCGTACCGGTGAAACACGGTCGCTGCCCGCACCGCACCTGGCAGCTCCAGCAGCACGCCCGACGCTGTGACTCCCAGCCTCCGAAACAGCGGCGTAGGCTCGACCCAGCGCCCGCGACTCAGCCGGGGCAAAATCTCGGCCACAGTCCGCAACGCCTCAATCAGAGTACTCTTGCCGGCATTATTCTGGCCCACCACCACAGCCAGCGGCCGCAGCCACAGACGATGGTCGGAAAAACCACGAAAATTTTGCAGGTGCAGGGTGGAAAGCATTCGACTGGTCAGTGGTTGGTGCGGGCAGGGTGGTTGAGCAATGCTGCCACCGCTGCGTGATGTGTTCACTTGTGGGATCGCCTGGTCAGTGTTACCTGGGTGCGAGGGGAAATTCAATCGGGAAGGGGGCTTAGAGTGTACGAATTGGCAGGGAAAAATCGGGATCAGGCTGCTGAATAGTGAACAATAGTGTAGAACGTCGGACAACCCTTTGTCCGGGGGTGTTATCAGGGGCTGGGTAGGGGTGCGTGAACCACGAGTGGCAATGAATGGGCATAGTTTTTGGAGGTGGGCAGTGGGGACAGGTGCTGTAAGCTGCCGGGAGCCCAGGTGCACCGTTCGGTGCTGCAGACTGCCGCCCCGGTGAGAGAGTCTGAATCAACGGTGGCCATCGGTGTTCTGTGGCAGCAGGGAATGGTGATCTTTTTCTGCAATTTCCGGGCGACGGGCAACTGGATTCGGAAATTTGCTGCGGGTATGCTGGTGGCATGCCGGACACAGCCAGCCCATCCAGACGCGCCTTTATCAGCCACAGCAGTCATGATGACCGCTATGTCGGGGAACTGACGCAGTTTCTGAAAGGGCTGGGATACGATTCGATCTTCAATGACAGTCATGTGCTGGTGCCGGACGAACGTTTCTGGGAGCGGATCCTGGGTGAGATTGCGGCCTGCGATGTGTTTGTGCTGGTGCTGTCGCAGTTTTCGGCGCAGTCAGAGTGGGTGGAACGCGAGATTCTGGAAGCGCGGCGGCTGAACAGGCAGGTGTTGCCGGTGCGGATTGATCAGTCGGCGGTCCCCTCGGTGCTCAGCGGTCACAACCTTGTCGAGCTGGCGACTGTGCAGGCTCAGCGGCCGCTGATTGGTGTCAGCCGGCTCAGCCGACATGCTCCTGCGATCCTGTTTGGTCGGGACGCTGAGCTGGCGTGGCTGGATCAGCAGTGGCAGCGGGACACGGGCGCGAATGTGTGTACGCTGGTCGCGTGGGGTGGAGTGGGTAAGACGTCGCTGGTGGCGCACTGGGTGCGGACGCGATTTGTTGACCGTGGCTGGCTGGGCGTGCAGCGGTATTTTGACTGGTCTTTTTACAGTCAGGGCACGGGTGAATCCCGGCAGACCAGTGCTGACCTGTTTTTGGCAGAAGCCCTGCGATTTTTTGGTGACGCGGATCCTGCGGTGGGTTCAGCGTGGGAACGCGGCGAGCGTCTGGCGGGTCTGGTGCGGCAGCAGCGAACGCTGCTGGTACTGGACGGGATTGAACCGCTGCAGTATCCGCCGACGGATACGGCGGGTCAGGCAGGCCGGCTGAAGGATCAGGGTCTGCAGGCGCTGCTGCAGGGTCTGGCGACCGACAATCCTGGCCTGTGCATCGTGACTTCCCGGGAAACTCTGACGGACCTGCAGAACTGGCGTCAATCGAAAGCGCCTGAACACAAGGTGGAACAGCTGGAACTGGCTGCGGCCATCGGTCTGCTGCGGCATCTGCAGCTGGTGGGCACGGATCAGGAACTGGCGGCGGCGTGGCAGGCTGCCGGGGGGCACGCACTGACGCTGCAGCTGCTGGGGCGGTTTATTGCCGAGGCCTTCGCGGATCGCGATATTCGCCATTAT
>JBJTPZ010000813.1:0-7825 GCA_046075365.1 Planctomycetaceae bacterium
CATCCATGTCGGTTTTGCCGACGGGGTCCCAGAGTCCCGCGGGATCGAGCTGAATTGCTTTGAGCAGCAGACCGTGGTTGCTGGTGAGCTGGCGGATCATCCAGTCCAGTGCAATGTCCGACAGACCTGTGTCGGCAAAGCCGCCGCCGACGTTGGAGTGCGCGCCGGCAAACCAGACCTGCAGGATAGATCCGTCACTGACTCGCGGCCCGGCGAACAGAGTGGGTTCAAACGGCACTCGCTGTTCATCCAGCGCCAGGGCGTGGTAGGCGCGGGGGATGGCGGGCGACAGGTCTGATTCGAGGAAGCTGTATTTTCCGGCGTTGACGGAGCTGAGCAGATCAACGGCGATGTTCTGGCTGAAGATTCCCCATGGGATCCCGAGCGCGCCGACGGTATCCCAGACGGCCACGGCTTCGACGGAAGGGCTGGCGGGGGGGTGGCAGTGGGCGCTGCAGTAATCGGCCAGTTCCTTAGCGTGTGAGGAGCGTTGTGCGTAGAGATCCCACAGCTGATCGATCGCTCGTTTGTCGCGCAGATCAGCGACGTCGAAGGGTTGGTTTTTGAGAATGCCGCAGCGGGTGATGAAGGAGGCGAGGCAGCGTGCTGAGAAGGCTCCGCGGCTGAAGCCGGCAATGAAAATGCGGTCACCGGGCTGGTAGTTGTTCACGATTTCCAGGTAAGCATCCTTGACCTGCTCGAACAGTCCGTATCCCAGAATTCCACCGCGAAGTTTCTCGAAGGTTTTCGAGCCGACACCCTGGAAGTAGAAGGCCAGCTGTCCGGGCGACTTGAAATGCTCAGCACTGCGAAACAGGCGGATGACGTTGGTGTCATCCGGCGCCGTGCCAGATCCAGCTTCATTCCATGTTCCATCGAGACAGATCAGAATTTTTTTCATGGGATTAACCCTGCTGGTCGTGGTTGGAGTGAGTGCGACACACAATTCACAAAACAGTACTCAGCGGGCTGCGGACTGTCCCTGACGATGCTTTGTAGTCCCGCAGGCTTCACGGGTACAGCGACTTCATAGTGCGATATCCGTCTGGGAGATGGCTGAGTTGGAGTTGGTGGGGCCGCCATTGTCGGCGAACAGTCGGGCATCGAAGGCGTAGAGCATAATGGATTTGGGATCGAACTTTGTGAATTTCATGCCGCCGGGTTTGAGTTTGTTCAGGACATTATGCTCGATGGCTGCGACGCTCCAGTAATTCGGTGGTCCCTGGAAGTACTTCAGGACAGCCTGTCGATCCCAGACTCGGTCAAAGCTTGGAGACTGGTGTTCATGAACTGCTCCGAGGGCATGCCCGAATTCGTGCAGTACGACTCGGTCATACTCCTGCTGCGGCGTGGTGTCGGTCAGCCAGCCGAAGTTCATGGTGGGCTGGAAAATGGGGAAGGCACCGCGATTCAGTGCATCGCGTCCGACGGCCGACCAGGAGCCGGGGTCGGCGCGGAACGAGATGCGAATTTCTTCCGGACCTTTCGTGACGAAGCGGAACTGGATGCTGCAGTATTGTTCCCACTTATGGGCGACGGCTTCGACTTTGCGCTTCATGGTGGGTGATCCGTCGAGGAAGCGGCAGCGGAGAATCTGGCCCGGGTCCCATTTTTTGGAGATGGGGACTGCCAGGCGGGCAACATGAATGACTTCATCGTTGCTGGGCGGAGTCCGGCGGCCTGTCAGCATCTGTTCACGCAGGGCGCGGCGTACATGTCGTTCGCTGTCCAGTTCATCGGGAATGATGCGTTCGAAGCAGATACGGATCGGGCTGTCAGCGGTTTCAGCTGGAACTGTTTTGGGGATTTTGACCATGGTAGTGGCGCCTTTTTTGCGGTTCAGCGGTGGAAGGAACGCAGGCTTTGGGAGGGCGGATCTGGAAGTGCTGCCGCCTGTGCAGGCAGGCCGCAGCAGATCATAGCTGTTAAGTGCCGTCAGCCGGCAATGGCTTCCAGCGTGTTTTCCAGTTTATCTGCGACTTTATCGAGGGCTTTGTTGATGCTGCCTGCCAGTGTTTTGTCATCGCTGCTGACCGTTGCCAGGGTGTTGAACAGCCCCAGCTGAAAGGCGATCAGCCAGTCCGCCGTCTGGGTTGTCGGTACCGGAAACGGCAGGGGCAGAGGAATCTTAATGCGAATGGGCGAGTTTCCGCACCAGTCGTCGAGGATTCTGTTGGCTTTGGACACATCGAGGGAAAGTGAATTGGCAATCCAGAGTGACTGCAGATAGTACTCAGCAGCCGCACAGCCAGTGTAGAAGGCCGTGACCTGAGGATCGTCGGCGGGGGCGGCCAAAGAACGGTACCTGCCACCGCTGCGCGGCGGCAGTGGCTGTGGATCCAGGAACCGTCGCTGGACCCCGATAACCTCGTTCCCGTCAATGGCAGAATTTGTGCTGTAGCGGGGAAACAGCACGTCGAACAGTGCCGGATTGCAGCGAGCCAGATACTGCAATACGAGAGCAGCGCTGTGGCGTTTGTCTTTCATGTTTAGGTCCTGCCTGAAGAGTGGTGCGAAAGAAGAAGGATCGCCGAACCGTGGTTGTGCCGATCGGAACGGGGCGGGGGTCGCTGCTGCGGATATTGACACCGCAGCAGGGCGAGGAAAGAAAGCGGATCATGCAGCATCAGAGTGTCCCTTTTTCGCGGTACGCTGCGGGTTGAATGAAGAGCGAGAGTGAGGCTGTTACGAGGTTGCAGAGTGCTGTGCGGCGAGCTGCAGCTGCTGGAGGTAGGATCGTTCGAGTTTATGGCTGCTGGCTTCAAGGCTGGCTGCGATGGAAGCGCGCTGCAGCAGCCCAGTCACCTGCTGCAACAGCGTCTGCTCGCCGTCGTCCGGCAGCACAGTCCCGTCAATGTCTGTGCGGCGAACCCAGCCATCCCGGTCCACATACAGCTGCCGCTGGACTGCGTGTCGATAGCTGAGCGACGCCGGGGCGACTCGAGTTACCGGGTCTTCCTGATTGACCCAACAGTGGGTGTGTTCTGCGATCGGGGAATTGCGGAATGCAGTGGCGAAGTCCGCGTCGCCGACTCGCGGAGCACCATATGTGAAAACTTCGCAGAGTGGCGGAAGGCCCGTTCCGGCCGCCTGTGATTCAGGCAGGTATCTGCTGGCGAACAGCAGCGAGAGTGCACCACCGAGGCTGTGGCCGCACACGAAAATACGGCTTGTGCCGGGGACGGTGATGTTCTGAATGGTGCGGAGGATTTGGGGGAAGACGGAGTCGAGGGCCGTCTGGAAGCCGGAATGCACTTTTCCCTGGCCGTGCCGGCAGGGTACGAGACTGCCGGTGAGATCTGTGAGCCAGTCGCGGAGTTTAAGTTCGGTGCCGCGGAAAGCCACAACGACATCGTTATTCCAGCAACACACGAGGACCTGTGTATCGGTTTGATTTGATTCGAAGCCGAGGGGCAGGCGAGTGTCGCGGGTCAGTTTGCCGTTATCCAGCCCGGGAATCTGCCGCGGATCGCTGCCGGAGTAGGCGGCCAGTGACAGGCGACAGAAGAGCATGGAGCGGGACAGAAGTGGGGCATCGATCACGTGAGGCACGGGGGCATCCTTATTGAGGACCATGGGGTGACTGCTGCGTGAGGTGCGACACCCCTGCAGTTTCTGGGCGCAGTTTCCGTGAAAAGTGCGACAAGGAAAATGAAAAGTTTGGTGGTTTGTTGAAAAGTTTTTGGGAGAGGGAGTGGTGTGCGGTGAGGAGAGGGGCAGGCTGGCGGGGCGACTATCGCGTTTGATTTTTCGAGAATTCCCGCGGTAGTTTCAGAAAGTGTGTCACGGATTGGTTGTGCTGCACGCCTGGGTTTAAGGCGACGGCCAGGTGGTGAACTGTGCAGCGGGTGAGGCCGTGACTGACTGTCGTCAGCGGAGTGCCTCAAAATTACAGTCCCGCAGGCAGGCTTTACAGCGACTGGAGGCGTCAATGGGGCGGTGGATGCATCTGAGGATGCGAACTATGAATTTCAGGGTCTGGCGACCGTCATGAATCGGGCCAGGATTCGAGATGGTCTGCAGTTCTTTGACGCGGATAGCCGAACGCCGTTTCAGTTTCCGACGAGGGTGGTTCCGGATGAGAAGACGGGGTACAGTGCGGAGCGGATCGTTGCGATTCGCGTGGAGTATCCCGAGCGAAACGGCGCAGTGCAGGAAGGTCTGCTGCTGATTGTGAAATCAGCACTGCTGAGTTCGGATCCGTTTGAGTTGCAGCAGCATCGGAAGGAGTATTCGGCATTTCCGAACGACCCGACAAGTGACCAGTTTTTTGCTCCTGACAAATTTGAAGCCTACCGATTTCCTGGATTTACTGCCGCCTGCCAGCTGGCCGAACGACTGGGTCTTTCGAAGTCATCGAATGCGCAGCAGTTCATTGAGGCCGTGCGATTGAAGTATTTTGGAGCCTCGGATCCGGCAAAGCTGCCGGGTGAGCTGGAGGCGACTTTAAAGGAATATGTGAACAGTGCCGACGGTGAGCCTGCCGTTCGTGATCTCGGGCAGCGGAAGCTGCTGCGGATCCTGGGGTTACTGGAGCAGGATTCCCGCTGGGCGACTATGAAGCCTGAGGACGTACTGCCGGACGGCGAATGGTTTGCGGAGGCACTGCGGGATTTGCAGCGGGATAAGTTCTTCCGTTCGCGGGAGTCGGTGCTTAAGCAGCTGTTGCGGTGGCTGCAGCGGGAACCGAGCGTGGCGGATTCATCGCCGCGAGGACTGCGTCGTGCGAGGAGGGGCAGCGGACAGGTTGACGAGCAGCGTTGAAGCGGAAATTTGCTGAGGATTTTAGGAGGTGTTTGTGTATGCCACTGAAGCAGTACGGTGTTTTGAAGGGTAATCCGCTGGGGCATTTGCGGGATGCGGATGACGATCACTATCAATTGTTGCTGCAGGCGGGTGGGGCGCTGCATCGAGTGGCGGTGAACGTGCTGTCGGCATCGAAGAATTCGCCTTCGATAGTGCTGTTTCAGACGACGACGGTTTTGCCGGAGGCGTGGCGGGCAGGTTTGCAGCGTCTGCCGGCTGGTTATCGGAAACTGTCATCGCGCGGGGGCGGACTGGCGCTTGATTATGTCCGCAGCGGGATTGTCAGTCCGAGGAAGATGCTGCCGGTACCGCCGGATGTTGCGGGGGCGGATAATGATCTGAAGGACAAGCTGGAGGATGCGGTATTGAAGGCGATCGGGACTCGAGGTTCTGTGGTGTATGCGTTTGGGGAGAAGTGGGGTCCTGAGGCGGACGAAGCGGACCAGTATTTTGGTTTTAGTCCGGGCAGCGGGATTCACGACATTCACATGAATCAGGGAAATTTGGGGAAGTATGCGAGGGACAACGGTGTGTATCAGGACGGTGCGCTGGTGATTTCGTATCCGGGGGATCGCTGGCGGGCATTTTTCTTTGCGTTTCAGTCGCAGTCATTTGATACGGACGATCGGGGCGGAGCTCGAGTTGCGACGGTATCTCCGCGACAGTCGGGCAGGCAGTGAGGACCGGGTATGGCTGTGTGTTTTGAGTTTGGGCATTTTCTGTGGCAGCAGGAGAGCGAAGATGGCGGATGCATTGCAGTCTGTGGGCAGTAATTCGGCAGCCTTGTTTTCGCTGCGTGTACATCGTGGTGACGGGATGGTGCTGCTGGGGATGAACTGGAAGCGGGGGACGCCGTCGCGTGATTTTGTGGGTTTTGCGATTGAGTATCGGGAACCGGGCGGTGATCGTTTTTTTGCGGTGCGGAATCGTTTGGCGTTTCCGGGTGTTGATGGCGGAGTGAATCCGCAGACATTGTCTTCGAATGTGTCGCCGATTCAGTTGTTCCGCTGGGTGCATTTTCCTCGCAACGCGCATCTGGAGGGCCGATTTATCTACCGGGTGACTCCGATGTTTATGAACAGTCGTGGTGAACTGAGTGAGGGTGAGCCGCAGACGGCGGCACTGGAGCTGCGTCGGGAGACGTGGCCGGGTCGGATGAACGTCAGTTTTACTCGAGGATTTGTTTCATCGCAGGCGTTTGTGGATCGGTATGGCGGGAAGGATGCGGTCCGAGAGTTACTTCCGGGGCGTGCGGAGGACGGCCTGCAGTTTGTTTCCAGCCACCGGGATGCGGAGGGAGCGCTGGAGTGGATGGGATTTGAGGCGTGTGAGGTGTTGCTGCGGGTGCTGGATGAGGCGATTGCGGATCCGACAGCGCGAGTGTATGCGGTGCTGTATGATCTGAACGAGCCGAGGTTGCTGGAGCGATACTGTCAGCTGGGAAGTCGATTGAAGATTGTGATTGATGATGACGGATCGCACGGTGCAGCGGATTCGCCGGAATCGCAGGCTGCCGAGCGTTTGCGGGTGACGGCGGGAGCGAGCAATGTTGTGCGGCATCACATGGGGAAGCTGCAGCATAACAAGCTGATTGCGGTGGATGGCAAAAATCCGGTGTGCATTTGTGGTTCGACGAATCATTCGTGGCGTGGATTGTATGTGCAGAACAATCATCTGGTGTTGCTGCGGGGCCGGTCGGCGGTGAAGATTTTTGTAGCTGCGGCGGAGCGGTATTTTGGCAATCCAGGGGGTCGTCCGGGTGCGTTCAGCGAAACGGATTCTGCGGGGTGGAGTGATCTGAAGCTGCGTGGGATTGATGCGCGAGTGACATTTTCGCCGCATTCGAAGCAGAATGCTGTGCTGTCAGAGATTGCGGCGGACATTTCATCGGCGACTTCGAGCGTCTTGTTTTCGCTGGCGTTTTTGTACCAGACGGAGGGCGAGATCAGTCGGGCGATTGCGGGTCTGGGGAAGCGGCGGGGAATGTTTTGTTGCGGGATTTCGGACAAGCCTGTGAAGGGGTTGTCGGGGGGCGTGATGTTGCAGGGGCCGGGTGGTGTTGTTGATGTGATTGGAACAGCACAATTGCAGAAGGCTGTACCGGAACCATTTCATTCGGAGGCGTCGGGGGGATCCGGGATCAGGATGCATCACAAGTTTGTGGTGCTGGATTTCGACAAGCCGACGGCTCGTGTCTATTTTGGGTCGTACAATTTTTCGAAGGCGGCGGACGGGCAGAACGGTGAGAATTTGCTGTTGGTTCGTGATCGTCGGGTGGCGACATCGTTTGCGATCGAGGCGCTGCGGATTTACGACCACTATCAGTTTCGAGTGAAGCAGTTGCAGGCGGCAACGGCTCAGCGAGTGCTGCAGTTGAAGCCGTCCCCGGCGACGAAGTCTGAGCGTCCGTGGTGGTCAGACTGGTACACAGAAAAGGTGCGGATCCGGGACCGGGAGTTGTTTGGGTGAGGGGGGGCAGGAGATGCAACTCAGTGGAGCAACATCTTGCGTCTGACAGCGGGGTGAGCAGTGCTCGCCCCGCTGCAGATCGTATCCGCTGACACCGTCTGCGGCGTCTGCATCACATATTATTGATCCATCGCTCAATTTCTTTCTTGACGGATGGCGTAATGCGTGTGGCAGTGTTTTTAGGCCCCCATTTACCGTCAGCCGACGTTGCGAGGCCGTAATTGTGGATCCCCAGACCTGCCGCCGTGTTGCCATCAACAAGTGTGAGCAGCGGAGAGCCACTTTCTCCCGGCATGGTATCAACGACGTAGTCAATGGTTTGATTACGTGGCATGCAACTTTCGGATGTGGCATAAACCATTACTGGGGTGCCACCTGACTTAGGCTGAAAGTCGACGGGATAACCGCAAACAGTGACCTGACAGTCCGCGAGGGTTTTGTCGTCGAGGGGCAGTAAAGTAAGGTATTGCTGAGCAGCGAAGGGAGTTTTGATCGCTCCAAAATCTCGTTCTGACCGGTTCTCTCCATACTTCTCCAAGTCTTCTGTCCA
>JBJTPZ010000814.1:0-4761 GCA_046075365.1 Planctomycetaceae bacterium
CGTCTGTCCGACCTTCTGTACAAATGTATTAACAAGCACGCCAAATACACGATTTTTGCCCCATTTTTCTAACCGCTCTTCCTGTTCCCCAGCTCACACCCCTGCTACCATTCGCAGCCCTCGGTCTCACGCTTCAACCGCTGCTCAGACCAAATCGCAAACTCTCTCGCTGCCCACTCGCGCTCAGGGTCTCATCATGGTTCCCCGTATCGGTATGTTCGCCACAGTCCGCAATCGACGCGGACTCACCACCAGTGTCGAACCCTTCGATGGACCCGCCGGACGCCTGCATCTCGTTCACATCGAATACAAAGACGAACACTACCCCCGCGAAGAATGTCTCATCTGGGAACTCGAACCCGCCGGACAACTCCTCGAACCCACCGCACTCCCCAACATCGGCCGCAGCAGCCCCATGCCCGCCGAAGATTATGACGCACTCCTCCGCGCCACACGCTGGTCCGCTGCCACTCCCTTCCTCGACCCCGACGGCTCCGGTCCGCTCGGTCGCCTGCCCGTCTCCAGCCCCTTCCACGGTGCCGTCCAGGTCGATGACTTCCAGCTCGTCCCACTGCTCAAAGCACTCCGCATGCCCCGCGTCAGTCTGCTCATCGCCGACGACGTGGGACTCGGCAAAACCGTCGAAGCCGGACTGATCCTCACCGAACTGCTGCTCCGTCGCCGCCTCCAGCGAATCCTCATCCTCACCCCGGCCGCACTCCGACTGCAGTGGCGTGACGAAATGTGGGACAAATTCTCCCTCCCGTTCGATCTCGTCGATCGCACCGAAACCCACGCACTCCGCCGCCGACTCGGCATGGACGCCAACCCGTGGCGCTCCTTCAGCCGCATCATCGCCTCCTGTCACTACCTCCGCCAGGAAGACGTACTCGAACAATTCCTCGCTGCCTGCCGCACCCCGGAAGGTTCCCCGCACCTCCCCTGGGACCTCCTCGTCGTCGACGAATGCCACAACCTGATGCCCTCAGCCTTCGGAGATGACAGCGATCTCTGCCGCATGCTCAGACTGCTCACACCCCAGTTCGAACATCGCCTGTTCCTGAGTGCCACCCCGCACAACGGTCACACCCGCTGCTTCACCGGACTCCTCGAAATCCTTGACCCCGTCCGCTTCAGCCAGACCGACCAGCTCCGCGACGCCGAACGCAGCCGCATCCAGCAGGTCGTCGTCCGAAGACTCAAACGCGAAATCAACGAACGCACCAGTCCGCCCCGCTTCTGCACCCGCCTGCCCCCGCAGGCCCTCGTGCTCCCGCTCACACCCCAGGAAGTCGCCCTCAGCTCCGCCTTCGACCAGCTTCGCAAAGCCATCCAGAAAATCGTGGCCACCCAGCGGGACACACGCCGCAGATCCGGCACCTTCGCCGTCGAAATCCTCGGCAAACGACTGCTCTCCTGCTCCGTCGCCTTCGCCGATTCCTGGCGCCGCTGCAAGGAAGGCCTCGCCGAAGCGGACGTCGCGGCCGAATCCGAAGTCCAGGCCGCCCGCCGCAATGTCGAATCCGAAACCGGCGATGACCGCGAAATGCAGTCCCGCGTCGCCACCGCCGCCAGCGTCGTCGGCGCATGGCTCAAAGGCGTCGCCCCCCAGCTGCAGCACGAAATCGCCGCCATCGATCACGCCATCGCCGCACTCCAGCTGCACCCCGCCGCTGGCGATCTCACCGAAATCAACCCCCTCCACGACTCCCGCTGCACCGCACTCGAAAACCTCATCGAACAAAAGCTCCGCAACACGTCCGCATGGCGCGACGACGAACGACTCGTCATCTTCACCGAATACAAAACCACCCTCGACTACCTCGTCCGCAAACTCACACACCGCTTCAGCCCCGAACGCCTCCTCACACTGTTCGGAGGCATGGACGACGTCGAACGCAGTGACGTCAAACGCCGCTTCAACGATCCCGCCGACCCCGTCCGCATCCTCGTCGCCACCGATGCCGCCGCCGAAGGACTTAACCTCCAGCGCACCGCACGCTACCTCCTGCATTTCGACTGCCCCTGGAACCCGTCCCGCATCGAACAGCGCAACGGCCGCATCGACCGCCACGGACAACCCCGCGATGTCACCATCTTTCACTTCGTCACCGATCAGGACCAGGACCTCGCGTTCCTCTCACACGTCATCCGCAAGGCCGACGAAATTCGCGAAGACCTCGGTTCCGCCAACGACATCTTCGACGAAGCCGCCCACCGACGACTCATCGCCGGAGAAAATGCCCGCGATGTCCAGGCCGATCTCGATGTCCGCATCCGCCAGACCGTCGGACGCGTTCGCATCGAAGCAGACTCCACCATCCAGACCGGCAGCGAAGGACGCGATGCCGACTCCCAACTCAAAGCCCTCGCCGCCGAACTCGACCTCGAACCACGCACGCTCCGCGAAACACTCGAATCCGCCATGGCCATCCGCGGCGGCAGACCCCAGCTCGACTGCGGCGAAACTCCTCAGGTCTGCCGACTCGTTAACCCCGGACTGCCCGGCTGGAGCGATGTCGTCGACGAATCGCTCAGACGCCCCCAGGCCGGCGGTATCCTCGGACCCGTTTCACGGCTCGCCTTCGACACTACCCCCTTCCTCCAGCAAATCGGCGAACGACTCGTCTTCTCACCCCGCCCCGACGTCACACTCGCTCACCTCTCACATCCCCTCCTGCAGCATGCCGTCGCCACACTCGCACGCCGCCGCTTCCCCGGTACCGGCGACGAAGTCTCTCGCTGGACCGTACGCCTCACACCACTCCCGCCCAACACCGACGCCCTCGTCCTCCTCAGCGTCGAAGAACTCGCCGTCAACGACCTCCGCGAAACCTTTCATCACTGGGTCCGCACACTCGCCTTCCCCGTCACCAGCGGACAACTCGGACAACCCCTGCCACACTGCAGCGCCAGCCAGCTGCAGGGCGGACTGCCCACCACACGCCCCGAACACATCGAAACCGCCAAAACCGTCTTCGATGACATCGAACCCGACCTCCAGTCACAACTCAAACAGCACGCCCTGCAGCTCACCACCGCACTCCAGGAACTGCTGGAAGATACCGGCCGACAGGCCCGACAGGACGAAGAACAACGCTACCGCGCTCGCCAGGCCGAAGTCTCCACACTCATCTCCGAAAATACCCTCGCCCGACTCGAACGCGAAATCGAAGCCCTCAAAGCCGAACGGCTTCAGGGCACACTCTTCGATGCCGACCTGCGACTCGATGACATTGATCGCTCCATCGAAGAAAAACGCGCCGAAATCGAACGCCGCACCCGGCACCATTCCGATGTTCGCGATCAACTGGAACGCGAACGCGAACGCATCCTCCGCTGCCTGCTCCCCAAACGACATGCCATGACCGGTCCCGCTCAGGTGTTCCCCATTTCCATCGAAGTCCGCCTCGCCGGAGGTGCCCGATGAGCCAGACAGCACTCCCAGGCTGGGATCGACTCCGCCATGGCGGCCTGCTGCTTGATCCCCCCCGCCTCCAGGCCATCGCCAAGCTCCAGCCCCCCGCACTGCCCGCATGGCACCAGCACGAACTCCGCCGCCACGCGACCGCACTGCTGGACGGCCACAGCGATGCAGCCGCCTTCGTTACCTTCGTCCTCGAACGCATCTGCGGCTTCAATCAGACCACCGGCATCTGGTTCCGCGGCGCCGCGGTAGGTCCCGAATTCAGCCGCCGCACACCCACCGGCGAATCCGTCCGCCCCAGACAACTCTGGCGCGGTCCCCACGCCACACTGCTGCCCGTCTTTATTGATTCCGAAAAACAAATCGGCATCGGTCGCGGACGCCGCACCGCCAGTCAGGTTGTCCAGTGGCTCCGGGCCGGCAACGAACGCCTCGCACTGCTCACCAACGGCCGACAGTGGCGACTGATCTTTGCCGGACTGGACTTCGATGCCTGGTGCGAATCGGATACCGAACTCTGGTTCGAAGAAGGCCACCTGTCACCCCAGATCGATGCCCTCCGCACCCTGTGCTCGCCCCAGGCCTGGACACCCGCTGCGGCCGCCCAGCACCCGCCACTCCTCGCTGCCATTCTCGACAGCCGCAAAGGACAGGCCGAACTCTCCGCCGCCCTCGGCGAACGCGTCCGCGAAGCCGTCGAACTGCTCGTACAGGCCCACGGCGATGTCCTCAGGGAATGCTGCGCCCATGTCGATTCCGCCGAAATCTACCGCGCCGCCGTCCGCGTCGTCATGCGACTGGTCGTGATCCTGTTCGCCGAATCCCGCGACCTCCTCCCACGCGACAATGCCCTGTATCACGCCGCCTATGGTGTCACCGGACTCATCGAAGAACTGGAAAAAGTCGCCGCCCGCGGTGCCCAGCGACTCGCCCGCCAGCACAGCGCCTGGCCCCGACTGCTGGCCCTGTTCCGACTGGTACACATGGGCAGCCATCATCCCGCACTGCCCGTACCAGCCTACGGCGGTGAACTGTTCGCACCCGCCACCAATGAACCCGGTCTCGAACAGGCCCTGCAGGTCTTCGAATCCGCGGCCTTCGACAACAGCCGCGCCATCTTCTCAGACCGCGAAGTCCTGCGACTGCTCGAAAAAATCAGCCGCACACAGGTCCGACTCAGACAGGGACGACAACAGACCTGGGTCACCATGCCCGTCGACTTTTCAGACCTTTTGTCATGTTAGCTGCGAGTGGTGGCGGAAGGCTCGTTGGTACAGATGTTTTTTGGGAAATCCCTTACCTTGAACCAGGCAATCGAAAGACCGTCCAGATGG
>JBJTPZ010000815.1:0-23124 GCA_046075365.1 Planctomycetaceae bacterium
GGCGATGTCAGGTCTGGGCGGCAGAATTTTACGGGCGAAGGCGAAGCTGTTTGGGACGGCTGCGCAAGAGATCCCGGTGCCGTTCGAGGTGTATTGTGAGTGTGGCGGTCGTGCGGCCGGGATTCGGCGTGTGTCGTATCAGGTTGCGGACTGTTCGGACTGTGGTCGCATGCTGTATGTGTTGCCGGTGAATCCCTACCCGGCGACTCGGCGTGTTCCCAGCGAGGTGGCGGCTGGTGGTTTGGCTGGTCGGGCTGCTGCTGCGGTGCGTGAGCTGGCTGGCGAGTCGTCGGCGGGTGCTGGCAGCGGTGGTGGTGGCAGTGCCGGGAAGCGTTCTGCTGAGTCAGTCGGAGAGCGGCGTGAGGCGGTCAGCGGTTCAGTGAAGCCCGGGCGACGTGCGGCGGTGTCGTCGCCGTCTGGTGAGCCGGTTCCGTCATCGTCAGCGGTGCCGGCAGCTCCTGCGGTGCCGCAGGTGTCTCAGGTGGCTGCTCAGCCTGTTCCGCAGCAGGCTGTTCAGGCGGTGCCGGTACTGCAGGAAGTTTCACTGGCTGTGCGGCTGCGGCGGACATTTTCTCCGGTGCGTCTGCTGGTGACTGCCAGTTTGTTGCTGTTGTGTTTGACGGTGTGGTGGATGGTGCAGCAGCGGCGGCAGGATGTGGCGCGGCGAGTCTGGCGTCAGCAGCAGGACGCGGTTCAGCAGGCGCTGCAGGCGGGGGATTTGTCGCAGCTGACGGCATCACTGGAGCGTGTGGTGGAGGCAGCCGGGATTTTGGGTCGACGTGACACTGAGGCTTTGCGGGCGGAGTCGTTATTGCGGCAGTGTCGGGCGGTGAATCAGTTGTCGCAGCTGGATCTGGTGAGTTCGCTGCAGCAGTTGGCGGACGGGAATCGGCTGACGGACGAGCGTGTGACGGCTGAGGTGCGTGGATTGGTGTTTGTGTTTGAGGCGGGTTTGAAACCGCTGGCGGATAATGGTGGTGTGCTGGAGCTGGATTTGCCGCTGCAGGCGGGGGTGTGGCGGGTGCGGATACTGACGGAGGCTCAGTCGCTGCGGCAGCTGCACTCTGCAGCACCTCAGCGGCCGATTTTGTTTGCGGCAGCGCTGCGGGCGGGCCGGGCGGATCAGTCGGCCGGTTCATTGCAGCTGTTGCTGGATGACAGTTCGGTGGTGGTGCTGACTGAGGCGGTGACGGCGGGAGCTGCGGGCTATTCAGCGGCGGATGCATCGGTGGCTGAATTATTGCGACAGCAGGAGCAGTCGCTGGGGCTGTCGACTGCGGACGTGGGCGTGGGTGGTGGCGTGGGCGGGGCTGGCGAGGCCGAGTCTGAGCCGGGGGGAGCGCAGCGATGAGAGCCTGCCGGGCGGAGTTACTGGGTCTTGTCTTATGGGCATGTTTGTCGGTATGGCTGTTGCCGGGATCTGCATGTGCTCAGACTTTGTCTGTCCCGCAGCTGCTGAAGCAGCAGGAGCGGTGGGGTGAGCTGGCTGATGCGGGGGCTCGAGTGCAGCTGGAGGGGCGATTTCAGAGTCGCACGGCGGAGTCATTTCGGCTGGAGAAGCTGGAGCTGATTTTTCGTCATCCGCCGACCGTGCGATTGCCGGATCGGATGCGTCGGGCGCAGCGAGTGGAGGTGACTGGCGGGTTTACTCGCGATGGTTCACGTCTGTTCTTCACAGTGCAGCGACTGCAGGTGGGTGAGACGGACGAGGAGCAGTTACGGCGACGGATGGCGGAGCCTGGAAATGAGCAGCCGGAGAAGCTGTTGCAGCTGGCTGCGGAGTATGTATTGCGGTCTGAGTTTTATGAGGACGACGTGCTGCGTCAGGAGATTCAGGCGGTGCGTGGTCAGGCGATTCAGCGGCAGAAGCAGCAGGTGCGGAATGATCCTGCGGGTCTGGCGGCGCTGTTGCAGTCAGCGGAGCAGCTGGGAGTAGCGGGTGATACGCTGGGTCAGCTGCGTTTTGAGCTGCTGGTGCTGCGATGGAAGCAGCCGGATGCGGAGCTGTCAGGTTTGCTCGAGGATGCCAGGCGAATGGAGGGCTGGGATGATCGGCAGCGGGCGATACCGGCTGGTCTGCAGGAGTCTTTTGCGAAGAATGCAGGTGCGGCGTGGTCAGCGGCCAGTGTGGCGGAGCGGCGTCTGCTGCAGCGGCAGCTGTATGTGCAGCTGCGGCTGCGGGATTTGCGGCAGCAGCTGAAGGCGGACGGCAGCAATGGTCTGGAGCTGGCGAGGCTGGTGCGTGAGGAATTGCCGACGGAGCAGAAGTCTGCTGCGGAGCTGGAGCAGCGGGCGGTGGCGTGGCAATTGTCGCGGGCCGATCAGCTTGATCGGCAGGAACTGATCAGTGTGAGCGGGTTGTTGGTGCAGCTGGAGCGTGCGGCTGAGGCGTCGCAATTGCGGGCGTCGTGGCTGCAGCGTCAGGAGCAGCGTTTTGGTCTGGGAACTTTGGCTGGCCAGATCCGCACAGCGGACGAATATTTGTTTGTGGGTGAGGAATGGCAGGACAGGGATTCGCGGGACCGTGGTGTGGAGTTATTGAAGCAGGCGTGGGAGCGGGCTGCGCAGGAGTCACCGGCGGATGCGGAGGGGCTGGCGCAGCGACTTAAGACTCTGGGCTGGGAGCGGTTGAAGAGCGGGTGGATCAGCAGTGCGGAGTTTTTGAAGCGACCGCCGGATGACGTGCAGCGAGCGGTGCGTGAGGGGCGGGTGGTGAGGGGGATGACAGCGGAGCAGGTATCGCAGACTTTGGGGCGTCCGAATCGCATGGCCAGGCTGGCGGCTCAGCGGGTATTCCGGGAGTTTTGGATTTACGACGAGGCGGGACTGGTGGTGAGACTGCGGCGAAATCTGCAGCGTACGGACGACCCGCTGGTGGTTGAGGAGGTGGTGCGAGCGGGTGCGGGCAAGTGAATAAAAGACGAGAGTATCTGGAAATAGGGGTAAATTTGCCGGGATCGGTGCATTTGCGGATGGTCGATGTCAGGAAAGCCGGGGCTGCTGCTTCCCACGCGCAGGAAAGTCTGGCTGAAAAAGTTCATTTTGGCCGATCAACACTGCCGAGTGCAGGGGTGGGCGGTAGCATTTTTGGCTGCCGTGGCGCGGGGACTGGTGTGAGGTCTGGCTGCGGGTATTGAGTGGCAGTGGAAAGGCGACGGTTCGATGACGATTTCCATGACAGATTACTTCCGGGACCGCAAATCTGACCGGAAGAAGGAAACTCGATACATCAACGTGATCAACAAGGACAATTGCACATCGTGTAATTCGTGTGCGAACGTTTGTCCGGTGGACTGTATTTACGAGGTTGTCAGTCCGGTTCCGTCAGAGAGCTACCATCAGATTGACACCAGTCGCTGTATTGGCTGTCAGATGTGTTATCGGTCTCCGAACGACAGCAGTGAATTTTATCAGCTGACGATTTGCCCGTGGAATGCGATCGACATGCTGCACAATCCGAATTCGAAGCCGGATGATGTGTCGGTGTTGTTGCCGTATTACCGGGGCACAACGACTGATCTGCCGTGGCCGAAGCTTGAGGAGTATGGTTACCAGCTGTTTTTGGACGGCGAGGTATTTCTGCCGGCATCAGAGAAGGCGCTGCATCGTGTATTCCAGCTGTTTCAGGAGCAGTCCTGGATGTACAGCGAAGCGGACAACGTGCAGATAGTGCAGACGGTGGCTGAGGAGGGCGAGGGTTTTGTGCGGTATCGTGCGACCGAGGAGGGTCGGGAGCTGCTGGACTGTATGTACAAGGGCTGGAAGCGAATTTTCATGGACTGACTGGACGGGCGGATGATTACAGCGACGGGCGGCAGAAGTTTGGCGGTCGTTTGTGTTGTGTTGTGGATGTGTGAGTGTTTGTGGCCGGGTCAGTCGGCGGTGGTTTGTGGTCAGGACGCTGTTCCGGCCGCGGGTGGGTTGCTTTCCATCACGGTGCCTCCTGCTGAGCTAAACATCCCTGATTACTACAGTCAGTATGTCTCAGCGGGTGGGTACCCGATTGTGGCTTCAGCGCGAGTGAATCCATATGCCTTGCGAGAGGCGGCAGCGATTGTGGATTTGCTTTTGTCGCGTCGTCCGGACGTGCGTGAGGCGATGATTCGCGGCGGTTCGCGTCTTTGCATTATTGCTCACAGCGAGTACACGACGGATCTGCCTGAGTGGAAGTGGATGGGCAATTCGGCTCAGGACGGTCGTCAGGCGAAGGGTGTGACGGCGCGGGATTTCTGGGATGCCAGAGCGCGTGGGATGGGTGGTTCTGCGACGGACCCGTTATGTTCGTGTGGCGAGGAGAATCTGCTGGGTTACGAGGGAGATCCGTATCGAGCGGAGTGTATTTTGATTCACGAGTTTGCTCACAACATTCACCTGCGCGGGATGAACGTGGTGGATCCGGCATTTGACGAGCGGGTGAAGTCAGCGTATCAGCAGGCGATGTCTGCGGGGTTATGGAAGGGCAAGTATGCGTCGGTGAATCATCACGAGTATTTTGCTGAGGGAGTGCAGTCGTGGTTTGACAACAATCGCGAGGACGACCATGACCACAACCACGTGAATACTCGTGAGGAGCTGCAGTCTTATGATCCGCAGCTGGCGGAGTTATGTCGTGAGGTGTTTCGTGACACTGAGCTGCGTTACACGAGGCCTGAAACGAGGCTGCGGGATCATTTGCAGGGTTATGATCCGGCGCAGGCGCCGAAGTTTGAGTGGCCTGAGCGACTGTCTGAGGCGAAGCGGGCGATTCGGCAGGCGGCCGAGTCGCGAGGCCGCTGACGGTCAGATGATGCCCAGTTCCTTTCCGACGCGTGTGAAGGCGTCTACGGCGTGTTCCAGCTGTGATCTGGAGTGAGCGGCCGACATTTGCGTGCGGATGCGTGCTTCGCCTTTTGGTACGACGGGGAAGGAGAAGCCGATGACGTAGATACCGAGAGCGAGGAGTGCATTGGCCATGCGTGTGGCGAGTGCAGCGTCGCCGATCATGACGGGTGCGATGGGGTGTTCGCCGGGGAGGATACGAAATCCTGCGGCGGTCATGGCAGAGCGGAAGTAAGTGGTGTTTTCGCGCAGCTGTGTGCGCAGCTGATTGGATTCGCTGATGAGTTCAAGAGCTTTGAGAGAGGCGGCGGCGATGGGTGGAGCGAGTGTATTTGAGAACAGGTAGGGTCGGGAGCGCTGTCGCAGCAGGTCGATGAGTGGTTTGCGACCGCTGGTGTAGCCGCCGGAGGCACCGCCGAGTGCTTTTCCGAGGGTACCGGTGATGATGTCGATCCGGCTGGCCACATTGAAGTGTTCGGGGGTACCTTTTCCGGAGCTTCCGACGAAGCCGACGGCGTGTGAGTCATCGACCATGACGGAGGCGTTCCAGCGATCGGCCAGTTCGCAGATATCGGGTAATTTGGCGAGGTATCCATCCATGGAGAAGACGCCGTCTGTGGCGATGAGTCGATTGCGGCAGTTTTGAGTTTCTTTGAGCTGTTGTTCGAGGTCGGCCATATCGTTATTGCGGTAGCGATAGCGCTGGGCTTTGCAGAGTCTGATGCCATCGATGATGCTGGCGTGATTCAGCTGATCTGAGATGATGGCGTCCTGTTCAGTGAGCAGTGTTTCGAAGAGTCCGCCGTTGGCATCGAAGCAGGAGCTGTAGAGGATGGTATCGTCGGTGCCGAGGAAGTTGCTGATGCGCTGTTCGAGAGCGTGGTGGACGGACTGAGTACCGCAGATGAAGCGAACGGAGGCCATGCCGTAGCCCCAGCGGTCGAGAGCTTCGCGGGCGGCCTGCACGATAGCCGGGTGATCGGCCAGTCCGAGGTAATTATTTGCGCAGAGATTGACGACGTGGCTGGAGTCGGCCAGTCGGATATTGGTGTTCTGGGGCGAATCGATGGTGCGTTCGGCCTTGAACAGTCCCTGGGAGCGGATGGACTGCAGTTCGGCGAGGGCGTGATCGGTGAGACCGGACATGGCGAAATTTCCTGACGCTTCAGTTGTTCCAGTTCAGAATGACTTTCCCGGACTGTCCGGATTTCATGGCTTCGAAGCCTTTGGCGAAATCGGTGTAGTGCAGTCGGTGAGTTATGACGGGGCTGATATCGAGTCCGCTTTGCAGCATGACGGTCATTTTATACCAGGTTTCGTACATTTCGCGTCCGTAGATACCGTGGATGGTGAGCATATTGAACACGACCTGTGTCCAGTCGATGGCGATATCTGCGGTGGGGATTCCCAGCATGGCAACTTTTCCGCCGTGTGCCATATTGGACAGCATGCTGCGGAAGGCATCGGCGTTGCCTGACATTTCCAGTCCGACATCGAAGCCTTCGGCCATACCGAGTTCGCGCTGGACATCTTCGAGTCGTTCGGAGCGGACATCGACGGTGCGTGTGGCGCCCATTTTTTGTGCCAGCTGCAGCCGCCAGGGATTGACGTCGGTGACGACCACAAAGCGGGCGCCGGCATGACGAACCACGGCAGCGGCCATCAGGCCGATCGGTCCTGCGCCGGTGATCAGGACATCTTCGCCGAGGACGGGGAAGGCGAGAGCGGTATGTACGGCATTGCCAAAGGGGTCAAAGATGGAAGCGATATCACGATCAATGGTGTGGTGATGATGCCAGACGTTGGTCATGGGCAGGGCGATGTATTCAGCAAAAGCACCTGGCCGATTAACGCCGATACCCTGAGTTTTGGGGCAGAGGTGTCGTCGTCCGGCGAGGCAGTTGCGGCAGCGGCCGCAGACCACGTGTCCTTCACCGCTGACAATGTCACCGGCATGGAAGTCGGCAACATTGGATCCGACTTCGACGATTTCGCCGACAAATTCGTGGCCGACAACCATGGGGACCGGGATGGTACGCTGAGCCCAGGCATCCCATTCGTGAATGTGAACGTCCGTACCGCAAATGCCGGTTCTGTCGACCTTGATCAGTACGTCATTGACGCCGACTTTAGGTTCCGGCACGTCTTCCAGCCAGAGCCCTTTTTCTGCGTGTCGTTTGACGAGGGCCTTCATCTGAGTTTCTTTCCCGAATTTCAACGGTTTTTGAATATACTGGAGAGTGTGTGCGGTATAGTACACGAGGTGGTGTTCGGTTTGCAAGAAGAATTGTCCAGTATATTGAAAACCAGAAGTGGTGAGCCGATGAAGTCTGCTCGTTCTGCTGTCGATGCAGCTCAATCGTCCGCATCAGCTGAGTCTGCCGAGGACGTCAGTCGTCACGTATGTCGGCGAATTCATCAGCTGCGACGGGATCGTGGCTGGTCGCTGGATGTGCTGTCGCGGGCTTCCGGTGTCAGTCGTTCGATGCTCAGTCAGATTGAGCGTGAGCAGGCGAATCCGACTTTGGCTGTGACGGTGAAGATAGCGGGTGCATTGGGAATGAGCATGGCGGAGCTGGTGGAGCAGGCCGCAGCGGCTCCGGGAATTGAAGTCATCCGGGCTGATGATCGCAGCCATATTTTTCGGTCGGATCAGAATTGTTCGATTCGGACATTGTCGCCGCTGCATCTGGAGAAGGATGTTGAGTTTTACGAGGTGCTGCTGAATCCGGGCGGAATTCTGCGATCAGCTCCGCATTTCGAGGGGACTCGCGAATTTTTGACGGTGCAGAAGGGCAAGGTGGTGGTGGTTTCGGATAACGAGACGACAGAGCTGAACCGGGCGGATTCGGCCAGTTATCGGGCGGATGTCCCGCATGAAATTCGGAATCCGGGCAAGGCGGAGGCGCTGGTGTTTTTGGTGGTGATTTATCAGTAGGTGCGTAACGGGAATGGTGTGGGGTTACAGCAGGATTTCGTGCAGCAGCTGTCCGTGCACATCGGTCAGTCGGAAATCGCGGCCCTGATAGCGCCAGGTCAGTTGTTCGTGGTTCAGGCCCAGCAGGTGCAGAACGGTGGCTTGCAGGTCATGGACGTGTACGGGTCGTTCGGCGATGTCCATGCCGAAGTCATCGGTGGCACCCAGTGACATTCCCGGGCGAACTCCGGCGCCTGCCAGCCACATGGTGAAGGCATCTTTGTGGTGATCGCGTCCGGCGGTTGCCGCAGTGCCTCCCTGCTGCAGCGGGGTGCGTCCGAATTCGGAGATCCAGAGGATGAGTGTGTCCTGCAGCAGTCCTCGCTGTCGCAGGTCGCGGATGAGAGCGGCGATGGGGCGATCGACTTCGCGGCATTTCCGCGGGAGAGCGGTGTGGATTGAGGCGTGGTGATCCCAGTCGGCGTCGAAAAGTTCCACCGTACGGACTCCGCGTTCAATCATGCGTCGTGCCAGCAGGCAGTTGGCGGCGAATGAGGGCTGTCCTGCGGAGGCTCCGTACTGCGTCAGTGTGTGCTGAGATTCTTCATTGAGGGCCAGCAGTTCGGGTACGGAGGACTGCATGCGGAGGGCGAGATCATACTGGCTGGAGCGGACGGCGGCTGCGGGGTCGAGTGTCTGGCGGGCGCGGAGGTCATTGAGGCTGCGGAGAGCGCTGAGCTGTCGCTGTCGATCTGACGGCTGGACTCCGGGCGGGTTTGAGAGAAAGAGGACGGGGTCACCCTGTGCGCGGAACTGAGTGCCCTGGTGAATTCCGGGCAGGAAGCCGGCGGACCAGAGGCTGGTTCCGGCGCCGCCTGGTGGTCCGCTGAGGAGCACGACCCAGGTGGGCAGATTGGGGTTTTCTGAGCCGAGGCCCCAGGAGAGCCAGGCACCGAGAGTTGGTCGTCCGCTGCGTCCGGAGCCGGAGTGGAGGAACATCTGTGCGGGTGCGTGATTGATTTCGTTGGTGTGGATGGAGCGAATGACGGCCAGTTCATCGGCGACTGTGGCCAGTTCCGGCAGCAGTTCGGAGAGGACCTGTCCGCTGTCGCCGTGCTGGCGGAACTTCCATGGGGAACCTGCGAGTACGGATGTTTTGCCGATGAACGCGAAATCGCGATTGCGGGTCACGGATTCCGGGCAGGGCTGACCGTGGCGGCGAACGAGTTCGGGTTTGCGGTCGAACAGATCGAGCTGCGAGGGTGCTCCGATCATGTGCAGGCAGATGAGATGTTTGGCTTTGGCCGGGAAGTGTGGCAGTGGTGTGCTGTCGGGAGTTGTGCTGGCGCCGTGAGCGGTGCTGTTGAGGGAGCTGCTGGGCATGAGGCCGGCGCTGCCAGCGGATGTGAGGGCGTAGCCAGCGGCTGTGAGGGCGTTGCGGCGAGTGGATTTGCGGGGCTGGTCAGGTGTGGTGTTTTTCATGATTCAGGGGCGAGTGATGGTTTCGTGCAGGTTGAGCAGTACAGTGGCGACACTGGTCCAGGCTTCCAGTTCGAGAGTGCTGAGATTTGCGGTATTATGGCGCTGCTGCAGTGTGGTTCGCTGATCCTGCAGCAGTTGCAGCAGGACCTGCAGTTCGTCAGCTGACGGTGTGCGGGCGGTGCAGAGTTGAAAGCCGTGAATCAGTCGCGGGGAGTCGGAGTCGGAGTCGGAGTTGGTGGCCGGGGTGTTAAGCAGGCGTTTGGCGAGTGCAGCAGCGGCATCGACGCTGACTGGTTCGTTGAGGAGTGCGAGGGCCTGCAGCGCGGTGCTGGTGCGTGATCGCTGGACGGTGCAGTTGAAGCGTGCTGGTCCGTCGAAGGTTGACAGGCTGGGGTGGATGGCGCTGCGTTTCAGGACGATGTAGATGCTGCGTCGATACTTTTGGCTGCCGGGACTGATTTCGTATTCGTATTGTTGTCCGCCGACTTTGTTCCAGAAGCCTGCGGGCTGAGGTGGTCGAATGGGTGGGCCGAATTGTGTCAGGTCGAGCAGTCCGGAGGTGGCGAGCAGATTGTCGCGGATCATTTCGGCATCCATGCGGAAGGAGGGTCCGCGGGCGAGCAGTCGGTTTTGGTCGTCGAGTATCTGGAGCAGTGATGAGGAGTTGGCGGACTGCCGGAACGTGTCTGACATGACGATGCAGCGCAGGATATGTTTCATGGACCAGCCATTTTCCATCAGTTCGACGGCGAGCCAGTCGAGCAGTTCGGGGTGGCTGGGTGGTTCGGAGCGAGCGCCGAGATCTTCGGGGGTGGCAACGAGTCCGGTGCCGAACAATTCGGCCCACCAGCGGTTGACAGCGGCGCGAGCGGCGAGCGGATTTGCGGGTGAGACGAGCCAGCGAGCGAGTTCCAGTCGATTTTGCGGTTGTGTGGGGTGAGGAGGGTTGTGGAACAGTGCGGGTATGCCGGGCCGGACAGCTGCTCCGGGCTGCCGGTAATCTCCGCGCTGAAAGATGAAAGCCGGTCGTGGCTGCTGTTCAACCATGACAAGGGTGGTGGCGGGTGCCAGTGCAGCGAGCTGATCCTGGAGCCGCTGCAACTGTTGCTGCAGTGGCTGAGTTTGGGGATCGGACTGGCTGAACAGGGCGGACAGTCTGAAGCGACCGAGGCTGCGACCTTTGCCGAAATGCTGATCGAGCCGGACTGTCAGTGTGCAGTTTTCTGTGAGTGTGAGTGGTTTGTCGAGCAGGAATACAGCGTGATGTGGCTTTGCGAACTGCGGGGCGACGGCCCAGCCTGTGTCGGGCCGTCCATCGACAGCACCGGAGACATCCCAGTTTTGTTGTGAGAAGTCGGCGGAGGCGCTGTGGAAGGTGAGTGGAACGGGTTCGGCAGCGGGTGTGGTCAGTGTGGCTGTGAATTCGTGCAGTACAAAATTTGGGCGTTTGTTATCGCCGCGTCCGGGGCCTTTTCCGGGCAGTGAGTCGTGTGGCAGCACATCCAGCTGAAGTGCGGTGATGTTCTGCAGCGGCTGGCGGATGGTGATGGTGACAAGGTCATTGGCGGGTGGTTCTTCCCCTGTGACAAGGATGGACCCATCCGGGAGAGTGTTCCAGGCATCGGTGGCGGAGAGGGACTGGACTGAGTGTGCCTGCAGGATGACGGGTGCGGTGTCGAGGCTGTGTGATTTCAGCTGTTGCTGCAATTGTGTGATTTGTTTGCGGAGTGTGTCGCGCTGCTGGTCGAGCTGTGGACTGGAGAGCTGCATTTCCGGTCCGATGAAGCGGATGGAGGAGGGTTGTGCAGGGTTGGCTCGATCGGCCTCGAGGGCGGTGTTATTGAAGCAGGCGAGCAGCTGATAGTAGTCCTGCATGGAGAACGGGTCATATTTGTGATCGTGGCACTGGGCGCATTCGAGTGTGGCCCCGAGCCAGATGGTGGCGGTTGTATTGACGCGGTCGATCAGTTGTTCAGCGCGGGTTTCTTCCGGCAGTGATCCGGCTTCGACGTTGGTGGGTGAGCAGCGATGGAAGCCGGTGGCGATGCGCTGTGATTCACTGGCATCAGGCAGCAGGTCACCGGCCAGCTGTTCGATGGTGAACTGGTCAAAGGGGAGATCAGTATTGAGGGCTTTGATGACCCAGTCCCGCCAGGCCCAGGAATCGCGCAGATCGTCGCGCTGGAACCCGTGTGAATCGGCGTAGCGGGCCAGATCCAGCCAGTGTCTGGCCCAGCGTTCACCGAACTGTGGTCTTTGGAGCAGTTCGTCGACCATTTGTAGCCAGCGAGTTTCGGAGGGGTCTGCGACGAAGGCAGCGACTTCGGCGGGAGCGGGTGGAAGTCCGATGAGTGCGAGGTGCAGTCTGCGAACGAGGACGGCGGGTTCGGCGGGAGGTGCGGGCAGCAGCTGTCGACTGGTGAGTGTTTGCCGGATGAAGGCATCGACCGGGGAGGCGGAGTAGCCGGCGGGGAGTGCAGGGCGCTCCGGAGGTATCCAGGCCCAGTGCGGGGGCGGTACGAAGGGGTCTGGGATGACAGCACCTTCGGCAATCCATTGCCGGATGATGTCAAGCTGCTGTTGTGTGAGTGGATTGCCGACGGGCGGCATGTGCCGGGAGTCGGTTGTGGGCAGTGTGATGCGTCGCAGCAGTTCACTGTCGTGTGGTTTGTGCGGGAGCAGGATGCCGGGTTTCAGCAGTTGTTGGCGCTGGTCGATGCGGAAGTCGCTGAGTTGTTGCAGAGGCCCGTGGCACTGCAGGCAGTTGCGACTGAGGATGGGATAGACATCGCGGCTAAAGGTGACCGTGGAATCGTTTTGCTGCGGGACGGGGTCCGGGTTCTGGGCTGGAAGCAGCAGCAGGCAGGTGAGCAGCAGAGTGATCATAATGCCATTACTGACGGTGGTTGTGGCTGAAAGACTGGTATCAATGTAACGTGATTGAATTGTGCAGGGCAAATGGAATTGCGGTGTGCTGCTGTGATATGAGCATGATTGTGCGGGGCGATTCGGCAGGTATCCGGGCGTGCAATCAAGTGTGTCGGTGAGTAGGATTCGGGGTAGTTTTGCGGTGATTTAAGTTTTTTGTGAATGAATGGGTGAGAGCAATATGGCAGACAACACAGCGACGCGGCGTGAATTTCTGGCGGCCACGGTGGTGGCAGCGGGTGCGGCGGGGGTACCTGGTGTGGTGCGTTCCGAGAAGCCGTTATTTGCCTATGTGGGGACTTTCAGTTCGCCATTGAAGGATGTTTTGCCAACGCAGGTGGATTTGCCGCCGGGCAACGGTCGCGGGATCCATATTTTTCGAGTGGACCGACAGACGGGCGGTTTGACCGCTGCGGGCACTTATGATTTGGGTACCAGTCCCAGTTGTCTGGCGGTGAATGCGGCTGCCGACCGGCTGTATTCGGCGAATGAGACTGACCGAGTGGGTGAAACGAAGGAGGGCACGGTCAGTGCTTTTTCGATAGATGCTGCGACGGGTGCGCTGACGCTGCTGAACACTGTGCGTTCGGGTGGAGCGGGGCCGACATACGTGGCACTGCATCCAACGGGGCGATATTTGTTGACGGCCAATTATTTTGGCGGATCAATTTCGGTGTTGCCGGTGCTGGCGGACGGTCGTCTGGGCGAGGCAGTGGATGTGAAGCAGGACGAGGGATCGGTGGGGCCGACAAAAGCCACCAGTGTGCAGCCGGGCAGTTTTGCATTCAGCGGCCACGACAGGACTCATGCACATCAGATTTTGTCGGACGCGGCAGGTCGTTTTGTGCTGCATGTGGATTTGGGTCAGGATCGTATTTATGTGTGGAAATTTGATGTGGCGAGCGGGAAGCTGAGTCCGGCTGATCAGCCGTGGGTGCAGTTGCCGGCCGGGGATGGTCCGCGGCATGTGCACTTTCATCCGAACGGCCGCTGGCTGTATTCGATTCAGGAAGAGGGTTCCACGATAGTGCTGTTTGACTATGACAGTGGCAGTGGTGCATTGACGGCGCGGCAGACGGTTCCCAGTTTGCCAGCTGGTTATGCCGGCAGTAATTTTTGTTCAGAGATTCTGGTGTCAGCGGACGGGCGATTTGTGTACGGGGGCAATCGTCTGCACGACAGTATCGGGATTTTTGCCACTGCGTCTGACGGTCGTCTGACGCAGGTGGGCAACGAGTGGACTCGCGGTAACTATCCTCGCAGTTTCACCTTTGATCCGGCGGGCGGATTTCTGTATTGCTGTAATCAGCGGGCGGATAATGTGACGATTTTCCGGGTGAATCGTGTGAGCGGACAGCTGGAATTCACGGGGCGTTACGTGCCTGTGGGGAATCCATCGATCGTGGTATTTTGTGAGCCTGGTGGTGTCTGAGTCTGGAGAACGAAGCAGCCCGGTTCCTTTGGCGGGGAACCGGGCTGTTTGGGATATCAGGGGTCAGGTCTGCGGATCACTTTGCAATGACGCGAGCCATTTCGAGGACCTTGTTTGAGTAGCCCCACTCGTTGTCGTACCAGGCGACCAGTTTGACGAAGGTGCTGTCGAGGGCGATGCCAGCTTCGGCATCGAACACGCAGGTGTGGCTTTCGCCGACGAAGTCAGTCGAAACGACTTTTTCGTTGGTGTAGGCCATCACGCCTTTCAGTGCACCTTCAGAGGCTGCCTTCATGGCGGCGCAGATTTCTTCGTAGCTGGCAGCCTTGTTCAGTTCGCAGGTCAGGTCGACCACGGAAACGTCTGAGGTGGGGACGCGGAAGGCCATCCCTGTCAGCTTTTTGTTGAGTTCAGGGATCACGATACCGACTGCTTTGGCAGCGCCGGTTGAGGACGGGATGATATTTTCCAGGATCCCGCGACCGCCGCGCCAGTCTTTGGCACTGGGACCGTCGACGGTCTTCTGGGTGGCAGTGGCCGCGTGCACCGTGGTCATCAGGCCACGCCTGATGCCGAAGGTGTCATTGACAACTTTGGCCAGCGGGGCGAGGCAGTTGGTGGTGCAGGAGGCATTGGAGATGATTGCCTGTCCGGCGTATGAACCGTGGTTCACGCCGTAGACGAACATCGGAGTGTCGTCCTTTGAGGGGGCGGACATGATAACTTTTTTGGCACCTGCCTTGAGGTGGCTTTCGGCTGAGGCTTTATCGAGGAACAGGCCGGTGGATTCGACGACGACGTCGGCACCTACGGCGTCCCACTGCAGGGTGGAAGGATCTTTTACGGCGCTGAGTCGGATGGTGCGGCCGTTGACGACGAGGTCGTTGCCTGCGGTGGAAACGTCACCTTTGAATCGCCCGTGGACCGAGTCGAACTTCAGCATGTAGGCGAGGTAGCTGGGTTCGAGCAGGTCATTGATGCCGACGATTTCCACGTCGCTGGAGAAGTTCTGGATGGCGGCACGGAAAACCATGCGCCCGATGCGTCCGAAACCGTTAATACCAATCTTGATCATGGACCGTGTTACTCACATTGAAGTAGACTTGGAAAGCAGGTGCAAAACGCCCAAATTCTAGCGGGAGCGGTTTAAAACGCAAAAGCAGTTGGCGGTTTTCGCCGCGGATTGCCACGGACGGTTGTCTGAGCCGTGAACAGTGCCGGACCGGGGTGGGAGCGGTGCGGTGTTATGGGAGCCGGCATTCGTCGAGGATTTCCTGCGGAGATTCTGCTCGATGGCTGCTGGCGGATCGGTAGCAGGCGTCCACCAGAGCCATAGTGAGCAGGTTTCGTCGTCCGGAGATTTCCGGTTCGCGATTTTGTTCAAGGGCGCACAGCAGCTCGGCCATGGGCCCGATGAAGGCATCGGGGAACCAGACGGAATCCCAGTGTGGCTGATGCCAGGCGCCCTGGTCTGCGGTGGTGGAATAGCGGAGCGTGCTGGGTGTGCGAGCGGGGTAGTCTGGCCAGCCGATGGTTCCGAGTGCCAGTCCTGCCGTACCTTCGACTCGCCAGCGGATACCGATGTCGCTGCCGCTGCCTTCGCGAGCGGGTCCGGTCCAGACATCATCCCAGATTGAGGCCTGTATGCCGTTTGGGAAATCGAGGATGCAGAGGGCAATACCGTCAGTGTGCTGGAAGCGAAGTGAGGTGCGCGGGTCTGGTCGGACGCTGGCATAGACTCGCAGCGGATCTCCCAGCCAGTATCTCAGGGTATCCAGATGATGAATGCTCATGATTCGCAATGTGACCCAGCCCTGGCGTTCCTGCCATGGCATCCAGTGCGGGATGGCGCGCATTTCGATTGTGGCGAGCACGGGTGTGCCGAGTGCCTGTTGGCTGAGCAGGGCATGGCAGGCGCGGACGGACTGATCGAAGCGCATGTTCTGATTGACGGCCAGCAGTACGTTGTGCTGTTCGCAGAGGCGGACGAGTTCGGAGGCTTCGCGGCAGCTGGTACCGAGTGGTTTTTGGGCGAGGATACCGCGGAGCTGGTGTCTGGTACTGAGTGCGCGACGAATGACATCGGCCTGGCAGTCGGGGGGAACGGCGATGTCGAGGATCTGGACTTCGGGGTGCTGCACAACTTCTTCGATAGTCTGGCAGACGGAGGGTATTTGCCAGCGGTCAGCGACGGCTGCGGCGGTGCTGCGGGTTCGCGAAGTGATGGCGACGGGTCGCAGCTGATGTCGGGCGTAGGCGGCGAGGTGGCAGTCGGCCATGATGAAGCCTGCGCCGATGCAGCCGATGCCGATGGACCGCTGCTGTGGCAGGACCGGCTGGACGGATTGCAGGACGTGCTGTTCGAGTGCTGGCTGCTGCGAGTGTGTCATAGCTGGTATTTGAACAGTCATGGCGACCGATGAAAAGCGGTGTTCGGGAAAACTCCGGGACTGAATGGCTGTTGCCTGATGGATTTCCCTGGAGTTTTCCGGGCAGCTTTGCGACACTGCTGGTCTGTGGCGACCGGGAATTCCCGTCTGTCGCCCTGCCCTGCTCTGCTCCCACCTCAATTCTCACCGGTTCCGCTCATGCCACTGCTGTTTTCGTCGCGTGCTGCCAGTTTTTTGGCGGCTGTTTGTGTGTTGTTTTCCGGGGCAGCTGTCCAGGCTTGTCAGGAGACGGCAGATCCCAGTCGTTTTGAGCTGACGGAGCTGGTGCGGGGGCTGGTTCAGCCGATGGAACTGTCGGTGGCTCCGGACGGCACGGTCTGGCTGATTGAAATTTCCGGGAAGCTGCGGCGGCTTTCGCCGGGCAGCAGTGAGTTGCAGCTGGCGGGTGAGCTGAAGGTGACGACCGAGCAGGAGAACGGTCTGATTGGCATGGCACTGGATCCGCGATTTGCCGAGACGGGCTGGATTTACTTGCAGTATTCGCCGCCGGATTATCCGGGTCAGCACATCAGTCGATTCACGATTGTGGATGGTCGTCTGGACTTGTCTTCTGAAAAGCTGCTGCTGAAGTTTGAAGAGCAGCGCAAGGAGTGTTGTCATCATGCGGGTTCGCTGCATTTTGGTCTGCGGGGTGAGCTGTTCATAGCCACAGGCGATAATACTCACCCGCACGGTGATTCTCAGGGGTATGCCCCGATTGACGAGCGTCCGGAAAAGGCTCCCTGGGATGCTCAGAAGTCTTCCGCCAACACCAACAGTTACAGCGGCAAGATTTTGCGGATTCGTCCGACGGCCGAGGGCGGATATGAGATTCCGGAGGGGAATTTGTTTCCGGCTGACGGCTCGGCAGGTCGTCCTGAGATTTACGCGATGGGCTGTCGAAATCCCTGGCGGATGACAGTGGACCAGCGCACGGGGTATGTGTACTGGGGCGAGGTGGGTCCGGACGCGGGTGGCGACAGTGCTCGTGGTCCGCGGGGTTATGACGAGGTGAATCAGGCGCGTCAGGCGGGGAATTTTGGCTGGCCTTACTTCATTGCGAACAACCAGGCTTATGCGGATTTTGACTATGTGACGGGTGTGTCTGGTCCGAAGTATGACTCTGCCGGTCCGACGAATTCATCGCCGAACAACACTGGGGTGAAGGTACTGCCAGCGGCTGTACCGGCATTCATTTATTATCCCTACGGAGATTCGGCCGAGTTTCCGGCTTTGGGCAGTGGCGGGCGATCGGCCTGTGCGGGACCTGTGTACTACTACGACGCAGAGCTGCCTTCGGCGGTGAAGTTTCCGGCGGAGCTGAATCATACTCTGCTGATCTACGAGTGGACTCGGAACTGGATCAAGCTGGTGCAGCTGGACGATCAGGATCGGATCGTGAAGATCGAGCCATTCATGCCGCAGCAGAAGTTTGTGCGTCCGATTGACATGCAGTTTGGTCCTGAGGGTTCGCTGTATCTGCTGGAGTACGGCGAGACGTGGGGTGTCAACGCTGATGCTCGTCTGGTCCGCATTGACTATGTGCGGGGCAATCGTCCGCCGGTGGTGGCAGCCGGGGCCGAGAACAACATAGGTCAGGTGCCGCTGAAGGTGCGATTGTCCGGCAAGGGCACCTATGACAGGGATGGTGAGGAGACACTGACGTATGAGTGGCGTTTGATCAGTGCTGCCGATGCGCAGGCTGTTCCGAGGGTGCTGGGCAGTGGTCTGGAGATTGAGGCTGAGATAACGGAGCCGGGAGTTTATACGGCTGAGCTGATGGTGCGTGATTCGGGCGGAGCCAGTCGTTCGGCGACGGTACCTGTGCTGGCTGGCAACGCGGTGCCTCAGCTGCGTTTTGTGGCACCTCAGTCTGGCGACTTTTTCGATCCGGCTCAGCCGATTGCTTATCGGCTGCTGGTGCAGGATGTGGAGGACGGAACGAATGACGAGCAGCAGATTGAATCGGGCGGTGGTGAGCCGCTGGACCCCGATGGTCCGGGCCGTGCTTCCGTGAATGCTGTTTTTCTGACTGGACCGGTGCCTGGATCCGGTGCAGCAGTGGCGGACGATCTGGCGGCGCCGGTGGGTCTGAAGCGGATGAAGAACAGTGACTGTTTTAACTGTCATGCGGTTGATCAGAAGCGTGTGGGGCCGATGCTGCTGGATATTGCCAACAAATACCGAGGTGTTGAGGGTGCTTTGGAGGCTTCGGTGCAGCGTGTGCAGAAGGGTTCAACGGGGGTGTGGGGCAAGATTCCGATGATTCCGCATTCGCACAATACAGTGGATGAGCTGCGTGACATGGTGTCGTGGATTTACAGTCTTGAGCCGGCGGGTCTGGTGCGGGTATTTCAGGGACTGGCGGGTGAGATATCGGTGTCTTCTGAGGAGGCATCAAAGTCGGGATATTATCGTCTGGAGGCTGTGTATGCGGATCGGGGAGCCGGTCAGGTACCGTCTCTGACGGCTGCGACCACGGTGTATTTGCGGCAGCGTCTGGTAGAGGCCGAGCTGGCTGACGAGGTGCGTGGTCCGCAGATCCTGAATTCCGGGAATGCCAGTGGCGGTCGTTTTGTGGGGGCCATTAATCACGGGCATGTGCTGCGTTTTGGTGGTGTGCAGCTGGACCAGGTGGGTTCGGTGAAGCTGAGGATTGCATCAGCGGGAGCGGGCGGAGCGATTGAGATTCGGCTGGACAATCCGGAGGGCGAGCTGGTGTCCGAGGTTGCTGTGGAAGTGAACGGGCAGTGGGAGCAGTTTTACGAGCGTACGGTATCTGTGGGTGAACGCAGCGGGCGTCGTGATGTGTTCATCCGTTTTACTCATCCGCAGCGAGCGAGCGGTCTGATGAATCTGGATTCGGTGGAGTTTTTACCACGAGCGGTTCAGGCGGTTTCCGGCAGTCTGTAGCGAGTGACGATGGAGCGTCCTGCGCGGAGCCCGTCGACGGCAGCCGTCACGATGCCTCCTGCGTACCCTGCACCTTCACCGATGGGGTACAGTCCGTGGATACCTGGGATCTGCATGGTGGCGGGATCGCGATCGATGCGGACGGGTGAGCTGCCGCGCATTTCGGGGCCGACGAGAACGGCTTCGGGCAGGTACTGACCGCGCCACTGCTGATCCATCAGTGGCAGTCCGGCGCGCATGGCTTTCAGGATGGGAGGAGGCAGGACGGCTGCGAGGTTTGAGGGGCGTACGCCGCGTTCATAGGAGGACGGAATTTTTTCAGAGGTGGCGGGAGTTCTGTCAGCGAGGAAATCGCGGGCGCGCTGAACGGGAGCCGAGTAATTTCGACCGGTCATTTCGAAGGCGATTGCTTCGTATCTGCTTTGCAGATGGACACCGGCCAGCGGGTGGTCGCTGCCGAATTCGTGAGTTTCGAGGGTGACGACGAGGCCACTGTTGGCGTATGGGGTGTCGTGCCGTGAATTGCTCATACCATTCGAACAGAATCGCAGCGGTTCTGAGACGCTGGGAATGACGATACCACCTGCGCACATGCAGAAGGTGAACAGGTCTTTTTGTCCGCGGGCGACAAGCGAGTAATCTGCGGCACCCAGCAGCTGCAGGTAACTGTCGCGTCCGTATTTTCGCTGATTGACCAGTTCCTGCGGGTGTTCGATGCGCAGTCCCAGCTGAAAGGCTTTCTGCCGCAGTGGCAATCCGGCGTGCAGCAGCATTTCGTAGGTGTCGCGAGCACTGTGGCCAATGGCCAGAACGCAGACCGAGGCGGGGATGTAGCCGGAGGATGTTTGCAGTCCGCGGAGCTGTCCGTCCTGAACATCGAGACCTTCGAGTCGACAGCCGAACTGGTACTGACCACCGAGAGCTTCGATACGGCGTCGGTAATTGCGACAGATCATGGGCAGTTTGTTGCTGCCGAGGTGAGGGCGATGTTCGTAGATCAGTGAGGGGCGTCCGCCGCATTCAACGAAACTGCGGAGCACCCAGTCGACGTCGGGACCGGTGATGCGGCAGGTCAGTTTGCCGTCGCTGAAACAACCGGCTCCGCCTTCGCCGAACAGGTAATTGTTTTCTTCGTCGTGAGTTCCGCCCCCATCAAATTCGCGAATCGCAGGGACTCGTTCCTTCACCGCCTGTCCACGTTCGATGATCAGGGGATTGTAGCCGCGGAGTGCCAGAAAGTAGCCGGCCAGCAGGCCAGCCGGACCGGATCCGACAATGACGGGGCGTCGAGGCAGCGGTTCGTGACCGGAGGGCGGTTCCTGAAAGTCGGTGGGCTGCCACGCTTCCACTGTAACACCGTGGCGACTTTTCAGGGCGAGAGCGGAGTGATCATCGCCAAGTGCCAGCGTATAGACGAACTCGAGTCGCTGACGGTTGCGAGCATCCAGACTTTTACGGAGGATGCGAACGGACGGGACGTCGTCGCGGCGGACTTCCAAAACGCGAGCCAATTCATCTGCCAGCTGTGTTTCCGGCAGTTCGACGGGAGTTCTGAGATTGGTAACGCGAAGCGGCATGAGTCAGTGGGCGTGGGGTGTCAGCCACGGAAAGGGGGGACTTGAGAATGGGCGGTGGTGAAAGGAATCAGAGTACTGGTGTGATGGCGGTGTGGCAATGTCAGGTGTCGGGGAAGCCGGCGATTCGCTGAAGCAGCAGGGGCGGCGTGACCGAATCCGGGTGCCGGGCCGAGGCGTGTTTGGGCTGGTGGTGGTGGGTTGGGGGGGGGTGAGTGATGCGAGTGTTGCGAAGCAGTCTGGCAGCCGGTCTGGTGCTGGTGTGGATTTACGGGATTTCTGTGGTGCCGGTGTGTGGGGGGCTGCGTGGTGAGCTGCGTCCGAACGTGCTGGTGATTTTGTGTGATGATCTGGGTTACGGCGACCTGGGCTGCAACGGTCATCCGATTGTGCGGACTGAGCACCTGGATCGGCTGGCGGCCGGGGGTTTAAGGCTGAGCAATTTTTATTCGGCGGCGCCTGTGTGTTCGCCTTCGCGAGTGGGATTGCTGACCGGGCGTTCGCCGAATCGGGCGGGAGTCTATGACTGGATTCCGCCGGCGGGTCCCGACCAGTCTCCTCGCGCGGATGCTCGCGAACAGGTGCATTTGCGGTCATCTGAAGCAACGTTGCCTGGACTGCTGCGAGCGGCGGGTTATGCCACCTGTCTGGCGGGCAAGTGGCACTGCAACAGTCGTTTCAACAGTCCCGATCAGCCGCAGCCGGATGCGGCCGGTTTTCAGCACTGGTTTGCGACGCAGAACAATGCCGGTCCGTCGCATCGGAATCCGACAAATTACGTACGCAACGGGAAGCCACTGGGCGAGCTGTCAGGATTTAGTTGTCAGCTGGTGGCTGATGAAATCAGCAACTGGCTGCGTGGGCGTCAGCAGACTGGTCGGACTGAGCCATTTTTTGCAATGGCTGCGTTTCATGAGCCGCACGAGCCTGTGCAGTCTCCGCCGGAGCTGGTGGAGCTGTATCGACCCCTGTCACATTCCGACGAGGAGGCTCAGTATTACGCCAATGTGCACAACGTGGACCTTGCGGTGGGTCGGCTGGTGGCAGTTTTGGATGAGTTGGGGCTGCGGGAGAACACGCTGATTGTGTTTACTTCGGATAACGGCCCTGAGACGCTGAATCGCTACAAGGGGGCTCAGAGGTCCTGGGGTCGGACGGGAATTCTGCGGGGCATGAAACTGCATACTCATGACGGCGGTCTGCATGTTGCGGGCATCATGAGCTGGCCGGCCGTTATTCGGCGTGGCCGTTCGGAGGCTGCCGCTGTGTCAGCGCTGGATTTGCTGCCCACTGTTCTGGAATTGTCTGGCGTGCAGTTGCCGGCGGGGCGTGTGCTGGACGGGATCAGTCTGGCTGGTCTGTTGCGGGACGGGTTGGTTCCTGAGCGTCCGCGTCCGCTGTTGTGGGTGTATTACAACGCGGTGAATGAGTGTCGTGTGGCGATGCGGCAGGGACGGTGGAAAGTGCTGGCTCGTCTGAATTCCGGCACAGTGCCTCGACTGGAGAACCTGACCCCGGCGACTGCGGCGGTGGTTCGTGCGGCGGAGCTTACTGATGTGCTGATTTACGATCTTGAGGCAGATCCCGGTGAGACCTGCAATCTGGCAGGCAGGGGTCTGTCTGAGGAGGCTGGTCTGCTGGGTTTGCTGAAGTCTGAGTACCAGAATCTGGTGCAGGATTCACCGGCGTGGGAGCCGGTGCCTGTAGTGAAGCAGCAAGAATGAGGTTCGCTGTCGGCAGCGACTGGTCTTAGAACAGTTCGAGGAAGTTAGTGAGGCTGCCGGACAGTTTGACGATGAATCGTGCAGCGTCAGCACCGTTGATGGCGCGATGGTCATAGGACAGGGACAGTGGCAGCATCTGACGTTCGACCAGTTGTCCGTTATCGAGTTGCAGGTGATTGAGGGTTCGTGACATGCCGAGGATGGCGACTTCGGGGTAGTTTACGATTGGGGTGAAGGCTGTGCCGCCGATGCCACCCAGATTGGTGATGGTAAAGGTGCCGCCCTGCATGTCTTCGGCTTTGAGTTTTCGATCGCGGGCTCGACCAGCGATTTCAGCCAGTTCGGCAGCGACCTGCAGGATATTTTTCTGATCGCAGTTGCGGATGACGGGAACGACGAGTCCGTTGGGAGTATCGACGGCAACGCCGATGTGGTAGTACTGTTTGATGACCAGTTCGCCGGAGGCCATATCAACGCTGGAGTTAAAATTGGGGAAGGCTTTGAGGGCCTGTACGACGGCTTTGATAATGATGGCCGTCATCGTGATTTTGGGTGCGTTGGGGTTAGCTTTGACGTATTTGCGTCGTGCGGTTTCCAGTTCTGTGATATCGGCCAGATCGTGCTGTGTGACGTGTGGGATAGTGACCCATGCGGCGTGCAGGTTGGAGGCTGCTGTGCGGAAGATCTTGTTCATCGGCTGTTTTTCAACCGGGCCGAAGCGACTGAAGTCGGGCAGTGGTGCCGCCTGAACGATGCCGAAGCCTGGAGCAGCGGCAGCGGCGGCGGGAATTTGTGGCTGAGTCATCCGTTCGCGAACGAAGGCTTCGACATCTTCGATGGTGATGCGACCACCGGCAGCGGAACCTTTGACCTGACGCAGGCTGACTCCCAGTTTGCGGGCAAGTCG
>JBJTPZ010000816.1:0-3886 GCA_046075365.1 Planctomycetaceae bacterium
ACGGATGGTCACGGATAATCGCAGGGGCGCGGATTGAATTATGGGTGGGCACGCAAGGATAAGGGGCTGATTTTTGGGGGTGGACGCTGTTTGTGCTCAGTCCGCCCCGGCGGTGCGATACTCGTGCTCGTGAACGTGCTCGTAATCGTAATCGGGATGTTTTCGGCGCGGAGGGTGGAGAGCGAGTGATCTGGCGGCGGTGAGTGTTGAGGGGAATCGAATTCAGGAGCAGGCGGGACGTTGTGTGGGTGGCCGTGGGTTTGGGTCCGGGTCAACAGATTGGGTGGGGGCTGCTTGTGGGGGTGGGACAGAACAGGGTATGCTGGGGGGGTGAGTGTTGGCGGGGCTGAAGTTGAAGAGGAAGGTTGTGAGGGCTGCGATGACGCCGGTGGTGATACTGCATCTGACAGATTTGCATTTCGGGTGGGATTCGAAGGCTGACGAGCTGGCTCGGCGGCGCAGGTGTCTGGAGTCGCTGTTGTTGGCACTTGAAAAACTGGGGGAGACAGAACCTGTCTGGAAGCCAACAGTGGTTGTGATCAGCGGAGATATTGGCTGGAAGGGAATCGATGCTGACTATGAGCAGGCGCAGGCGTGGCTGAGCAGCTTGCTGAGCAAGATTGGTGTCACATCGGAAAATGTTCTGGTGTGTCCGGGAAATCATGACATCAATCGTGCTGAGACTCGCGGTATAGCCGTTCCGCAGGACGCCGTTGTAGCCGATGAGTGTCTGCAGCCGCCACTGCTGGCGACTTATACCGACACGTTCAAGGCTTATACAAAATTTTGTCAGCAAGTGGCCGGGTATCGTCCGTGGAAGTTTGCCGGAAAGGAATCGTGGCTGGTGGGTTCTGCGGAGCTGCAGGGACTGAAATTCATGGCGCTGAATACGGCGTGGTATTGCCGGGGCAATGCGGACAAGGGGCAGCTTTGGGTGGGGCAGCCGCAACTGGATCTGTTGATTGACGGCCTGCCGACGGTGACGGATCAGCAGTCGACTGATCTGCCGGTCGTGGCGATCTGTCACCATCCATTTACGTGGTGGCAGGAGGCGGAACTGAATGCTTATCCGCGTTTGGATGGTGCGGGGCTTCGTGTCAGCACGGAAGAGTTGCTGGTGAGTCGCAGCAATCTGATCCTGACCGGACATACTCACAGCAATTTTCGTAAACCGAATCATCTGCGGATGGAAGCCTATCATTTGAACGGCGGAGCGAGCTGGGCCGGTGCGGGGTGGTTGAATTCGGTGCGTCTGCTGCGAGTGTTTTCGGACGGGTTTGAGCATCGGACTCTGAATTTTGATCCCGGTGATCCAGCGGGTGTGTGGAGGGTTGAGTCGAGTTCGGCTGTGCTGCGGTTTCATCCGGACCAGGGTGAAGCTGGGTCGGTGGTGTCACCTGATTCTCCGGCCATCCAGCTGTATCTGCGTCGGCTCGCCGATGAAACTCGCGGCATTAAACTGATGGGGATGGGGCGATCATTTCAGGTAGATCTGCCGATTGACGAGGCTTATGTGCCGTTGCGGATGGCAAGGTTTACGCGTCAGCGTGAGCAGGACATGCCGGAGCGTTTGCCGCGGGGGACAGAGCAGAATGGCTCGCTGGAGGGTGAGATTGCTGAGACCGAGTTGAATGCTGAAGCAGATGTTGCGGACAGGGGCCGACAGTGGATGTTTCAGCAGTGTCAGCAGTTTTCGAAGCGTGGAGTGGTGGTGCTGGGGGAGCCGGGGGCGGGCAAGACGACGTGGGCGCGGCAGCTGGCGTGGCGCCTGGCGAGCGGTGAGGCAAGTCCGGAGGACCTGGGTCTGCCGGCAGGTTTGCGTCCGGTATTGCTGCGGTTGCAGAATCTGACTGTGGAGAATCTTGCGGCGGGTCTAAGTCCGCTGCTGTCCCTGAAGGCCTTCCTGCAGCGGGAAACATCCAGCGATGGCGCTCCTGCAGGTCAGCAGGATCCGAGCGAGCCGTTCTGGAATGATGGGCAGCGGGGTATGTTATGGATTCTGGATGGTCTGGATGAGGTTGTGGAGCTGTCTTTGCGGGAAACGGTTTCTGGCTGGATCCGGGCGGCCGTGCAGCAGAGACCGAATGACTGGTTTGTGGTGACCAGCCGATTTCAGGGCTACCAGTCAGATAAAGTGCTGCTGGGCACGGATTTCCTGGAATTCCATGTGCACGGTTTATCAGACCGGCAGGTGCAGATTTTTATTGAACGCTGGTTTGCTGCGGCGCATCGGCGCGTGGACGGTCCGGGTCAGGCAGCGCAGCAGAAGGCGGTGGCTGATACCACAACACTGACGAAGGTTTTGGAAACGGCTCCTTTTCAGGCTCCCAGCATGCGTGAGATGGTGACCAATCCGCTGCTGCTGACGATTTTGTGTGTGGTGTTTCATGAGGAGCACAATTTGCCGACGGGGCGGGCGGAACTGTATCAGCACTGCGTGCGAGTGCTGCTGGACGTGTGGCGGCGCGCGAAGTATGGGCAGTCGGCGCAGCAGCCGGCACCTTTCAACAGCGACGCTGCGCAGGCTGTGTTGGCGCGACTGGCGTGGTGGATGCATCAGGAGGAACAGCGGATTACGGCACCGTTGCAGGAGCTGGAGCAGGAAGCTGAAAGGGATTTGAAGAAGCTGGCGGAATCGACAGGTCTGGGGCGGAGCGGGCAGGCATTTATTCTGAAGATGCGGGAAGAATCCGGAATTCTGGCGATGGGTGGCGAGGGGTCCGGAAAGTGCGGTTTTCTGCATTTGAGTTTTCAGGAGTATCTGGCGGCCAGTTATGCGGTGCAGCAGGGCTATGCAAAGCAGCTGGCAACTCGGATTGGGACCAGCTGGTGGCAAGAGGCAGCGCTGTTGTCACTGAGAAAATCGGTGCCATTCTGCGAGCAGTTCTTTCGCGAGCTGCTGGCAACGGAATTGGCGGAAACGAGGGAAGATCTGGTGCAGCGATGTCTGGCGGAATCGATTTCGTTTCCGGGTCAGGTATTTCTGGAGGTGCTGAGGGATCGGGGGACATCTGTGCGTCGTCGTGGTGCGGTCCTGCGGCTGGTGCGGGACAAGCATCAGGAACTGCCGGAACTGCAGGGGCTGTGTGAGGGGATTCTTGCTGACCGTCAGGCGGATCGAGGGCTGCGTGATTCGGCTGTGGAAATTCTGGCACGATTTGGGCAGATGAATCAGAAAGTGGGGTTGGCAGGCAGAGGCCAGCCGCAACCGGGCGATGTGAGGGTGGATGAGCGGACTGGGCTGACGCTGGTGTGGATCCCGCCGGGTGAATTTCGAATGGGTTCAAACAGCGGTAACGACTACGAGCGACCCGTGCATACGGTGGTGTTGAGACAAGGCTTTTGGCTCAGTCGTTATCAGGTGACAAACGAAGACTACCGCAGGTTTCTGGACGCAACGTCCGGGGCTGCGAATTCGCCAGGGTATTGGGACGACAGAAAGTTCAATCAGCCCAAGCAGCCGGTGGTGGGTGTGACGTGGCATGACGCGGTGGCGTACTGTGCGTGGGCAGGTTTCCGGCTGCCGACAGAGGCCGAGTGGGAGTATGCCTGTCGTGCGGGCAGTCAAGACGAATATTGTTTTGGGAGTGATGAAGCCAAACTGGGCGATTACGCCTGGTACAGAGAAAACAGTGGCGGGCAACCACAGCCGGTTGGTGGGCGGCAGCCGAATGCCTGGGGACTTTACGATATGCACGGGAATGTCTTTGAGTGGTGTGCGGATTCAATGCGGAAGTATCGGGCTAAGAAAGTGGTTGACCCGAGTGGCGGCGACACGGGTTCGGGTCGTGTGGTCCGTGGCGGCAGCTGGGTCAGCCTCGCGCGGTACGTGCGTGCCGCGTTTCGGTTCAGGTTCGGCCCGGGCGGTGCTGGCGACGGCCTGGGT
>JBJTPZ010000817.1:0-36780 GCA_046075365.1 Planctomycetaceae bacterium
CGGTTACGGCAATGCGAATCGTCTGGACGGCAATTACGAGCGGAAGACGGGTTTGATTCCGCTGCTGCCGTATCTTGAGCAGACGGCGTTGTACCAGCAGATCGATGCCGGGGATCCTTCGACATCGCCGCCGATTCCGCCTGGCGGGCCGGCTCCCTGGAGCGGCACTGCTCCTGCTCCGGCCATTTATTCACAGCGTATTTCCTTCTTCAACTGCCCGACAGACCCAGGCATTGTGGCTGCTCGCGGAACCTCCAGCTACGCCTTCTGTCGTGGCGATTTCATCGGTACCAGTGCCGGCAACGGCCGCGATGCTCAGGACGTCAGTGGTCTGTTCTGTCTGCGTCGCTGCTTCAGCATGCGTGACGTGACTGACGGAACCAGCAACACAATTGCCATGGGCGAGCGTGTGCAGGCGGCGTTTGGGATTGGCGGCAAGGCAACTCCGACTGTCCGTGAAGGCGTGATTGTCAACGTCGGTGCAATCGTGACTTCGCCAGGTTCCTGCATCGCGGCAGCTGCAGTGATTCGGGCTGGTGACCGTTACACAAACGGTGCGACCGTGAAGGGTCGTTTCAGTTCAATCTGGTGTGACGGGCAGCCGGAAATCAACTCGTTCTACACGGTTACTCCGCCAAACGGTCCGTCCTGCATCAATGACGGCAACGTCAACGCTGACGGTGCGGTCGGTGTGTTTGCCCCCAGCAGCTTCCATACCGGTGGCGTGCAGGTGGTACTGGCTGACGGTTCAGTTCGGTTCATTTCGGAAAACATTGACACCGGAAACCTGGGTGTGGCAACTGTCATTGGCAATGCCAGTCCTTATGGAGTCTGGGGACGTCTGGGCACGAAGGCTGGTGGCGAGGTCATCGGGGATTATTGATTCCTGCTGATCGATTGGCTTAAAACAGAGAAGGCTCGGCAGTTTGCCGAGCCTTCTGCATTTGCGGGCGACAGTGCAGCCGGCATCAAAGATCGGTTTCGTCACCGTTTGGGTTGCAGGTGGTGCGGATCCAGCCGGCGATGTCCTGCTGCAGTCTGAGCAGATTCTGGAACCGAGGCCAGTCGACGGAGACGGTGCCGTCTGATGGGTTGTTTTCGGCAGATGTGAGAATGATCTGCATCAGTGTTTCGCTGCTGTACATCAGCAGATCCGCCAGTCTGGCTCGCTGAATTGGAGTCAGGTTTTCGGGCAGTGGCGGGCGTTCACCGCAGAACATGGAGGCTGGCAGGGAGTCGGATCGGCCGGCGTCCGGGAATGATCCGGGAGCGGACGCGGGCGGTGTGACTTCGGGGCGGTTGAAAGTGCGGCTGATCGGCTGCAGATCTGTGACTTGAACTCCGAGGCTTTGTGCGCGGCGTGAGATTTCTTCCGGGGAACCAAACAGCAGGGTGCAGCGTCCCAGCTGCAGGTGGTCACCAGGCCTCATGACGTGGAGCTGGACGGGGTGGCCATTGACGCGGCTGCCGTTGGTGCTGTTGAGGTCCGTGAAGATGATGTTACCGTGATCTTCCTGCAGTTTGGCGTGCAGGCGGCTGATGCGTTCGTCGTTCAGCTGCACGTCGTTGATTTCTTCGCGCCCGATGGTGACGGGAGGCTGCAGGTGGCGGTAAACCCGGCCTCGTTCAAGTCCTTCAAGGACCGACAGTGTGACGAACGCCATGATGTGCGGTGACTTTGATTTGAGGGGACGGAATACGGAATGGGGCTGAAGTTCCCGAAGGTACAAACTTTGTGAAAGGCCCGTAACTGACTCGGACCCCGCCACGATGTTGCCATCGGTTGGACATTTTCTCGAAACTGGTGCCCGGGAATGATCATGTCCAGCGAGCAAGTGTGGGTGAAAATTGAGGATATCGCAATCTTAAGACCATGTGAGTGCGGAAAAAGCACGGAATCTGTTGATTCGGGGGCTGCGGTGGAGGGGGGCTGGCGGGGTTAGCGGAGCTTTGCGGTCAACGGGTATCCAAAAAACCTATGCCCGCGTTTTCTCGCCACCCGTCCGCAGTGGATTGTGCGTCCGGGTTGGACTATTCTGGAGAGCACGGCAGACCTGTTCTGCCGACGGGGCCCCTGCACCCACAGCAAGCCTCGGCAAGGTTCCGTCGCGGGTTTTAGATCAGTCTGATCGCAGCTGGTCGCGTTCAGACGCTTCATTATCCAGAGATTGCGGGTCGCCGAAATGCTGACATTCAGGAAATTGCTGGTTGCCAACCGTTCAGAGATTGCGATTCGAGTCTTCCGCAGTGCCAGTGAGCTGGGCATCAGGACAGTAGCGATCTATTCGCATGAGGACCGGTATGCGCTGCATCGGTTTAAGGCGGATGAGGCTTACCGAATCGGCCGTCCGGGCGAACCGATCCGGTCTTATCTGGACATTGCCGGAATTGTTTCGCTGGCTCAGGAAATAGGAGCGGACGCAATTCATCCGGGATACGGATTCCTGTCTGAGCGTCCTGAGTTTGCGCGGGCCTGTGCAGAGGCTGGCATTAAATTTGTGGGACCATCAGTGCACTGTCTGGAGGCGCTTGGTGACAAGACAGCAGCCCGTAATATCGCGATTGCTGCGGGAGTGCCTGTGCTTGGCGGGACTCAGGAATCAATTGAATCGGTTTCCGAAGCGCGGGCTCGAGCTGCCGAAATTGGTTTCCCCGTGATGATTAAGGCGGCCAAGGGTGGTGGTGGTCGCGGGATGCGAGCAGTGCGTACGGTGGACGAGTTTGACGCGGCATTCGAGTCTGCGAGGAACGAAGCTCGTACTGCTTTCGGCAGTCCCGAAGTCTTCATCGAGAAGTTCATTGGTCGTGCCAAGCACATTGAAGTGCAGCTGCTGGGTGACGAGCATGGCAGTCTGGTGCATTTATTTGAGCGTGACTGTTCGGTGCAGCGACGTCATCAGAAGGTGGTCGAGCTGGCACCTGCCCCGAATCTCAGTCAGGAACTGCGTGACGGCATTCTGGATGCGGCATTGAAGATTGGCCGTGCGGTCAGCTATTCGTGTGCCGGCACTGTTGAGTTTCTGGTGGATACGGAAGCGAATCGGTTTTACTTCATCGAGGTGAACCCGCGAATTCAGGTTGAGCACACGGTAACCGAAGAGGTCACGAACATTGACATTGTGAAGTGTCAGATCCTGACTGCTCAGGGCCTGCCGCTGTCTCATGAGGACATTGGTCTGGGTGATCAGAAGAACGTGGTGGTGAGTGGTTTTGCAGTGCAGTGTCGAGTGACGACAGAGGATCCGGCCAACAGTTTCATGCCGGATTACGGACGGGTGACTCATTACCGTTCTGCGGGCGGGATGGGTATTCGGCTGGACGCCGGCAGTGCCTTCAGCGGCGCGGTGGTAAATCCGTTCTATGATTCTTTGCTGACCAAGGTGACAACTCGCGGACGTCGTTTCATTGATGCGGTGCAGCGGATGGAGCGAACACTGCGGGAATTCCGCATCCGCGGTGTGAAGACCAACATCCCGTTTCTCAGCAAGGTCATGTCACATCCGACGTTTGTGCGTGGCGAATGTATTACTCGATTCATTGATGAGACTCCTGAGCTGTTTCAGTTTGATCATCGTCGCAACCGGGCGACTCGACTGCTGACCTATCTGGCTGAGACGATCGTCAACGGGAATCCGCTGGTGAAGGGGCGACCTCGTTCTGCTCGCCGCACTCCGGCTCCTTTGCCTGCTGTGCCGAAGGGTGTGCAGCCACCCCCGGGGACTCGTACTTTGTTCCTGCGCGAGGGTGCTGCCGGTCTGGCGAAGTGGGTGCTGGAGCAGAAGCCGTTGCTGCTGACGGACACGACGTTTCGTGATGCCCACCAGTCGCTGCTGGCAACTCGGATGCGTACCTATGACATGCTGCAGATTTCAGACGCTTATGCTCATAACTGTGCCGGGCTGTTTAGTCTGGAGATGTGGGGCGGAGCCACCTTTGACACATCGATGCGATTTTTGAAGGAGTGTCCGTGGCAGCGACTGGTGCAGATGCGGGAGCGAATTCCGAACATTCTGTTTCAGATGCTGCTGCGTTCATCGAACGCTGTGGGCTATAAGAATTATCCGGATAATGTGGTGAAGGTTTTTGTGAAGGAGGCGGCTGATGCGGGAGTCGATGTGTTCCGCATTTTTGACTGTCTGAACTGGCTGCCCAACATGCAGGTGGCGATGGACGCGGTTGTGGAGGCCGGCGGAATCTGTGAAGCGGCCATCTGTTATACGGGTGACATCACCAATCCGAACCGGTCGAAATACAGTCTGCAGTATTATGTGGATATGGCGAAGAAGCTGGAGCACATGGGGGCTCATATTCTGGCCATCAAGGACATGGCGGGGCTGTGCAAGCCGGCAGCGGCTGAGCGGCTGATCAAAGCTCTGAAGCAGGAGGTGGGGATTCCGATTCATTTCCATACTCATGACACGGCGGGAGTTCAGGCGGCTTCGATTCTGGACGGTTCGAAGGTGAAGCTGGATATTGCGGACGCTGCTATGGCGCCGCTTTCTGGCGGCACATCTCAGGTCAACCTGAATACTTTGGCTGAATCCCTGCGGTACGGGGATCGTGATCCGCAGCTGCCGGTAGAGGCTTTGGACGGCATCTCGGAATACTGGCGGGCTGTGCGTGAATTCTATACTCCGTTCGAAAGTGTATCGCTCGCTGCGACAGCCGATTTGTATCGGCATGAGATGCCGGGCGGGCAGTACACGAATCTGTTTGAGCAGGCGCGGGCCCTGGGTCTGGCGGATCGCTGGCCTGAGGTCTGTCGTTTGTATGCTGAGGTGAATCAGCTGTTTGGGGACATCGTCAAGGTGACTCCGACCAGTAAATCCGTGGGTGACATGGCGCTGTTCATGCTGGCCAACAACCTTACCTGTGAAGACGTGCTGAATCCTGATCGTGACATTGCCTTTCCTGGCAGCGTGATTGACTTGATCAGTGGTGGAATGGGTCAGCCTCCGGGCGGTTTTCCGGAGGCAGTTCGCAACCGTATTTTGCTGGGCAAGCAGGAGTTTCTGGGGCGTCCTGGTGAAACGCTGCCGCCGACCGACATGGCGGCGGCTCGTGAACGCGTTGCGGCAATGCTGGGGCGTGAGCCGGTTGGGCAGGAAGTGATTTCGTGGGTGTTGTATGAGCGTGTTTACGAAGAATTTGCGGCTCATCAGGACAGTTATTCAGATGTCAGCATCCTGCCGACTCCGCACTTTTTCTTTGGGCTGGAGGCTGGAGAAGAGATTGCCGTGGACATTGAGCCGGGCAAGACACTGATTATTCGTCTGCAGACGGTCAGTGATCCGCATGCCGATGGAACTCGCACTGTCTTCTTCGAACTTAACGGGCAACCGCGTGAAATCACGGTTGCGGATGCTGCTGTCGAATCGATTGCTCCTGCACGAGTGAAGGCGGACCCGGCGATTGCTGGTCAGGTGGGTGCAACGATGCCGGGGATGGTGGTGACGGTGGTGGTGAAGCCGGGCGAGCGGATTCGCAAGGGGCAGAAGCTGATCAGTCTGGAAGCGATGAAGATGGAAACGGCCATCAACGCGGAGCTGGACGGGAAGATTCGCGATGTTCTGGTGCAGCCTGGAAATCGGGTTGAGACTGGTGATCTGCTGGTGGTGATTGATCCGGCCTGAGTGTTGAGCAGCGCGGGAGTCAAGGATTGTGGGGCAGAAAAAAGTGAATACCAGTCCGATGACGGTGGCGGTGCCGCTGGAAGAAGGCTGGATTGATCGCATTCATCAGGGAGACTGCATTGAAACGATGCAGCGACTGCCTGAGGGGTGCGTGCATCTTGTGTTTGCGGATCCGCCTTTTAACATCGGCTATGACTACGACGAGTACGATGATCGTCTGGAGGAGTCGCGGTATCTGGAGTGGAGTTGTCGCTGGATGGCGGAGGTGCACCGGGTGCTGGTGTCGACCGGAACCTTTTGGCTGGCGATTGGCGACGAGTATGCTGCGGAGCTGAAGATTGAGGCAAAGAAGCTGGGCTTTTCCTGTCGCAGCTGGGTGATCTGGTACTATACGTTTGGGGTGAACTGCAAGTACAAGTTCACGCGGTCACATGCGCATCTGTTTCAATTTGTGAAGGACAGGCGAGCGTTTACTTTTAATCACGAGCAGATTCGGGTGCCTTCTGCTCGACAGCTGGTTTATGGGGATCAGCGAGCCAGCAGCGGGGGCCGGCTGCCTGATGACACCTGGATCCTGCGACCTCAGGACTGCCCTGAGTCTTTTACAGCGGAAGAGGACACCTGGTATTTTCCGCGGGTGGCCGGGACATTTTCCGAGCGTGCCGGGTTTCATGGCTGTCAGATGCCTGAGCAGTTGCTGGCGCGGATTGTGCGGGCCAGTTCTCAGGAGGGGGATGTGGTACTGGACCCGTTTTCGGGCAGTGCGTCAACTTTGATTACGGCGCGGAAGCTGGGGCGGCGGGTGCTGGGCTGTGAGTTATCTCAGCAGTATACTGAAGAGGGTTCTCGGCGTCTTGCGGCTGTTCAGCCCGGGGATGCTCTGGTGGGTCCGGAAAATCCGCTCACCAGTGCTCCTGCCACTGCTACCGGGCGTCGTCTGGACGAACTGCAGCAGGGTCAGGCCGCGGGAACTCGCAGGAAAAAACTGGTCAGGAAAAAGCCGCCGGCGTTGTTTGATGAGTGATTTTGTCTGTGTTGTGGGAGCGGTCCATGGCGAAGACGGCAGTCGTAATTCCGGTATCGCTGCTGATGATGGCGGGCATGGTACTGCTGCTGGTGCAGTCGGATCGTCCGCAGTTACGGCCGTCTGCTGCGGGTGTGGCTGAGCCTGCCGGCGGGAGTTCGGCGGAGCTGTCCTTGTTTTGTGCAGCCAGTAATCGAGCGGTGCTGGAGCCGATTCGCGAGCGGTATGAGCGTGAGACCGGGCATCGGGTGCAGATTCAGTATGGAGCTTCGCAGACGCTGCTGTCGCAGCTGCGGGTTGCGGGTGTGGCTGACCTGTTTTTGCCGGCTGACGATAGCTTTCTGAACATTGCTCGTGAATCGGGGCTGGTGGTCGAGGTACTTCCGATAGCGAGGATGCGGTGCGGGCTGGTGGTGCGTCGTGGTAATCCGTCCGGGATTCGCAGTGTGTCGGACCTGTTGCGCGATGGTGTCAGGCTGGTTCAGGCAAATCCTGATTCTGCTGCTGTCGGTAAGCTGACTCGTGAGGTTCTGACGAAGCATGGTTTGTGGGAAGCGACAGAGGCGGCAACTGAAGGTTTCCGTACGACGGTGAATGATGTCGCGAATGATGTCGAGGTGGGTGCTGCGGACGCTGGATTTGTTTATGACGTTGTGTTGTTTGGGCGCAGTGAGCTGGAATTCGTCGAGATACCTGAACTTCAGGGGGCCGTTTCGCAGGTCAGTGTCGGAGTCACGGCAGGCAGTCGTCAGCCGGCAGCGGCGCTGCATTTCGCCCGATATCTGAGCGCAGAGGACCGTGGTCTTGAGGAGTATCGGCGACAGGGTTTTGTGGTGGAGCGGGGTGATTTGTGGGCGGATGTACCTGAGTTGTCGGTGTATGCCGGTTCGATGCTGCGACCTGCGATTGAAGAGACGATTACAGCATTTGAGCAGCGTGAGGGGGTACGAGTTTCGCGATCTTACAATGGCTGCGGCATCCTGGTGGCTCAGATGAAGAGTGGCCAGCATCCGGATGCATATTTTGCCTGCGACATGGAGTTCATGAAGCAGGTGGGAGACCTGTTTGGTCCGTCGACGGCGGTATCGCAGAATGAACTGGTGATATTGGTTCCCAAAGGGAATCCGCGCGGGATTGCCGGGCTGCAGGATTTGACTCAGGCGGATCTGCGAGTGGGGATTGGTCATGAGAAACAGTGTGCGATGGGCTGGATTACGCAGCGGACTTTCGCCGAGAGCGGATTGACGACGAAGATCATGGAGAATGTCACGGTGCAGACTCCGACGGGCGACATGCTGGTGAATCAGCTGCGAACGGGATCACTTGATGCTGCCGTAGCCTATCTCAGCAATGCAGCGGGAGCGGCCGAATTTTTGGATGCGGTGCAGATTCAGGGGATTGAGTGTTCTGTGGCGACGCAGCCGTGGGCTGTGCTTCGTCAGTCGCGTTATCCGCAGCTGGCGCATCGTTTGTTTGAGCGGATAAGTTCGGCTGAGAGTCAGGAGATTTTTGCCGCGGAGGGATTTCGCTGGCAGTTGTCTGAGGGTTCTGAGCTGACGGAGCCGGCGGCGGGTGCTGCAGTTCCGGCAGCACCGTGAGGCTGTGAAATGAGTGTTGGCATGGAACAGCAGCGACGGGCAATGACTGGCGGGCGTCGCGGTCCAATTCGGGACGCGGTGTTCTTTCTGGTGCTGGGCGGTTTGTCGTCATGTTTTGTGCTGCTGATTGTGCTGCTGCTGGCGGCCGATCTCAGTTTCACTTCATCGGCGGCGTTTGCCGCGGCGTTGCGGAAGCCGGAGATCCAGGCGGCTTTTCGTCTGACGATGCTGACGTGCACTTTGGCAGCTGTGTTATCGGTCTGGGTGGCGACTCCGCTGGGTTATCTGCTGTCGCGTTTTCGTTTTCCGGGCAGCCGAATTGTGGACGTGATCGTGGACATTCCGATTGTGCTGCCGCCGCTGGTGCTGGGCCTGAGTCTGTTGATTCTGTTTCATCAGCCGTTTCCGCTGACGCAGTTTTTTGGTGTTGGGGGAGCGAATTCTGCGGGACTGGAGAAATCGACCGGGCGACCTGCCGGCTGGATTCTGGAGAACTGGATGGAGGACAGTCTGGGGATTCCGGTGACTTATCGCTGGCCGGCAGTCGTGCTGGCTCAGTTTGCCGTTTCGTGTGCTTTTGCAGTGCGGACGATGCGGGTCACCTTTGATCAGATCAATCCTCGTGCTGAGGACGTCGCTCGCACTCTGGGATGTACTCGAGGTCAGGCTTTTTTGCAGGTGGCTTTACCTCAGGCCTGGCGCGGGATATTGACGGCCGGGACAATTTCCTGGGCGCGGGCACTTGGTGAATTCGGTCCGATTCTGGTCTTTGCCGGTGCGACGCGTTTTCGCACTGAGGTGCTTTCGACGTCTGTGTTTTTGGAACTGAGTGTGGGTCAGCTGGATGCTGCGGTGGCGGTTTCGCTGATGATGGTGCTGATGGCAGTGGCGGTACTGTTGTTTCTGCGCTGGCTGGGAGCGGGGATGTCGACGTGATTGAGCTGGCGGATGTATCGGTCAGGTCGGGCGACTATCTGCTGGAGGGAATTTCCTTTCAGGTGCAGGCGGGTGCGTATGCCGTGCTGATGGGTCGAACGGGAATTGGCAAGACGACATTACTTGAGGCGATCTGTGGTCTGCGACGTGTGTTGCGCGGGCGAGTGCTGCTGGGCGGTGTGGACGTAACTGTCTGGAGTCCGGCTGATCGTCGAATTGGCTATATGCCTCAGGATCTGGCTCTGTTTCCCACGATGACAGTGCAGCAGCATCTGGAGTTTGCTCAGAGGTTACAGGGCGCGTCCCAGGCGGCGATGGCTGCCTGTGTCAGGGAGCTTGCAGAGCTTCTGGAGATTGGTCATTTGCTGCAGCGCGGAGTGCGAGGTTTGAGTGGCGGTGAAGCTCAGAGAGTGGCGCTGGGTCGAGCCCTGGCGGCCCGCCCTGCCCTGCTGCTGCTGGATGAACCGATCAGTGCTCTGGACGCTGAGACTCGACAGTCAGCCCGTCTGATGCTGAAGAATCTGAATCGTCAGACAGGTGTCACTGTGCTGCATGTGACGCATGATCGGGAGGACGCTGAATTGCTGGGGGATGTTTGTCTGCAGCTGGAGCGAGCGAGTTCCGGGCGAGTGCAGGCAGCCTGTGCAGGAGGAGCAGCGTGAGTTCGGCTGTTTCACCGCTCAGCGCGTGGTGGCTGCAGGCATGTCGGATGGAAGTGCTGAGTCCAAAGCCGGGCAATGTCAGTCCTGGGCGTGAGTTTTCAGACGCAAGTACTCGCGATTTTCTGCTGTCTGCAGAATCCGCGGCTGCGGCTTTCAGTGGTGCGGGCCGGCAGTCTGTGGGGCGGACTGTGCTGGAGGCAGTGCGGGCGGTGCGACAGGTGGTCAGCCACAACACCAATCTGGGCATTATTCTGCTGATTGCACCACTGGCTGCGGTGCCGCTGCGGCAGTCTCTGGAGGCGGGGATAGAGACCGTGCTGGCGGGACTGACGGTCGAGGACAGTCGTGATGTGTATGCGGCCATTCGTCTTGCTGCACCGGGCGGGCTGGGTAGTGCTGAAGAGCAGGATGTAGCGGCGGAGCCGAGTCAGACTTTACGGGAATGTATGCGACTGGCAGCAGATCGGGATCTGATTGCTCTGCAGTATGCCGATGGATTTCGGGACGTGCTGGGCCGCGGTCGTGAGTGGCTGCGGGAAGCGGCAGTCAGAACGGCCGATCAGCGGCAGCAGGTGGTTGAACTGGCGGTACGTTTGCTGGCGGAATTTGGTGATTCGCTGATTGCGCGCAAGTGTGGTGCCGAGGTATCGGAACGGGCTGCTGTGCTGGCGAGGAGAGTGCTGCAGGCCGGCTGGCCGGACGGCCAAATGGCGTCTGCGGCGATGGTCGAGCTGGACACTTTTCTGCGCGGTGATGGTCACCGGAGAAATCCGGGAACAACAGCTGATATGACTGCTGCCATACTGTTTGCTGCCTTGCGGGACGGGCAGCTGATCATGGCTGCTGATCAGTTTGAGCTGGCTGGGAATTATGGCGCTGACTGAAGATCCATGTCAGCATTTCCAGCATGCGGGGTGGCTTGCCCTGCCGCAGAATTCCCTGGCGGTAGATGCGAGCCGCTGCGATGACTCCGAAGTAAGTGCCGCCGATGGTCAGTATCAGGCTGACCAGATTCTGCCAGAGCGGAATGGTGGCTCCGGTGGCCATCCGCAGTGTCATGACCATTGGGGTGGCGGGCGGGAACATGCTGATGGTGGTGGCCAGGGCACTGTTGGGTTCGCGCACGATATTGAACCAGACGAACATCGGCAGCAGTACCACCATCCAGACGGGCAGCAGCAGTGACTGCGCTTCACGCAGTTGAGTCACTGAGGCAGCGATAGCCATGAATACCGAGCTGTAGAGCAGCACAGCCAGAATCTGATAGGCGACGAACCAGGGGATAATGTGGACCGGGATGCGATCTGCGTAACCCTGCTGGATGGCCATAAAAGTGCCGCCACAGCCATAGGCGACGAAGACTGTCAGTGATCCGCCCACGTTGCCCAGCAGTTTGCCGGCCATCAGTTCGCGAGCACTGGCGGCTCCCAGCAGCACTTCAGCAATTCGCAGTGTTTTTTCTTCAAGAACGCTCTCCAGCATGGGTTGAGCTGACATCATGATCACCATGAACATCAGCATCATGATGATCATTGGCAGCAGCAGGCTGGTGATTTCATCCGGCTTGGCTTCACTGACAATCTGTCCGGACTCGTTGCGAACGTACAGCCCGCCGCCCTCCATTTGCGAGCGGCGTTCCAGCTCCAGCAGGACAGTTGGCAGAATAATGGGTGAGACGCTGGAAGACAGTCGCTGACTGCGAATCAGCTGATTCATGGCAGCTTCCGACCAGCGACGTGCGTCTGACAGCGCGGCATCCTCAGCGACCCACTTCATGGCGGGCAGTCGGACGAGGTCGGGTGCTGGATTTTTCAGGTCTTCCGGTGAGAACGGGCGTGGTTCCAGCACGTCAGCCGGTACTTCAATGAATGCGTACAGCTCTCCTCGACGAATTCTTTCAGACAGAGCCAGCCGCTGTTCGTCGTTGAAATCTGCGGCGGGAATCTCTTCCAGTTCGTACAAATGGATGTCCTGCAGGCCCAGCTCTTCAGCTCGCGGATCCGTTTTCTGCTGACTGCGAACGGTGCTCATCAGGGCATCAGAATCACTGCGTTGGGAAGTCTGAGAGCTATTCGCCGTGTCGGGCCGGGCTGTGCTGTCGGCTTCCGTCGGCTGTTTTTTTTGCAGTTGCTGATTGCGCTGCTTCATGGCATCCTGGAAGCGACTGAACAGCAGTTCGGTGCTGTCCACCACTGCGATTTTTCGGACTTCGGGTGTTTCCAGTCCTCGCAGTAAAGCCGGCAGCCAGGCTCCGCCCAGCATCAGGACGGGCATCAGCAGCAGAGCAATCATGAATGCCCGGGTTGCAACCATGGCCTGATATTCACGCCAGGCGATTGTCAGGATCTTGTTCACGGCTGAGCTCCTTCAAGTGCGATCCGGACAAAGATGTCGTGCAGTGACGGGCGCAGCAGTTCGAAGTGTTCTACCTGGCCACAATTCATCAGACGCTGCAGAATCTGCTGACTGTGTGCTGGATCTGCCACTGTGCAGTGTGTGAACTGGCCGCGCTGTTCGGTGTGCAGAGCTTCCGGCAGCGGAGGCAGCTGCCGGGCGTCTGCGGACATGCGAATTCGCAGTTCATTTGCCGGGTGCATGCTGCGAATCTGATGCAGTGTTCCGTCAAGCACCTTACGACCTCGGTGAATCATGAAAACGCGTTCGCACATGCGTTCCGCGACATCCATTTCGTGAGTTGAAAAGATGATGGTGGTGCCGCGTGAGCGAATTTCCAGAATTGCATCCCGCAGCAGTTCCAGATTCACGGGGTCCAGTCCGCTGAAGGGTTCATCCAGAATCAGCAGTTGCGGACGGGCTACCACGGCGGCGATGAACTGGATCTTTTGAGACATGCCCTTGGACAGTGTTTCAATTCGCCGATCTGACCAGTCTGAGGCGCCCAGTCGTTCCAGCCAGAAACTGATTTCCGGATCGCAGTTGCGGAAACCCTTCAGCCGGGCGTAGTACCGCAGTAATTCACGGACTTTCATACGGCGGTACAGGCCCCGTTCCTCTGGCAGATAACCAACACGGCTGTCGGCGCAGTCACCCCGGTCTGCTCCCAGTACTTCCACGACGCCGGCATCGGGCTGAAAAATCCGCAGAATCATGCGGATCGTAGTGGTTTTTCCTGAACCATTGGGGCCAATGAAACCGTAGACGGAGCCCACTGGAATTTCAAGGTCGAGGTCGCGCACGGCCAGTGTGCTGCCGAAGGTTTTGCTGACGGCACGCAATCTGACTGCCGAATTCCCGGTCACAGTATGAGCTCCTGTTAACGCCCCGCCTTGCTCGCCGCCACGAATCCCGGTAGTCTCTGACATCTGCGTAAGGATAGCCAGTGAGTGATGCTGGAATTGCCGTCCTGAGCAGTGTCTCCGGAGAGATCCGATGTTTCGAGTTCGAACAGCCATGCTGGTGTGCCTGCTGAACTGTCTTTCTGCCGTTCTGCTGGCTGGTGATCCGCCTGCGGGTGATCAAACGGCGATTTCTCCGGGAGACACCGTACCACAGCTCCGGTTTACCGATATACGCGGACTGCAGCGGGAGCTCTCAGAGTTTGGCAGTTACCGCGCCCTGGTGCTGACCTTTACCACGACCACCTGTCCACTGGCCCGGAGATCGCTGCCGCGACTGACTGAATTGTATCACAAGTACCGAGGCGATGGAGTGGTGTTTGTGGCCGTGAATGTGGGAGCCGCGGACACGATCCGCAAGATGGCTGCTCAGGCACTGGAACTGAACGTGCCGTTCTATTTTGTCAGGGATGCGGATCAGTCTGTGGCTCGCATACTGGGCATCTCCAGAACTCCGCAGGTCTGCCTGATTGACGCGCAGGGTGTGCTGCGATACCGGGGGCGAATCGATGATCAGCAGCGTCCCGGAGGATCTCGCCCGACGCCTTCCAGAAATGATCTTGAACTTGCACTGCAGCAGGTGCTGCAGGGACAGCCAGTGGAGGTGTCTGAGACGGCTGTCGACGGTTGTCTGCTGAGTCCCCCTCCTGCACTCGGCCCTGCCAGGACCTGGTCGGACGGGATCGGGCTGCTTGTGCAGCAGAAGTGTGCCGCTTGTCATCGACCGAATTCGGCAGCTCCGTTTTCACTGTTGAGCTATGAAGATGCGGCCGCCAATCGACGAATGATTGCCGAAGTTGTGACAAATGAAACGATGCCACCATGGTATGCAGCCGGACCGCACGGGCAGTTTCAGAATGACTCGTCACTGACGGATGCCGAGCGACAATCACTGTTGGCGTGGCTGGCCGCAGACAGCCCGGCCGGCGATCTCACAAAGGCCCCGGAACCTCCTCCGGCACCGCAGACGGAGTGGCGGATTGGCAAGCCTGACATGGTGATCAGCATGCTGGGGCAGCATTCCATTCCCGAATCCGGTTTTGTGCCGTATCGATACACGGTTCTGCCCTGGGTATTTCTGCAGGAGACGTGGGTTGAGGCCATCGAAATTCGGCCGCTGAATCCGGCAGTTGTGCATCACTGCAACATGGCTTACGTCTCCAGCGGGGGCGTTGGTGAAGAGACATTCATCACAGGTTACGTGCCGGGCGGACAGCCGATGGACCTGGGGCGATTTGGAAATGGCACAGCGTTTCGCATCCCGGCCGGGTCCGGACTGGGGCTGCAGATTCATTACACAACGACAGGTCGTCGTGAGCAGTGCAGGATTCAGGTGGGGCTGCGTTTTCCCAGGTCCGCTGTCAGCAAACAGCTGCGTCATTTCCTGCTGGATCCGCGACGCTGGAAGATTCCGCCATACGAGCCGGCGTGGGAAGTTCAGGCGTCCCGTCGGCTTGATCGGGACATTGACCTGCTGGGAATGTTCACTCACATGCATGTTCGCGGTCGCGACATGACATTTCAGGCAACGGTACCGGGGCAGCCAGCGGAAACTCTGCTGCAGATACCGAATTACAATTTTGAGTGGCAGCTTGGTTACGAGCTGGCTCCGGGCTCCCGCAAACTGCCGGCTGGTACTGAAATTCGAGCGGTTGCGCACTTCGACAACTCGGTCTTCAACCCCTTCAACCCTGATCCCTCGCGAGCTGTGGGCTACGGTCTGCAGACAGTCGATGAGATGTTCAATGGTTTTGTTTTCTTTGTGGATCAGCATGAGAACCTGCAGCTGCAGGTTGATCCGGACAACGGACAGATCGTCAGTCGCGCTGCAGCCAAATAATTGCGGCCCGCTGCAGTCTGCTGGCTCAGGCGGCTTTGCGTCGCCTTGCACCGGGGGCAGTTTTCCAGCGGCGATGAACCCAGAAGTACTGTTCGGGTGCCTTTCGGATCAGGCGTTCCAGTGCCGTGGTGAAGTCCTGAGTCAGCTGTTCGACAGCATTGGTGTCCGGGTAGTTGCGGGGGTCCAGTACTGCTTCAGTTGTCAGGCAGAAACGCACCCACTGCGCGCCACGCTGCTGTTCGGTCGGCAGTCGCCATGCTCCGCCAACCACAACCAGTGCGTCATACTGCAGTGCCAGCAGTGCGATGGATTTGAAGGTTGATGCGGGACGCCCGAAAAAATCTACAAAAACCCCGCTGCGTCCGGCGTCCTGATCGCACAGCAGCGATGCCATCCCGCCCTGTCTTAGAATTTCAGAAACTTCAGCTCCGGCACCGGCTTTGGATACCAGTTGATTTCCAGTGGACTCGCGGAAACGGCGAAACCAGTTCTGCAGCCATGGGTTATCCAGATCGCGAGCGACAACGGCTGAGGGAAATCCGAAATGTCCGAATGTGGCAACACTGATTTCCCAGTTGCCAAAATGTCCGCCCAGAAACAGCACAGGACGATCGGCCAGAATCGCCCTGACGCACTGCTCACGGCCCTCGAACGTCAGCACCTCTGTGCAGGCAGCCAGACTGAAACGCTTTGGCATTTGTACCATTTCGCACACCATGCGAAACAGATGTCGCCACATGCCGCAGAATAACCGCCGAATCTCAGCTTCAGGCAAATCTTCACCAAAGGCTGTTCGCAGATTTGCGGCTGCTGTGCCGTAGCGATTCCACCGCGGCGGAAGCCGACAAATCAGCCATGCCAGCAGGTCAGCCATCGCGAAGGCGACCTGTGCCGGCAGGCACTGAACAACAAACAGCAGGGCACGAAAGACTGCGTATTCGCAGAAGTGTCGCAGTCGCAGTTTCCAGCCGTGAGCCATTCGCCGGTTCCTTCCCTTGTGGTCCTCATCAGGCCGCCGACCTGTGGGAATGCAGCTTTTGTCGCAGCAGGGGCTCAATCAGTTGGCCGATCGTCAGTCCGACGGCGGCAGCCGCCATCGGTAGCAGGCTGTGAGACGTCATGCCGGGGATCGTGTTGATTTCCAGAACGGCAAAACTTCCGTCCGGTCGCAGGCGAATATCGGTGCGAGTCAGATCGGAGGCACCGGTGGCTCGCACGGCCTGAACGGCTGCTGCCGGCAATGCGGCCGGGATATCGTCGGGGTGTACTTTGTAGCGAGTTTCAGCTGAGTGGTATTTTGCCGAGTAATCGTACCAGGTATCGGGCAGCACAATTTCCACGAGGGGCAGCAGGCGTTCGCCGGCCAGTGACACGGTGATTTCACGTCCCGCAACAAATTCCTCCAGCACACACTCGTCACCCCAGCGATAAACCTCAGCCAGGGCCGCCCATAACTGCTGTTCGTCACGGATCACACTGACACCGATACTGGAACCCTGCTCAGCCGGCTTAACGACCAGCGGGAAGCCGATGGCAGTGGCAATCTGCCGGATCTGATCTGTGGAGTCATTTCTGTGGACAGCCGCCCCGGCGGCAACAGGCAGGCTGAGTGACTGCAGCAGTTGTCGTGTGCGGGCCTTGTTGAAGGTCAGTGCACTGGCCTGAGGTGAACTGCCCAGCCACGGAATACCCAGTCGCTGCAGTCGCCGCTGCAGGCTGCCATCCTCACCGCCCGCCCCGTGCAGCATGGGAACAACAATATCAGCCTGCAACAGATCGGCGTCTGTGCATTGATCTGCAGGATCGAGCAGACGCACATGGTGGCCGCAGCGGCTGAGACTGTCGGCGGTGCAGTGACCGCTTTCGAGGCTGACTGCCCTCTCGGCAGAGCTGCCACCACACAGCACCACGATTTTGAGTGGCGTTCCTACCACACGCGGATTTCCAGTTCCAGATCGACGGAATACTTCTGCGCCACAGTACTGCGAATGCGTTCAATGAGCTGTTCGACGTCAGTGGCGGTGGCACCCGGTTCTGTGACGATGAAATTGGCGTGTCGTTCGCTGACGCGAGCTTTGCCGACGGCCGCGTTCTTCAGTCCGCTCTGTTCGATCAGGGCTCCGGCGCTCAGACCGCGAGGATTTCGGAAAATGCAGCCGGCCGACTGATCAGCCAGTGGCTGGGTGGATCGTTTCATGATCCAGTTTTTGCGCATCCGCCGCGTCAGTTCTTCAGAATCATCACGCTGCAGCTGCAGAGTTACCGACAGAACCAGCACGTCCTGAATTCCACTGCGGCGATATGCAAACGACAGCTCATCTCCGTGACGCTCGGCAATCTGGCCGTCCTGAGTCAGCACGCGAATCGACTGCACCAGCTGTCCGATATCGCCCTGTCGACCGCCGCTGTTGCCAACGACGGCTCCACCGACAGTTCCTGGAATTCCTACCAGATGTTCGACACCACCCAGGCCGGCCCGAGCTGCTTCTGTCACCAGTCGTGAGAGCAGCGTCCCGCCACCGGCGGTGACCTGAGTTTCGTGGATGGTGACTTCCGCCAGCACGGGCTCGGTGACTTTCACTACGGCACCACGCACGCCGGCGTCACGTACCAGCAGATTGGAGCCTGAGCCCAGAATGTGCACAGGCAGCGACTGACTGCGACAGGTGTGCAGCACTTCCAGTAATTCTGATTCGCTGCGCGGAGTCAGCAGGTACTGAGCCGGCCCGCCCACACGCAGCCACGTCAGCGGTGCCAGCGGTGCCTCATGCTGCAGAATCTCGCCGAATTCTTCGATGGATCTGGTCATGTATCGTATTTGTCCTGCCTGCTCCCATGGTGATCACGATGTCCCCCGGACGGACCGCATAGTCTAATATGCCCGCCACGTGGTCAAGGTCCGGTACCAGCTTTGCGTGTCCGCCGAGATTTCTTATCAGCTGTACCAGGTTTCCGGAAAGCACAGTGGCGTCCTGCTCAGTCGCTTTTTCGCGGATTCGCAGCGCCGGCAGCACTAATAATTCGTCAGCCCGCTGCAGTGCCGCGGCAAATTCTGCCATCAGGCCCTGCAGCCGACTGCACTGATGTGGTTCAAAAACGGCGATGATCCGTCGTTCGGGAAAACAGGTTCGCAGCGTCGACAGAACGGCCAAAACCGCAGTCGGGTGGTGCGCGTAATCGTCGAACAGGTCGGCGCCCTGCCATGTTCCGCGAAATTCCAGACGTCGCTGCATCCCGGGGAAGTCTGCCAGAGCCTCCGCTGCGGCGCGCGGCGAAAGCCCCAGTTCACAGCCCGCGGCAACAGCCATGGCCGCATTCAGCGCATTGTGCTGTCCCGGAATCGCCAGTTGCAGCAGCAGCTCGGCGCCGCTGCTGTGACGCAGTCGGACCTGCTGACCCGGCAATCCAGGCCCGTGCCGAAATCTGGGTGAGGCTGCCGCTGTGTATTCCCAGAATTCGGCGAATCCCGGCACCCTGCCCCCGAGGGCTCGCCCCACTGCCACTTTTCGATGAGCTGTGCTGTGGGCCACACTGCAGGCAGCTGGGCAGTCGGAATTCACGATCGCCGCGCCGCTCGGGGATAATCGCGACAGGAACTGAGAATAGGACCGCAGCATGGCACGCTGGTCGGGAAACCAGTCCAGGTGATCAGGCTCAATCCCCGTCAGAATTGCCAGAGATGGTGACAGCTGCAGGAACGAATCGCGGTATTCGCAGCTTTCCACGATCATCGTGGCTGGGGCTGGCGTGTGTTCCGGCTGTCGCAGCAATTGAAAATCACCGCCGATGTAACGACCAGCGGGCTGGCCACAGTGCTGCAGCAGCCACCACAGCATGCCGGTCGTGGTTGTTTTACCGTGAGTGCCGGCGATGCAGACCTGAGTCGTGTTGCGACAGCATTCCGCCAGTGCCTCGGGTAATGTCTGAATCACACAGCCAGCCGCGGCCGCTGCGGCCAGTGCCGACAGGTCGGCCGGAACCGCGAGGGATCGCACGACGCGGGAATACCCGGAAAAATCACAGTGCTGCAGTCGATCCCAGCTGATCGCTGCCGCCTGCCTTTGCCACGGACCGCCGGTACCCGCCAGCCACTGCAACTGTTCAGAATCTGTGTCACTGCCACTGACCTGCTGACCGCTTGCCAGCAGCAACTGACACAAATTGCTCATGCCGGCACCACAAATCCCCAGCAGCAGCCAGTGTGCGGTAGTGCCAGTATGCGAATGGAAAGTGGTTCCCGAGACTGGCATGAGCCTTCCATGGCCGAGCAGTAATTTGGGCAGTTTGCCGCACTTTGAGTGCGGATTGGTGCAGAGCCAATGATGGTAGCAGAAGCGTAACTGGCTGTCACCACGGAAAGGAACCGGTGTTTTTGTGCGTCTACAGTGCGATGCTGCCTTTTCTGTCGCAGAATTTTGATTTCGTCGTGAAAATTCACAAAAATGCAAATTTCAGCCTGGAAATGTGTGTCTTCTGTTGCGGGTATGTGTCATTGTATGTCGTTCCATCTGCCTCCAGGGGTGGGTAATTAGGCTGACACTGATCACCATTAAGTGTAGGGTATTCCCGCATCTGGTGGCTGTGTTGCTGATAATGCCTGCCTCGCCCCCCACCCACCATCAACAAAACTGAGACGCCACTGGTATCAGGGTATCTCCGCCGTCTTTGCCGTGGTTTTGTCCACCCAGGCGGTACCTGCAGGATCCGAAGGCATGAGCATTGCTGAAATCGACCAGTTGACTCCGTCAGAAGCTGGTGACTCTCAGGACGAATCCTGTGTGTACGTCATCGATGATGATGCGGCTGTACTGGATGTGCTGCGGCTGTCTTTGGAACTGGCCGGTTATCGAGCTGTCTGTTATTCATTGGCCGGTCAGTTTCTTGACGAAGCTCCGGACTTGTCTCCGGGCGTGGTGATCAGTGACCAGTCGATGCCGGACATGCAGGGGCTGGACCTGCAGCGTCGTCTGGTTGAGTCGCTGCCGATGTTTCGGTTTATTCTGATTTCGGCGTACCCGCGAACCAGTAATTCCGTGGCATCAATGCAGCTGGGAGCGATTACGGTACTGGATAAGCCTCTGGAACGTCGTGAATTGCTGGAAGCGGTTTCTGAGGGCTTCCGTCAGCTTGCTACAGCCACTGAGCAGGGGGCAGCATTACCTCCGCTGCTGCCTGACGGCGACAGTTATCTGGACCGTCTGTCGCGTCAGGAAAAGAGTGTTACTCAGCTGGTATACGAGGGTGCGACGAACAAGGCGATTTCCATACAGATGGGGATCAGCGTGAAGACTGTTGAAAAGCATCGTTCCCGCGCGATGCGGAAGCTGCAGGTGCATTCACTGGCCGGTCTGGTGCGTCTGGTGCAGCGTGAGAATGCGATGCAGCGGGTCAGCCCGCAGGTGGCAGATCCAGCAGGCCACTGAATCGGTTCAGGACCAGTTCTTTCAGGGGCTGGAACTGAGGCAGTTCGATTTGGTCGCTGTCGACGAGGCTGACGGCGATCTGGCGGGCTTCCTGCAGCAGTGCCAGATCGCGGATCGGGTCAGCGCAGCGCAGCGGCATAGCTCCACTTTGACGCAGACCAAGAATATCCCCGGGGCCTCGCAGTTCAGCATCTTTCTCTGCCAGGGCAAATCCATCTGTGGACTGTTCCATGGCGGTCAGGCGTGCGACTGAGTCGGGAACTTCGGATTCAGAGAACAGGAAGCAGTAGCCCTGATGGCTGCCGCGGCAGATTCGTCCGCGCAGCTGGTGCAGTTGTGCCAGCCCGAATCGTTCGGCCTGCTGAATGATCATCAGTGTGGCATTTGGTACGTTCACACCGACTTCGATCACGGTGGTGGTGACCAGCACATCGCAGCTGCGGTCGCGGAACCGGTCCATCACAGCGTGTCGCTGTTCCCGGTCCATGCGTCCGTGCAGCAGTTCGATCCGCAGTCCGGCCAGTTCTGAATTTTGCAGGTTACGGAAGACGGATTCGGCGGCGGCCGAGTCATCTTCGGTCTGCCCTTCGACTCGCGGGCAGACAACGTAAGCCTGTCGGCCGGCAGCGGTCTGCTGGCGGACAAACTGCCACACGCGGGACTGTTCCTGTCGTGCCACGATGCGTGAGGTGACGACCTTTTGTCGTCCCGGAGGCAGGTCTTTGATGACGGACACATCGAGATCGCCGAATTGTGTCAGGCACAGGCTTCTGGGGATGGGTGTGGCGGTCATGATCAGGACGTGCGGGCTGAATTCCCGCCCTGCAAACCGTGATCTCTGACGAACACCGAAGCGATGCTGTTCATCGATGACGACCAGTGCGAGGCTATGGAACTGGATGGAATCCTGAATGAGGGCCTGAGTACCGATAATCAGGCTGATTGAGCCATCGGCGATGCCGGCCAGCATTTCGCGGCGGCGTGCGGCCGGCAGTCCGCCCAGCAAAAGGCAGCGCTGAACGCGACTTTCACGCAGCAGTTCTTCCAGCGTATCCCAGTGCTGTGCGGCCAGTACTTCGGTGGGTGCCATCAGTGCGGTCTGGTGTCCGGCGGCAACGGCAGCCAGCAGGGCATAGACGGCCACAGCTGTTTTGCCGGCACCGACGTCTGCCTGCAGCAGTCGATGCATGGGTTCCGGGCGTTGCAGGTCACTGCAGAGATCGCGAACAGCCTGATCCTGTCCGCTGGTGAATTTGAAGCTGAACAGGCGTCTGATGCGCGCATCAATTTTGGCGGATACGGGGAGTGGAGCGGCTTTTTGTCTGCGGGAGTGGTGTCGTCGCAGGGCCAGGCCCAGTTGAAATTCCAGCAGGTCATCGAGCAGGATTCGGCGGCGCGATTCTCGCCACTGTTCAGGGGTGGAGGGTGCGTGCAGGCCGCGGATGGCGTCTGGCAGCGCGGGAAGTTTCAGCTGATTGCGGAGCGATTCCGGGAGCGGGTCTTCGAACAGGTCGGCGAACTGTTCAGTGGCGGCGCGAGTGAGTCGCCGCATGGTGTCCATTGAGATGCCATCGGTCAGCGAGTAGCGCGGCAGTACTCCGGCGCCTGCTTCCACCTGATCTTCCGGGGCCAGTGCAATGACAGAGGGGTTGCTGAATTCCCAGCGACCGGTGCGGCGTTGAGGTTTCCCCTGGAAGACCAGTCTTTGGCCTTCGCTGTATTTGCGAAACATCCAGGGCTGGTTGAACCAGATACCGCGGACAAAGTGGCCATCGCAGTTCAGAACGATGCCGACCAGCGAGCGACCTCCGGTGAGTTCTCTGGCGTCCCGATCAACAACCACTCCGTGTACGGCCTGCAGTTCATCGGCCTGCAGCTGTGGCACATGGCGGATGCAGGTGAAGTCATGGATTTCGTGGGGAACGTGGAGCAGGAGTTGTCCGACGGTGTGAATATCGAGATTTTTGAGCAGCAGTGCGCGTTGCGGTCCGCAGCCGCGCAGGAACTGAACGGGTGTTTGCAGGCCCTGGAATTCTGTGGGCGGCTGGGCGGGTGGTTGTGGAGCGGTGTCGGACATTTGGTTGCTGAACAGGGAATTTGCTGACTGGCGTGAAAGAGGGTTGAATTCTAGCGTGCCGAGGCGGCGGATTCTGTGCCGGCGGGCGGAATTCGTGTCCAGCGAGCGGGTGTTTTGGGGGGATTTTCGGGTCCTGCGGTGATTAGCAGGTTTCACCGCTGCGAATTCCGGGATTACTCCTGCAAAACCCAATCGCGCTTGTTTTTCGCTGCCGGTGTTGCCACAATTTCAACGTCCTGTTCGATTTCTAAGGACCGCCCACCGGTCTGGCCATTTGTCGGTCTGAACTGTGTCCGGTAGATTCAATCATGTCGTTTACGATTTCAGCATTTGTGACTGCCGTGCGAATCGGCCGCTTTATTAGCGGTTTTCATTCGTTGTTTTCTGCTGCGCGCGGCGTGGCAGTCCCGGCAGCGGCCTTCGCCGTGTCCGCAGTGGCTGCGGGTGTGAAACGTGCGGCCGCGTCCAAACGCTGGCCCCTGCCACCTCGCTGATCTGCCTCCAACGTTGTTTTCCTGGCGTCAGCGAGTTGAGGTGGCAAAACCGTTGCGCTCTCCGAGCCGTCCGGATGTTCAGGCGGCAATAATCCAACAGACCTGAAGACCAGAGTAAATATCCATGGAAGATCTTCGCGGCAACCAGTATCCGGCCCCCTATCGTCCTCCCTTCGGAGCTCCTGAGGCCCATGGTCTGTACGATCCGCAGTTCGAGCATGAGAACTGCGGGGTCGGTTTTGTGGCTCACATCAAGGGCCAGCGCAGCCATCAGATCATTGAAGACGCGGCAACCATTCTGCGGAACATGGATCACCGCGGAGCGTGTGGCTGCGAGTCGAACACGGGTGACGGTGCGGGGATGCTGACGGCACTGCCGCATGGCTTTCTGCATCGAGTGGCTCGCGAACAGCTCGCAGTAACGCTGCCGCAGCCCGGGCGATACGCGGCCGGTATTGTTTTTCTGCCGCAGGATCCGCAGCAGCGGGAAGTCTGTCGCCAGACTGTGCAGCAGTTCATCTCTGAGCAGGGTCAGGTGTGTCTGGGGTGGCGACCGCTGCCGGTGGACTTTGATGCTGCGGACATTGGCCAGTCGGCTCGCGCCTGTGCGCCTGCCATGGAAATGCTGTTTATTGCCGCCGCAGAGGGGCTTGAGCAGGAAGCGTTCGAGCGTCAGTTGTTCATTATCCGCAAACTTTCCAGTCATCGTTTGCGGAACAGTGAGATGTCGCAGGCGCTGCTGTTCTACATCTGTTCGCTGTCAACCAAGCTGATCATCTACAAGGGCATGCTGACATCGCATCAGGTCATGCCATTCTTCCCGGACCTGCAGGCTGTGGATTTCGAAAGTCACCTGGCGATGGTGCATTCGCGATTCGCCACGAACACGTTTCCCAGCTGGGACCGTGCTCAGCCGCTGCGCTTCATGGCTCACAACGGCGAAATCAACACCGTCAAAGGCAACTCCAACTGGATGTTTGCTCGTCAGGGGCTGATGCAGAGCGAGTTGTTTGGTGAGGATATTCGCAAGCTGTTTCCGATCATCGAGCCGCACACGTCGGACTCGGGCTGCTTCGACAACGCTCTGGAAATGCTGTACCACTCCGGCCGCAAGCTGCAGGAAGTGGTGATGATGATGGTCCCCGAAGCGTGGCAGAATCATCAGACGATGCCCGAGCCTCGTCGTGCCTTCTACGAATACTACTCTGCTGTGCAGGAACCGTGGGACGGGCCGGCATCCATTTCCTTCACGGACGGTCGTTATATCGGTGCTACGCTGGACCGCAACGGGCTGCGTCCCAGTCGTTATTACGTCACCAATGACGACCGCGTGCTGATGGCCAGTGAAGTGGGTGTGCTGCAGATTGATCCTGCCAATGTGCGAGTGAAGGGGCGGCTGCAGCCGGGCCGCATGTTTCTGGTGGACTTTGAGCAGGGGCGGATCATTGACGACGAAGAGCTCAAGTCGGACATGGCTGAGCGTCGCCCGTTCCAGCAGTGGGTCAGCGAGCAGCGAATTCGGCTGGAGGAGCTGCCCCGCAGGACTCCGCCCGAGCGTCTGACTGGTCAGGAACTGATCAGCAGGATGCAGGCTTTCGGATACACCGCCGAAACCATGAACTTCATGCTGCTGCCACTGATCAAGGCGGACAAGGATCCGATCGGATCCATGGGCAACGACGCCGCGCTGGCGTGTCTCAGCGACCAGCCGCGAATGCTGTATGATTACTTCCATCAGATCTTTGCTCAGGTGACTAATCCGCCGATCGATTCGATCCGCGAGGAAGTCATCATGTCGCTGGAATGCTATATCGGTCCTGAGGCCAATCTGCTGTCTCCGACAGCAGAAAGCTGTCATCGGCTGCTGGTGCCTCATCCGATTCTGACAAACCATCAGATGGCCAACCTGAAGGGGATCAATTACCGAGGCTGGAAGGCGAAGGTGATTGACATTACGTATCCCGTCGAAGAGGGCACAGCCGGACTTCGCCCGGCGCTCGATCGCATCTCTGCAGAGGCTCGCGAGGCCATCCGGGAAGGTTACAGTCTGATCGTGCTGTCTGATCGGCGTGTCAGTGCAGAGCGAGTGCCGGTCAGTTCACTGCTGGCTGTGGGCACTGTGCATCATCATCTGGTGCGTCACGAAGAGCGTGCTCGCATTGGACTGCTGGTAGAATCGGGTGAAGCGCGTGAGGTGCATCATTTCTGTCTGCTGATTGGATTTGGTGCTGACGCGGTGAACCCGTATCTGGCGCTTTATGCACTGCGGCACGCTCGTCTTGAAGGCAAGCTGTCGGACGACTGGGATGACGATCGGATTGTGCACGCCTATCGATCCGGTGTGGCTCATGGCATGCTGAAGGTGATGGCCAAGATGGGCATCTCGACGCTGCAAAGCTACAAGGGTGCTCAGATCTTTGAAGCTTTGGGTCTGGGCAAGGAAGTGATCGCGCTGTGTTTTGCGGGAACTCCCAGCCGCATTGGCGGAGTGGGCTTTGATGTCCTGGCGGAAGAGTCGCTGATGCGGCATCACGTCGGTTTTCCTGAGAATCCCGACAGCATTACGGCGGATCTGCCCAATCCGGGACTGTACGCGTGGCGTCGTCGCGGCGAGCAGCATGCGTGGAACCCGCACACGATTGGTCGTCTGCAGCAGGCGGCTCGACAGGGTGACAGGAATGCCTATCGAGACTTCGCAGCACTGGTCAATCGCGAAACGACTCGCGCGTGCCATCTTCGCGGTCTGCTGAAATTCCGCACGGGAACTCCGGTTCCGCTCAGCGAAGTTGAGCCGGCGGCGGAGATTGTGAAGCGGTTTTGCTCGGGCGCGATGAGTTTCGGTTCGATCTCAGCCGATTCGCACGAGTCACTGGCGATTGCGATGAATCGTCTGGGTGGCAAAAGCAACACGGGTGAAGGGGGCGAACGCTATGATCGGTTTATTCCGCTGGAGAACGGAGATTCGCGACGTTCTGCGATCAAGCAGGTGGCTTCCGGTCGGTTTGGTGTCACGTCGTGGTATCTGACTAATGCGGATGAGCTGCAGATCAAGATTGCTCAGGGAGCCAAGCCGGGAGAAGGCGGTGAGCTGCCGGGGCACAAGGTCGACAAAGTGATTGCGTCGACACGCCTGTCAACACCGGGTGTGGGTTTGATCAGTCCGCCGCCGCATCATGATATTTATTCGATCGAAGATCTGGCTCAGCTGATCTTTGACCTGAAGAATGCCAACCGCCGTGCTCGCATCAGCGTGAAGCTGGTTTCTGAAGTCGGTGTCGGCACGATTGCTTCCGGTGTGGCCAAAGGGCATGCCGACAATATTCTGATTTCGGGTTTCGAGGGTGGTACGGGTGCATCACCTCTGACCAGCATCAAGCATGCTGGTCTGCCGTGGGAACTGGGTCTGGCTGAAACTCATCAGACGCTGGTGATGAATGATTTGCGCAGCCGAGTTCGCCTGCAGACTGACGGACAGCTGAAGACTGGTCGTGACGTGGCGATTGCGGCTCTGCTGGGCGCCGAGGAGTTCGGATTTGCCACGGCACCTTTGATTACTCTGGGCTGTATCATGATGCGCAAGTGCCATCTGAATACCTGTCCGGTGGGCATCGCGACTCAGGATCCGGTGCTGCGAAAGAAGTTCCAGGGCAAGCCAGAGCATGTCGTGAATTATCTGTTCATGGTTGCCGAGGAAACTCGCGAAATCATGGCGCAGCTGGGCTTCCGCACGATCAATGAGATGGTCGGGCGAGTGGACATGCTGGAGCTGGATGAAAGTGTGACGCACTGGAAGGCGAAGCATCTGGATCTGACGCCGGTGCTGACTCCTGCCAAAAAACCGCATCCAGGCGTGCAGACATACTGCACGATCGATCAGGATCATGCTCTCAGTGGTGTGCGGGACATGGAGCTGCTTGAGCAGTGTCGACCGGCATTGGAGCAGCGGAAGCCGGTGCGAATTGACACGACAATTCGCAACATCGACCGAGCCTTCGGCACAATCCTCAGCAATGAGGTCAGTCGTGCTGCGGGAGCCGACGGGTTACCGGCAGATACGATTCACATTCGTGCTGTGGGTTCTGCTGGTCAGAGTGTTGGTGCCTGGCTGGCTCAGGGTGTGACGCTGGAGATTGAGGGTGATGCGAACGACTATGCCGGCAAGGGGCTGTCGGGCGGTCGCCTGATCATTTACCCGCCGAAGCAGTCTGGTTTTGCAGCTGAGAAGAACGTGCTGATCGGGAATGTGGCGTTGTACGGTGCGACATCTGGCGAGGCTTATTTCCGGGGCGTAGCGGCCGAGCGGTTCTGTGTACGCAACTCGGGTGCGACTGCTGTGATCGAGGGAGTGGGCGACCATGGCCTTGAGTACATGACGGGCGGTCGAGCAGTTGTGCTGGGGCCAACGGGGCGCAACTTTGCGGCCGGTATGTCCGGTGGTGTGGCGTGGGTGTATGATCCGCACGATCGGTTTCTGACCAACTGCAATCTGGAGATGGTTGAACTGGAGCGGGTTACGGATGAGGCGGACGAGTCAGAGCTGCGGGCATTGATCGAAAACCATTTCCGTTACACGGGATCCACGGTGGCTGGACATATTCTGGAAACGTGGAACAGGTCGCTGCCATTGTTTCAGCGGGTGATGCCGACGGATTACCGTCGTGCATTGCAGGAGATGGCGGCTGCCGGAGCGGCGAAGTGATGGCACGGTCAGCCGGCGGTATAAGCCGCCGGCTGACTCGGTTGCTTGCGGTTTTGGTCAGTTAACGCAGCTGCTGACGGGCGCGTTCGATGGAATCAATGACGGCCTGCACGTACTGCTGGTCAGAGAACGGGCTCATGATATAGGACTTCAGGGCAACGACGGGCTGGCCGTATTCCGTGGTGCGGAAGCGGTCAGTCATCGAGATCACAACTCCGTCTCCCTGCAGTGCTTCAGCGTGCATCAGCTGATACAGGCGGCGGTTGTAGTCGTTGTGTCGCTGCAGGTGTTCGCTGTAATCCGCACGCGTCTGTTCCAGTATGGGCATCTCGAAGGTGTCCACATCATCCGGATAGACTCGAAATAAGGTGACCGGGCCGAAGTTTTCGGGATTCATTACGCTGATTGCCGAATGAGCGGTGAGTCGATTTCGCAGTGATTCGGCCATAGTGACCAGGTGTCCCAGCAGGCTGCGGAGTCCGGTTTTTCCGAACAGTCGCAGTGCTGCCAGTGCTGCCATCGGGCCACTGCCTGAACGGCTGGTTTCCAGGGTGAACCGGCCTGGGTTGTAGTCGCCCGACTGAAACAGGTAGGGAGTGGCCGACTGATCTCGTGTAATCAGTTTCAGGTCAGCGGCATTTGAGCTGATGAAGGCGCTGCTGATGTAGGGGGCGAAACCGGTCTTATGGTAATCGACACCGATGGAATCGGCGAGGTGCAGGTGTCGAATGCGGCGGATGGTGCCGGCCAGTGAGCGCAGAGTGCGATCGGGGAACTGCAGTGGGTTCGATGTGAAGTCGTATTCTCGAAAGACACTCCATGCCCAGCCAATGACAGCATCAGCGTGAATGTGCGGCAGGTAATCGAGGCTGAATTCGTGAGCCAGCTGGTCTCGCAGCTCGCGAATCTGGTCGAGTGCATCGAGTCCGAACGCGTCGGTGGTTCCCATGGTTGCTGTTATGGCGGCGATGCGGCGACCTTCCTTCAGCAGTCGTCGCAGCTCAGATTCCAGCAGGCAGGTGCGAATTTCATTGTTGGGGGAGGCAGGGATGGTGACGACCTGATCAAGCCCCAGTCCCAGCCATGCGGCGGCGGTACTGACTGCGTAGTGTGCCTGATCAGAGCAGACGACGACTGGTGGCTGGCCTGAGATGCCGGAGTGCAGGGAGCCTGGGAGAGCTTTTTCAATACCCAGTCTCAGTGCGTAGAGCAGTGTGCCGGTACCGCCGAAGGTGAATACGCCGCCGGCCTGTTCCGGATTGCAGCCCAGCAGTTCGGCGGTGAGGCTGACAGCTTCGGCTTCAGCGAGGGCGACTCCGCGTCCGGAAGCTTCACTGCAGAGGTTAGGGTTGTAGATGGCGGGCAGCAGTGTGCCGAGGATTCCGGGAATGCAGGGTGGAGGCTGTACGTTGATCTGTGACCGCGGGTGACCGTAGATGAAGAGTCCGGAGAGGTGATCGACGAGGTCGCGTGAGACGGTTTCGACGGACAGCGGATCTTCCTGAAGGCGTGTCTTGATGGCCTGTGAGAAGTCAATTTTTCGCGGTTCGCCAAGGATTGGCCGCTGTGATTTGAGCATATCGACGCGATCGATGGCCCGCAGAATCGAGAATACGAACCAGGCGTCGTGTTCCTGATTTGAAACGGGCTGTGGGAAGGCTCGGCGAAGTTCTTCCAGCAGGTCGCGGTAGGTCTTCATGGAGTCGTGTGCTGTGGGTGTCGTGGGTTCGGATCTGAAAATGCGGGTCACTGCTGTGGGCAGGGCGCTTCCTTTACGGTGCTCACCTGCGTAGGATCTGGAATTCCTCAGGGAATTCCAGTGTGATTTCTGTGAAAGATCGCATGAACGTTGAATCGGAAGTTTTTCGGCTGGGACGCAATATCACTCTGTTTCCGGTGGTGCACGGCAGCGGTGACAGTGCGGTGGAGGTTCGTCGGCTGATGCTGAGCCGCAGGTTTGACTGCCTTGCGGTACCGTTGCCGCCTTCATTTCAGGCTGATGTTGAGCGGGCGGTGCAGCTGTTGCCTCGGATTTCGGTGGTATTTCAGCGTCAGCCGCGGACGGAATTCAGTCAGGGCGACGCTGAAGAGCCTGCGCAGTCAGCCAGTTACGTTCCGATAGATCCGTGTCAGCCTGTCATTTCCGCGTTGCGGATCGCCAGGCAGGAACGGATGACTCGGGCATTTATCGACATTGAAACCGACAACTATCTGTCTGAGGAAGTGGCACTGCCGGATCCCTGGGCGCTGAAGCGGGTGTCTCCAGAGCGTTTTGCAGCAGCGATTCTGCCGACATTGAAGCGTCCGGAATCAGAGGACGTGTGGGTTCATTTACGCTGGATGGCCGGGCGACTGCAGCAGCTTTCACAGCAATATTCTGAGGTCTTGTGTTTGTGCAGCCTGCCGGACTGGCCGTGGCTGCGGGCTGCGTTTCAGGAAGGTCTGCAGCAGTGTCAGCAGCCCGATTGGTCTGAGACTGATCCGGAAACGCTGGCGGTCGACAGTCGTTCCATGATCTTCATGCTGGGCGAGCTGCCCTATATTACGGGGTTGTACGAGCAGGCGAGGTTTCAGCTGGACGATGACGAGAATCTGTCGATCGACGGAGTCAAATCTTTGCTGCTGCAGGCGCGAGACTCCTATCGGGCAGAATTTGGAACACGTGCGCGGCGGATAACGCCCAGCCTGCTCTCGCGCACCCTCAAGTATGCTCGTAATTTGTCACTGATCGAACGCAGATTTGCTCCTGATCTTTACACGCTGGTGATTGCCGCGAAGCAGACGGCCGGCGATCAGTATGCGGTGCATGTGGCTGAAGCAGCGCGAAAGTACCCGTGGTCCGTTGAGGACGACCAGCCGGTCATTCGATTCGGTGTAGGACAGGCGATGCTGCCGGACGGGACGGAATTGGAGCCGATCAGCCGTTTGCCGGGGCAGCCGATGGTCTGGCGCAGCTGTCAGCTCAATACTCGACCTGACCTGCGGACGAAATTTCGCTGGCAGCGGTCATGGAACCCGTATGGTCAGTGCAGCTGGCCGCCCGAAGATGAGTCGATTGAGCGATTTCGAACGCATGTCAAAGACGCGGCTCTGGATCTGATTGGCAATGACCTGGCACGCACGGAAAAGTTCTCAGCCAGCATGAAGGATGGTCTCGACATTCGTGAGACGCTGCGGAACTGGCACACGGGTGATCTTTACGTTCGCGTGTTTCCTCCGGCAACCGGTCGGATTGACTGTGTGATCATGCTGTTTGACAGTCCGGCGGATCCGCGGCAGTATCCGTGGCGCATTACGTGGCATGCCGAGCATCAGGACGAATCGACACTGTCGTTGTTCGCCACGAACTTTCTGAGTGAGATGGTTGGTCCGGGGATTGCGGTGTCACGTTATGGCGGGGCCATGTTTTTGTTTCCGCCGCGGCCAGTGCCGGACATTTGGCATGATCCGCGTTTTGATTTTGCGGATACATTGGAAGAGCGGTTGCTGGCGGCAGCGCTGTATTATTCCCGCGAGAAGCATGTGGCTCTGCTCAGCCATGCTCCTCCGGGAGCCGGCTGGCGTCGTCTGGCTTCGCGTTATCGCAAAAAGATTGTGCACGTGCCGCTGGCGAAGTTTGGCGCGGAAACGATCGAAAAACTGAGGATTTTTCACGTGCTGAACGGCCATGAGGTGCGCAGTTATGCGGCGCACTTCATCCGCCGCCCGTGAACACTTTGGTCAGGGCTGGAAAGCCAAATTCACAGACGTGAACTTTGTGCAAAAATCCAGCGATTTCACTTAAATCCGCCCTGGTAACCTGCAAGAATGACGTTTTGGCAATTCGCAATTCCAACAGCGTTGGCAGTATGAAACACCTGACCTCGTTACTTGATCTGACTCCAGATGAACTCCTGCAGGTTCTGAATCGTGCAGAGGAACTGAAACAAGACCTGCGTCGCGGCCATCGCCCGCAGCTGTTTCCCGGACACGTGCTGGTGCAACTGTTCGAAAAGCCCTCCTTGCGCACTCGTAACAGTTTCGAAGCTGCCATGATTCATCTGGGGGGCGCCGGTATCTTTCAGACGACGGCCGAGGCTGGTTTGAACGGACGGGAAAGCCTCTCCGATGTCGCTCGCGTTATCAGTTCGTTTGCCGACATCATCACGATGCGGACATTTTCGCAGCAGCTGATCGAGGACTTTGCAAAGCATTCGACCTGCCCTGTCATCAACGGGCTGTCTGATGATCGGCACCCCTGTCAGGCACTGACGGACCTGCTGACGATCCGTGAGCATCGCGGCCAGCTGACAGATCTGCATCTGGTTTTTGTTGGTGACGGCAACAATGTCTCGATGTCCCTGGCGCTGGCCGCCGCCATGACCGGCATGCAGCTGACGCTGGCTGCACCTGCCGGATTTGAGTTTACCGCAGAATTCATGTCCCTGCTGACTTCACGCTATCCTCAGCACAGGACTGCCGTGGTACATGATCCCGTCAAAGCCGTTCGGACGGCCGACATTATCTACACGGATGTGTGGGCCAGCATGGGGCAGGAGGCTGACGCCGAACGTCGCAAACAGGCTTTTGCCGGATATCAGGTCAATGCTGCTCTGATGCAGGCGGCTCCTGCTGCAGCTCTGTTCATGCACGATCTGCCGGCCAAGCGCGGGCTTGAGGTGACAGACGAGGTCATGGACTGCTCTCGCAGCATCGTGTTCGATCAGGCTGAAAATCGACTGCATCTGGCCAAGGGCCTGTTCGCATGGCTCCTTGATCATTCCCGGTGAGCTCATGGAATTGCGGCAGTTCGCTGAACAGGTGTTGTTGTCAACCGATCTGGTGCTCAAGCTGACGCGACCAGGCCAGCCACTGACAGATGACTCACCCGGCAGCGTTTTGAAGGTGTCTGTTCCTGGTCGTCCTGCAGATCTGCAGTTTGCGGAACGTCGATCGGCACCGGCTATGCCAAGGGGCAGTGCGTTTCGAGATCCGGCCCGCCGCGCTGTGGCTCACCATATCATGGCCAATCACGAGCTGCAGGCTCTTGAGGTGATGGCGATGGTATTGCTGGCATTCCCGGATGCTCCGCCCGACTTCCGCTCCGGACTCGCTCGCATTATGTTTGATGAGCAGCGACACACGCGACTGCACGCCCAGCGTTGCAGTGAACTGGGCGTAAGTTTTGGCAGTCGTCCGGTGAATTCGTGGATCTGGCAGAAAGCCCTGTTATACAGTTCACCGCTGGAATACGTGGCCGGCCTGCCGCTGGTCTTTGAGGGCGCCAATCTCGACCACACCGTGGAATTTGAACACAGTTTCATGGCGGTCGGGGATCGTCGCAGCGCCGCCATCATGCGCGCCATTCATCGTGATGAAATTCGTCATGTCGAATTTGGTCTGACCTGGCTCAGGCGCTGGAAAAGACCGGATCAGTCGGACTGGGATGCGTGGGTCAAGGCGCTGCACTGGCCAATTCGACCGTCAAAGGCCCGCGGTCAGCTGTTTCAGGCTGAAGCGCGGCGTGAAGCCGGGCTGACGGATGATTTTATTCAGCAGCTGGCGGATTACAGCGAGGATCCCGACACAAAGTCGACGCGGTCGGAATGAGCAGAGAACACCAGTCCGGCCGGCACGGCCGGCCACAGTTGCAGATCCAGTTCAGAGTACTGCGGGATGAAACATGGCAGTCCGGAAATTCCCGGTTCGCCGGCAGTAGTGACCTGTGTCGCCAGCAGTACGCTGCCTGCAGCTGCTCGATGATAATCTGTGCGGGCCTGCAGTGGAGCAGAAACCGGTTGTTCTGTGGCAGCAGCCCACTGTGATTGCAGCAGTTCAGTGGCCGTCAATTCGCGCAGGTGCTGCAGCGTGCGACAGCGTGCCGGAGCTGACAGCAGGTGCCATGCACCGTCGCTGGTGCCGATTGCCAGACACGGCTGATCCGCGTTCAGTCCGGCGAGTTCCAGTGCATCTGCAAGAGCCCAGGGCTCGTTGCCGACAAACTGGCAAAGCAGTCCAGGGACTTTTTCTGCAGCGGCTGCCAGCTGTGGGCCAGACATCGCCGATCCGGTGATCTGGTGGATGCGTGGCAGGAAGCAGGTGTGCAGATTATCGGTGAACAACAGGCAGGCCAGTCGTCGGGCGGCCGGAACTTCGACGCCCCCGGTTTCTCCGGCCGACCTGAGCCCCTGCAGGAGCTGAACGGACGCCTGGAAGGCTGCTGCGCCGTCAAATAATGACAGCTGCTGTTCTTCCAGTCGCTGGGTAATGGCAGCAATGGCAGCGGGGGACGTAACAGTCCACAGACGATGTCGTGTTCCGGAATCGAGCCAGCATTCTGTGGGCGTCAGCGCGCGAGTCAGTCGCTGCAGCAGTTCAGCGGGAGTTTCATCGGCGGCTGATCCGTCTTCGGCAAACAGGCATACCGGTGCAAAGTCGGCGCGGCAGACTGACTGCAGCTGCAGCAGGCGGTTTAGTTCAGCGTCGCTGGCAGGCTGAGCGGTTGCGGTGAAGTGAGTCTGATCCGGTGTTGCTTCCAGCGGCAGCAGGCCCAGCAGGCCCCAGCGCTCCGTCGTGTCGGAACCCTGCTGTGAAAGAGTTTGCAGTACATACCATGCGGCCGAATGGTCGCGGACCAGGATGCCCTCACGACGCCACAGGCGGAAGAAATCATCGGCGCGTTTTGCCGACGCCTGCGGTCCTGAATCTGCCGGCTCGGCACGATTGTGAGTCAGTCGAATCGCGTTGCAGGGATGCTGGCGATACAGATCACTTTGCTGACCGGGCGTGATCGCGCTGCCTGCAGGGACAATCACATCAGACAGTGCGCCGACCTGAGAAAGGTCATAACGCCAGCCACAGAAAGGCAGTAACTGCACCACAGGTAAACCAATCAGGATTCAAGAATTCCGAACTGCTGCAGACGCTGACGACACTCGTCGCGTTCACGACTGCGGGTCAGTTCCTGCCATGACGGGTCCTGGGCGGCCAGAAAGGCTGCCTCAGAATATGGCGGTGCTGCGTTTTGTCGAGTTGCTTCGGCCATCAGCCGCTGAATGACGCCAATATCCAGTCGAGTGAGAGTGGCGGAGTTCATGCGGTAGTCAAGAAACGCTTCCCAGACCATGGGGAACAGCGGAGCAACAATCTGCTGGCCGATGGCGGTGGCGTACTGCCGAATTTCCAGCTGTGCGTGACTGTCCATGCGCAGTGCAAGGAAATGCAGCAGGTTGTGCAGATCGATCTTCCAGTAAGCCTCGGTGTAGGTGGAAAGCGGCAGGTCCTTGCGAGCCTGTTCGCGAGCGACCCCGGATTCGATGCGACTTTGATAGACGCCCCGCAGCTGTTCCTGCACCTGTTTTTCTTCGGCGGTCAGCCGCTGACCAAGTTCTGCGGGCAGGGGTGCACCGCTGCCCTGGCGGTTGGACTCTGCCTGAGTACGCCATTCTTCGGCCGAGGTTGATTGTGCGGCGTCAATGGCCAGTGAATAGCGAGTGCTGTATTCGTTGATGTTGGCTGTGCGATGTCGGACCCACTGTCGCCAGCAGTCCATCGGGACACGCACCAGAAACTTGATTTCCGCCATTTCAAACGGAGTTGTATGGCGATGACGCAGCAGATAGCGAATCAGAGTGCGGTCGTCACTGACCTTGCGAGTTCCTTCGCCATAGCTGACCCGCGCTGCCTGTACCACACTGCTGTCATCGCCCATGACATCGACGAGACAGACAAAGCCATCATCGAGAACCGGGAATTTCTGCCAGCGGAGGGAGTTCACCTGCTGCAGGCGATGTTCGGCAGTTTGACGGGAATCTCCGGGGGAGTCGGTTGCAGACATCGAATCGGATTCAGATCAAAAAAGACGGGAAACCACAAGCCGGGTGAAAAGCCGGCGAATCGCGGATTCTTGCTGTTTTTTAGTACTTTGGCAAGGAGGTATCGGTGGTCGGTGCCGCGTACGGGCGGAATCGAGCTGCAAAGCGGCGGGAATCAGCGAATCAGGCACATTTCCACGTTCAGCCCAGGGCCGAATCCCAGCAGCACGCAGGGACCGGCAGCCTGGCGGCGGATCTGTTCCTGCAGGATGAACAATACGGTCGGGGAACTCATGTTTCCGCAGCGCTGCAGGATTCCCAGAGAAGGTTCAAGTTGCTGTTCGGTCAGCTGAATCGCCTCCGCAGCAGCCGACAGAATCCGCGGACCGCCCGGATGAATGCCCCAGGTCGGGATGTCAGAAATCTGCAGTCCATGACGGGCGAGGAATGCCTGCAGTACCCCGGGAAGATGCTCTGTAATGACCCGCGGTACCTCGGGCGAAAGCGTCATTTCAAAACCGGCATTGCGAATGTTCCATGTCATCATGTCTCGTGTGCCGGGAATGACCTGAGACGCACTGCCGGCGACCGCCCAGGTGTTTTTCGCGGGCGTGCCGGCGGTCGCACGACCGACTATGGCTGCGGCACCGTCGGCGAACAGCGAGTTGGCGACAATTTTTTGCGGGTCCCAGCCGTACTGATGGTGCAGCGTACAAAGTTCCAAAGCGCACACGAGGATCACGGCATTTGGATCTGCGGCGGCAAATGCATGGGCCACTCGCAGCCCGTTCAGCGCTCCATGACAACCCATGAACCCCACGTGAGTGCGGGCCACGGCCGCGGGCAGACCCAGCTGTTCAATCAGCAGCAGGTCGAAGCCCGGTGCACTGAAGCCACTGCAGGAGACCGTGACGAGGTGGGTGACCTGCTGAGGACTGATGCCCGACTGTTTGATGGCGGCACTGGCCGCCTCAGCCGCCAGCGGCGGTGCCTCATGCTCGTACCGCTGCATCCGATCTGCCGTCGAAGGGCCACGATCATCGGCCGTGGCCGCAAAGCGATAGAAGCGTTCGGCTGTGGCTTCACCGTCCGATGATGATTCCAGCAGCACGCTGTGTCGCTGCCGGACACCGGCGCGGCGATAGAGTGCCTGTATCAGGGCGGGCAGATTGCGCTGTTCTTCGGTGTCTGATTTCACGCACGAGGCAGCAAACACAGCAGCGGCCTGCTGTGAAATCTTGTGTG
>JBJTPZ010000818.1:0-6106 GCA_046075365.1 Planctomycetaceae bacterium
GTCCAGCTTCGGCACTGCCCTTTAGTTCACCACATCTCGTCCTGTTTAACCAGTTTGCAGACCTATGCGCAAGATTCTGATCACCGGCGGTGCCGGGTTTGTCGGTCGCCGTTTTTGCCGCCGTTTTCTGGAAGCCGGCGATCACGTTGTCTGTGTGGATCCCGTGGCGCCGGATACCGGCGGCATCGATCCGACCGGCAGTGGCTGGCCCATGTACGATCCCCGCGACTTTCGCAATTTTGAGTTTGTCAGGCAGGACTGTCGCCAGTGGTTTAAGCAGCACGATGACTCGGATTTCGACTACGTGCTGCATCTGGCTGCCATGGTGGGCGGCCGCGCAATGATCGAAAACAAGCCCCTCGCAGTGGCTGATGACCTCGCCATCGATGCCGAATACTGGCAGTGGGCTGAACGCGTGCACCCGAAAAAGACGGTCTGCTTCAGCAGCTCGGCCGCCTACCCGATCAACTTCCAGAAGGATGGTGACTACCGTCTGCTGACCGAAGACATGATTCGCTTCGACGGGGATCTGGGGATGCCCGACATGACCTATGGCTGGGCCAAATTGACGTGCGAGTATCTGGCGCGGCTGGCGTATGAAAAGCACGGCCTGAAATCCGTGTGTTATCGACCGTTTTCCGGTTACGGCGAAGATCAGGACGACAGCTATCCGTTTCCCAGCATCTGTAAGCGAGCGATGGCGAACGTAGGCAATTCGGTGCTGACGGTCTGGGGCACCGGTGATCAGATGCGGGACTTCATTCACATCGAAGACTGTGTGGACGGTGTGCTGACCACGATGGACCGGATTGACGACGGCGACGCATTGAATCTGTCCACCGGCATCTACACCAGTTTCAAGCAGTTCGCTCGGATTGCGGCTGAGGAGTGTGGGTATTTCCCGGAAGTGCAGGGGCTCTCGGACAAGCCGGCTGGTGTATTTGCCAGAGGCGGAGATACAAGTAAGCAGGCCGCCTGCGGTTTTCACTACAGGATTCCTTTCCGTGAAGGGATCCGGGGGGCTTTAAGCTGGCTGCAGCGACGTGGCGGGAATTCCGGCTGAATGCCAGGGCTGCCAGCAGTCCGTGGCAGCGGATTGGGAGTGTTTCATTGAGGCAATTGCTGCGTTCGTTGCTGCCGGCTGCAGCCCGGGATTTTGCTCGCAGTCTGCTGGGGCGCAGTCAGCCCTATGGGCTGGCAGAATCTGAATTGTGCAGATTGCAGCGCATGCCCAGATATGTGGCAACGGAGGTCCCGTTTTTTGGCATCCCGCTGCAGGTCTGTGATGCGGCTTCTTTTCTGTCGGCGTGGCGCGAAATTTTCATCGAGCAGATTTATCGTTTCACGGCAGCCAGTCCGTCGCCGCTGTTCATCGACGCCGGCGCCAATATCGGACTGGCATCCATCGCGATCCTGCAGCAGTACCCTGCAGCTCGGATTGTGGCGCTGGAGTCGGATCCGCAGATCTGTGAGATTCTGGCAGGCAATCTGAAGGCTCGCCAGGCGTCAGCTGTGCAGATCCTGAACCGTGCGGTGTGGGACAGTGATGAAGCACTGCTGTTCGCGCAGGATCGGGCCGATTCGGGCAGGGTCGGTCCGGGTGGCCAGTTAAGGGTGCAGGGACTTAGGTTCCTTACTCTGTTGGAGCAGCATGAACGGGTCGATTTTCTAAAAATGGACATTGAGGGGGCGGAAGTTCGGGTGCTTTTGGACTGTGAGTCTGTACTGGACCGTGTGGAACATGTCTTTGTCGAGTATCATTCCAGTGCCGGGCAACCACAGCAGCTGTCACAGTTGCTGGGTGTGTTGCAACGGACTGGTTTCCGCTACTACATAAAGCAGGCTGGGGTTTGCAGCATTCGGCCGCTGATCCAGCGGCAGGTGGAATCGGGATTTGATCTGCAGCTAAACATTTTCGGGACTCGCACGGCATCTGATGATTCGGGCTGAAAACAACTCACTGGCTGCAGGGCGTGGCCTGCGGATTTGTCATCTGGCGACAACGCGTTTTGGCGGTGCCGGAATCGCAGCGTCACGTCTGCACGATGCGCTGTTTTGCCAGGCGGTTGAAAGTACGTTTCTGACCGAAGATCGTGTTGCTCGGGGCGATTTGGGCTATGCGGCACTGCCCCCTGAGACTCGCACGTGGTGGCAGCGACTGCGTTCTCGGCTGGGGCTGGCATCGTCGGACAGGCTGCGTTGGGTGCGGCAGCTTGAATCATTGGATCGTAATGGCGTTTTCGCCAGTGGTCCCGGCGGACGCGACGATCTGCTGAACGATCCGCATATTCAGCGTGCTGATCTGCTCAATTTGCACTGGGTGGCCGGTTTTCTGCCGTGGTCCACATTCTTCAGGCAGGTACGGCAGCCGCTGGTCTGGACACTGCACGATATGCAGCCCTTCAAGGGAATTTTTCATTATGCTGTGGATCGCGATCGCGCAGGTGCGGCGGCTCAGCAGCTGGGGGAACGTGTGCGGCTCTGGAAGCGGCGGGTGCTTGCTGACGTGCCGACCGAACGGCTGACCGTTGTGACTCCGTCCCGCTGGCTGGGGCAGCAGTCGCAGGCATCCGAAGTGCTGGGGCGATTTCCCCATCGTGTCATTCCTTACGGGCTCAGTACCGACATTTTTCGCGTCTGGCCGCGGCAAACTTCCCGTCAGCTGTTTGGCCTGCCGCAGGATCGCCGGCTGGTGCTGGTGGTTGCCGAACGACTGGATGACTACCGCAAGGGCCTTGATCTGGCTGCGGCTGCGCTGGGGACTGCGGGTGTCCTGGCGGGCTGGGACGTGGTTGCAGCGGGTGCCGGCAGCATTCGTTTTCCGGGGCGTACGGTGCATGCCACAGGCAGCGTTCCGGATCCGCGTCTGATGGCGCTGTTGTTCAGTGCGGTGGATCTGGTGCTGGTCCCCAGTCGTGAAGACAACCTGCCGAACGTGATTCTGGAATCGCTTTGCTGCGGGACTCCTGTGGTGGTCACGCAGGGTGGCGGGTGTCCGGAACCGGTTGTCGAGGGGCGTGACGGCGTCGTCAGTCGATCGCTGGACGTGCGTGGCTTTACTGACGCAGTTGCCGCGGCTGCGTGCATGAATTTCGATCGTGCGGCAATTTCCGCAGCGGCGGCAGCTCGTTATGACCAGTCCGTAACTGCAGCGGCCTACTTGCAGCTGTACCAGTCGCTGGCTGTCAGTTCTTAGCAGCGGCTGCGAAAAAGGTGACGTCTGCCGAGATTTTGGCCCAGTTGTTGATTCGGAAGTACGATGTCAGTTTCGCGACTTGCACCGGTTGCACTGTTTGCCTTTAATCGTCCAGAGACAACGCTGGCCACACTGCAGGCGCTGCAGCGTTGTGATGGTTTTCAGGGCCGCCAGTTTTATCTGTTCTGTGACGGGCCGCGCCAGTCCCGTCCTGAAGATCTGGCTGCCGTAACGACAGTACGGCAGTTGCTGCACAGTTGGGCGGTTGGTCAGCGAGCCGAATGTCTGTTCAGTGATCTGAACCGGGGTTTGCGTGCGTCGATTGTCGGCGGAGTGCGGGAAGTCCTGTCAAATCATCCGCAGGTGATTGTGATGGAGGACGACATTATTGCTGCACCCGGCTATTTGCGGTTCATGCAGCAGTCGCTGGACGCATTGCAGGAGGTATCCACAGTCTGGCAGGTTTCGGGGTATTTTGTGCCGCATCATCGCTGGCTGGTGAAGCCTGGATTTCTGTCGTTGCCCTGCTGCTGGGGCTGGGGGACGTGGCGGGATCGCTGGAGTCGATATTGTGATGATGCTGCGGATCTGGCAGAGCGGATTGGCGGCAGTGATGTGCGGCGTTTCAACATAGACGGCACCTATGACTATTTTGGTGATTTGCAGGCCAATGCTGAGGGGCGTTTGAATACCTGGCATGTCAGGTGGTATGCGTCGATGTTTTTGGAACAGGCTTTGGCCTGGTATCCCGGTCGGAGTCTGACCAGAAATATTGGCTTTGATGCCGGCGGGACACATTGCAGCAGCAGCGTGCTGGCGCAGGTGTTTCATGGTCAGCGACTGGGGCGTTGTCCGGCTGTTGTTCAGCCGGGTACTGAGGCGGTGGAATCCGCTGAATTGCGGCAAACGCTGCAGCGGTTTTATCGTTATCAGCAGCAGATCTGGGCTGGCATGAACTGGCGTCGGCGTGCACGGGTGCAGCTGGGTTCGCTGTTGCGACGGGCCGGACTGCTGTCGGGCAAGGGGGCAAGGTAGCGTGTCGGCGGCAATTGTGCTGTTTGTTTACTGTCGACTTCAGCACACTCGCAGCACCATCCAGTCGCTGCAGCAGAATCCGGAGTCCGCAGAATCAGATCTGATCATTTACAGCGATGCAGCGCGGACTGAGGCGTTGGTGCCGCAGGTGCAGCAGGTGCGTGATTACTGTCGCGGTCTGCAGGGGTTTAAGTCTGTTCGCATCATTGAACGGGAACGCAATCTGGGCCTGGCCAAAAGTATTATTGGCGGAGTGACAGAGACTCTGGAACAGTACCCGCAGGTGATTGTGCTGGAAGACGATCTGGTGCTGTCGCCTCATTTTTTGCGGTACATGAATGACGGGCTGAAGACGTATCAGGATGACGAGCTGGTGGCCAGTATTCATGGCTACTGTTATCCGGTTCGGCAGCCGTTGCCCGCGACATTCTTTCTGCGTGGTGCGGACTGCTGGGGGTGGGCCGTCTGGCGTCGCAGCTGGCAGTTGTTTCAGGCTGACGGAACGATACTTTTGCAGCAGCTGCAGGCACAAAACCTGACGCACGAGTTTGACCTTGGCGGAGCGATGGGGTTCACTCAGATGCTGCGTGATCAGATCGCCGGGCGGAATGATTCGTGGGCCGTGCGGTGGCATGCTTCGTGCTTTCTGGCCGGTCGACTGACCCTGTATCCAGGGAAGTCACTGGTCAGCAATGTCGGTCTGGACGGCAGCGGCGAGCACTGCGGGCCGGACGAAAGCCTGACGTCTGCCGTGTCGGCAAGGCCGGTAGTGGTACAGCGGCAAATGCTCTGTGAGGACCTGCGAAGCCTGCAACTGATCGCTTCGCACCTGAGCGGCCGGAAACCGTGGCGATCCTGGGGCAGCCGATTAGTCTCGCGTCTTTTGCTTTTGAGGCGACAATGGCAAAACCATTAATCAGGCGCGTCGCCCGCCGGCTGGTTCGTGCCCTTCAGGGCGGCTCACATATTCCGGCTGCAGCAGCGGCTGATTACATTAAATTTGAGGGTGACTATTCGTGCTGGCAGGAGGCTGTCGACTGCAGCACTGGGTACGCAGCAGAGGATATTGCAGCGAAGGTGCTGCAGACCACGTTGCAGGTGCTGAATGGTCGCTTCGCATTCGAACGTGATTCCGTCGGTTTTGTACTGCCGGAATACAACTGGCCGCTGCTTTCCTGTCTGCTGGGGGCGGCTGCTGTTCATGACGGACACCTGCGAGTGCTGGATTTTGGCGGTGCACTCGGATCAGTATTTCTGCAGCATCGTCAGTGGTTTGGGCATCTTCCGCGTGTAGACTGGCGTGTCGTTGAGCAGTGCGGATATGTCAGGCTCGGTTGCGAGCACATAATGCCATCCATGGCTGCAGCCGGGCTGCGTTTTTTTAGCACGGCAGAAGCGGCACTTGCAGACGGCACCCCTAACGTACTGCTGCTAAGCGGTGTCCTGCAGTATCTTCCGGATCCTTGGACTGCCCTCGCGGGTTTGCTGGAATTCGGCTGGGATCGAATTATACTCGACAGAACTGCGGTGCTGCCGCATTCGTCGCGATGTCGCCTGACCGTTCAGACGGTTCCTGCCTCCATATACTCTGCGTCTTATCCCGCATGGTTTCTTTCCCAGTCCAGGCTGATTCAGTGTCTCGCGGAGCGGTGGCAGCTTATGGCGACGTGGGAAAATTCTGAGCATCATGCACCACCGGGTGAAGTGGCCAGTTATAAAGGGTTTTGCTTTTTGCCCGGATGATCTTTCTTTGAGCAGGCTGTTTCAATGTCGTTAGCTTCTTACAGTTTCCGTGGTGCTCGAGTTCTGATCACCGGCGGGGCCGGGTTTATCGGATCCACGCTGGCTATTCGGCTGGTGCAGCTCGGTGCTCAA
>JBJTPZ010000819.1:0-6833 GCA_046075365.1 Planctomycetaceae bacterium
ATTCCGAATCAATCTCGCATTCTTTTTTCAGCTTTCCTTCGCCGGCCTGCAGGCCGGCGGAATCCCTTGGTCTCAGCCGCCTGCCAGGTGCTTCACCATCTTCTGGGTCTCGATCAGTTTCTCGAGGCAAGCCCGTGCCTCTTTGGCGGTTCGCAGGTCAGCGTCTGCAAACTCGGTCCACGTCTGGCTGCAAGGCTGGTCGTTCATCATTCGCTCGACGCTTTCCTTCGCCTCAATCGCCCGTCGCATCATGCCTTCGGCTGCTTTCTTCAGATCCTTGCGGGCGTCTGCAATCTGCCACTCCAGAACCTGCAGGGTTTCTGCGATGCGCTGTTCGGCGGTCTTCGTCGTCATGGTTCTGGTCCCTTCAAAAAAGGCGGTTGGAAATGCATTCGCGATAACACACATGTGCCATGGTTTCCGAGACACCTCAAGGCGAATCGAAAAAGAAACCACAGGAATTTCGCAGGTTCCGAGATGGCTCACCAAACGCCCCAGGCGGCCGTCTGGCTGCCCGCAGCGTCCGGGCGAGTCTGCGATCGCCCCAAACAACAATCGCCCCACGTGGGCCAACGTGGGGCGTCTGGTGGCGAGCGTTGTGCTGGCCCGCTATTCCCGCACCACACCGCGGAGCCGGGCGGCGGTCCGCACCCGGATCATCCGTCCTGTCTCGAGGTTCGTGGCGTTCCACCCGGTCTGCGGATGCGGTGCGTCAATCCGCAGCCGCACGCGCTGCCCGCTGACCTTCGCGTAGTACACCCCGCCGACCACCACATCTTTCTTCTGCATGGTACCGATCTCCCGTTTTTGAATATCGCGACGTCTGGAATACGACCGGAGACCAATCTCCGGAGCAACCAACCCGGGCGACCTCTGCGTGTCGCCCGGGTCCGTGGTTCAGGCGATTCAAATCGCCCGGTCGTATTTCTGTGCCAGGTCGGTCAGTTTGCTCTTGATCGTTCGCCAGTCCGGGGTGTTTCCGTTTTCCGCGAGTTCCCCGAAGGTCTTCGTGCGAAGGTCGCCTTTGTACCACCCCTTCGTCCATCCCAGGCGGTAGAAGAGGCGGTTGAGTTCTGTCTCGCCAATCCCGGCTCCCGTTTTGTCCCAGCAGCTCCTGGTGCCTTCCTTCTTCGTGTAGTCCCAACCCGAGCAGCGTTTGCTGGTCAGGGCGAGTTCGACCAGGCCAAGGCACATCATCAGGTATCCCATCACCTTGGTCTTGTTGAGCGTTCCGGCGAAGGCCCGGAATTCGATCCGATTCTTTCCGTGGGCCAGGTGCGTCAGGTTGAGCAGGTGGTAGCGATCCATCTGGCAGCGTGCCTGTGCCCGATCTTTGTCTCCGTAGTGTTTGAGTGGTTTCGTGTAGGTGGCCTGTTCGCGGCGGCGGGTTCCGGTGCTGGCGTAGATCGCCCGTTCGTGGTTTCCGACCAGGCTGATCAGTCTGGCGAGGGCGGCGGCGTCGCCATTCCATTCGATCGTGATGTGCAGCCCGCAGCTGCTGTTGACCTTCGCCCCGTGTTCGTTGATCCGGTCGATCGCCTCGCAGACCTCGGCCATCCCGGCAGCCCCCCGCAGTTTCGGGCTGACAAATTCGCACCCCTTGCGGAAGGAATTCTCTGGTTGAATACTGCTGTCGCGTTCGGCTCGCCATCCCGTTGGCAGCCAGGGGACCTGCACCCCGTTGTGGTACGGTCCGATCGGGGTGGTGTCGCTGTTGGGCAGCGTTGTTTCGAATTCAATCCCGAAGGCGATCTCGCTGGCGTTCATCTGTGTTCTCCCGTGGTTCGTTGTGTGGTTTGGTGCGAGGCGTCGTTCGCTTCGCGTGACACACATGTGCCATGGGTTCGGGAACAACTCAAGGTCGTTCCGAATCAATTTCTCAGTCTTTTTCCATGTTTCGCAGGTGTTTGGAGGACGCCCGGGAAGGCCCGCTGCGGGGCGATCCCGGAAGTCCGCCAACCCTTCGCACTGTCACCCGCCTGGCCACCTCGGGCCACGTGGTGCCGCCGTGGCGTTTGCGGCGGCTATCGCACCACAGCGCTGCGACCATGCTGGTGCGCCAACCGCAGCGCCTCCCGCAGCTGCCAGACAGCGATCTGGTGGACGTCGAGGTGGTCGCTACCTCGATTCTCCAGAGTCGGGATCTCCAAAATGCGGCGGGCGATGGATGCCAGTTCCGCAACGGTGTGGATCTCGAACTCACATCGCTGCAGCCCCTCGCGGCAACTGGCTGCCTGGTCATCCCGGCACATCCCGGCTGCCCGACGCCAAAGCGCTGCGGCCTGCGGCCATGCGTTTGCCCGTTCCGCCGATTCGGCTTCCTCCATGAAGTCTGCGGCTTCCAGTGGTTCTGACATGTTGTTCCCCGATTGGTTCAAAGACAAAAGCGACGTGCGTCCCGCTGACGCACGTCGTTCGGTGGCCACCTGGCCGTCAGATGTTCCGCAGGCTGAACTGGCCCCGCTCCGCCTTGAGAAAGCGGGCGTTGTCGCCCCTGGTCTGCAGTTCCCGGAGGATGGCCGAGTACAGCGTGGAGTGCGGTGTCTTGCCACCGGGGCTCCGCCAGTAACCCCGTTCGGCCATCGCCTCGACCATCTGTTTCGTGTTCATGGTGCCGCCGGTCTCCTGCAGAACCCGGGCTGCGGCATCCAGCTGGCTCATGGAACCCGAGCTGTCGGTGGTGGCGGCCACCTCCGCCTTCTTCGGGCGACCTCGCCTGGCTGCCGGCGGGCTTGCCACCGTTGCGGCTGCAGCGGTTTCGGTTTCGGTTGCGGTTGCGGTCTTGCGGCTCTTCTTTGCCATGGTCGTTTGCCTTTCAGGCAGGGGATGAAAAGAAAGGACCTCAACCCACATGGTCGAGGCCCAGGAGGTTTCCCGGATGCGGCGAGCGTTGAACGATCGCCTTTCGCCATCCGGATCTGTGAACTCCACCAGCGTGGAGCCATGGTCAATTCGCACCCGAGCCCGGCATTCGTTCACCATCAGCAGCGTGGCGGTGAGGTCGATTTCCGGGACTCGGAATTTGGTGCCAGCGGGAAGGTCAATCAGTCGTGGCATCGGTCGTCTCCGGAGTCAGACAAGAGTCCAGGCGGTCTTAGATCCGTACCCGAGCTGCGTTCCCTCGAGGATGTAGATCAAGTTGGGGCAGGTGTCGCTGTCGTTCTCGTCGTCGTTGTGCAGCACCTCTTCCGCGGTGACCACTCCGGCGATGGTTGTCTCGAATGGCCAGTTCGGTTGCGTCTGCAGCCGGACCTCGCAGTCCGGTCCAAACAGGTCGTTGTATTCTTTGAGTCGTTCGATCAGGTCGTGAATGTTCATGGTTTGCCTTTCGTTGGTTCAGCGTCCGAAGGTGTGTTCTGCGATCCCGGCAGCCAGGAAGTCGACAATCGTCTTCGCGTCTGTGGTGGCGGGCTGTACATCCCAGCCGCGGTCGAAGTTTGCGACCACCTGGTGATCCGTCTGGCGTTGCAGCCAGAGTTTGCTGATCCGGCTGGTTCCGAGTTCGTACTCTTCGCTCTCTGCGTGGTCTTCGAAGACCAGGACCTGAAAGCGGTGTCCGGCGATGGTTCCGTCAACCCAGGTGCCTCCGATCCCGCCTTCGCGTGGCGTGGTCTTCCGAATCACCAGGTCGCTGCCAATCTCGTTTGTTCGTGTCTTGCGGGCCATCGTCGTCTCCTTTGTGTGCGGGGAACCAATCGTTCAACGACCACACAGTTACCTCCGGCTCGGGGATCACATCCACTTCATTCGCATCGATTCCGACTGAATTTCAGCAGGTTTTTGGGGGTGGTCGCATGAGTTCCCCGACACCGCGGATTGATCCGCAGAAAATGTCGCCAGAAGACGCCTCACGATTGCTGACCCGCATCGGAGGCCGCCCGGTTTCCGAGGACATGATCCGCGCGGATATCGAGCGTGGTGCGCCCACGAATCCCGATGGTTCGGTCAATCTGGTCGTTTACGGAGCGTGGCTGGTTCGCCAGCTGGCGGAAGGAGAGTCCCATGGCGATTGATCCACGAAACCTGCGTCCGGGCGAACTGTGCCGCCTGCTGAACTCAACCCCGCTGGGGACTGTGATCAGCGAACGCCAGCTGTATCGCCATCGCACACGTGCGGGTCTGCGGCTGGGTGAGGGCAATCGGATCGATCTTTTGAAGTATGTGGCGTGGCTGGTGGAGGAGGTCCACAAGCCTCGGGAAGCGGCTGCCAGCACCGATTACGAGGTGCTGAAGGAGCGTGCCCGGGCTCGCAATGCGGCCATCGCACGTGCGGGTCGTGATATCGGTGAGTTGCCCGGGGTCGTTGATTCGGATCGCCGCCAGCGTGCGGCGGAGAGTTTTCAGACGTTCTGCGAGGCTTACTTTCCCCGCACCTTCCATCTGGCGTTCTCGGACGACCACCGCAAGGTGATCGCGAAGATTGAGGAAGCTGTACTGTACGGTGGTCTGTTCGCCCTGGCAATGCCCAGAGGCAGCGGAAAAGCGCTGGCGCTCAACACTCCTCTCGTTACGCCGTTCGGCTGGACAACGATGGGCAAAGTCCAGGTTGGCGACCTGCTGTTTGATGAAGAAGGCTGGCCGTGCCGCGTTACCTACGCCACGGATGTACAGCTTGATCGTCCGTGTTACCGTGTTGATTTCAGCGATGGCGAGTCCATCGTCTGTGATGCGGACCATCTCTGGACGGTGGAAGACCGGTACAGTCGTCGGAACCCGCTGACGCTGACCACGCAGGAGATGGAACCTCGCGTCATCGTGTCTCATAACCGACTCTGGGCCGAGCATCGATATCGCGTGCCGATGACCAAGCCTCTTCGATGCCCGGAGGCTCCGCTGGATGTCGATCCGTACATTCTCGGATACTGGCTGGGCGACGGTGCGAGGAGCACGAACACGGTGACTGTGCACACAAATGACGCTGCAGAAGTCGCAGCGGAGTTTGAGCGGCTCGGCGAAACATGTCGCAGTTCAGAACCAGTCGACAATGTGGTCACCATCGTTGTGGGAAAAGGACATTGCGCAGATTCGGAAAAGTCGCGTCTGATTCGTCGCGCTCAGGCTGCACTTGATTGTCATGTGCCAGTTTCCATGGCTGCTGAGTGGTCCGGCCTGACAGAAAAGTCTGTCGCAGCCATGCACACGCTTGGCCGATGGGATTCGGTGCGGTGCAACATGCGTCCGTCGCTGCGTGTTCGTTTGCGAGTTCTCAAAGTCCTGCTCCGTAAGCATATTCCCGAGAAATATCTTCGGGCAGCACCGTGGCAGCGTCTGGCACTGCTGCAGGGGCTGATGGACACGGATGGTTCGATCGGGAGAAATGGGCACTGTGAGATCACGCTGAAAGACGATCAACTCGCTCATGATCTCGGTGAGCTGCTTTCAAGCCTCGGTTTCAAATGGCGACGACAGCAGCGATACGTTCATCGCGATGGGCGACGTTATGGGCCGTATCTTCGCTATCACTTCACCGCATGTTCTGACTTCCCGGTCTTTCGCCTATCGCGAAAACGAGCTCGGCTGCAGCCACGACCAGCCAAAGGCGGGACCGCTCTGAATCGATACATCGTGGCAATTACACCCGTTGCCAGCGTGCCCGTGCGGTGCATTCAGGTAGATTCGCCATCGAGCTTGTACCTCGCTGGAAAGAAAATGGTGCCGACCCATAACACGACCATCGCTGAATGCGCCTGCCTGTGGGCCATCCTGTTTGGACATCGGGAATTCGTGGCTCTGATCGGTGCCAGTGAGGCCCATGCCGAGGAGATGCTGGAATCGATCAAGATGGAACTGGACGGCAACGACCTGCTCCTCGAAGACTTCCCGGAAGCCGTGTTTCCGATCCATTGCCTCGATGGCATCGCCAACCGGTGTGCAGGCCAGTTGCACGACGGTGAACGCACGCACATCGTCTGGACGGCCCGGGAGATCGTATTGCCGACCATTGCCGGATCCCGGGCCTCCGGAGCTGTGATCCGGGTGGCCGGAATCACCGGACGCATCCGAGGCATGAAGTTCAAGCGACCGGACGGCCAGACGGTCCGCCCGTCGCTGGTGGTGCTGGACGACCCGCAGACCGATGAATCCGCGAGGTCACCGTCGCAGTGCGCAGCACGGGAGAGCATTCTTGCCGGTGCCGTGCTGGGTCTGGCTGGCCCGGGTCGCAAGATCTCCGGCATCATGCCTTGTACGGTGATTCGCCCGGAAGACATGGCCGACCGGATCCTCGATCGCGAAAAGCATCCGCAGTGGCAGGGGCAGCGGACGAAGATGGTCTATTCCTTCCCGACCAACGAGAAGCTGTGGGCACAGTACGCTCAGGTGCGAGCAGACAGTCTGAGGCAGGAAAAGGGCCTGTCGGAAGCCACGTTGTTCTACCGGGAACACCAGGACGCGATGGATGCCGGCTCCGTGATCGCCTGGCCAGAGCGGTTCAATCAGGACGAGGCCTCCGCCATTCAGCATGCCATGAATCTTCGGCTGCAGAACGAAGCCGCGTTCTTTGCGGAATACCAGAACGAGCCGCTGCCGGAACAGACGGGCGAAAACGACCTGCTGACCGCCGACCAGATTTGCGTGAAGACCAACGGCCAGCCTCGCGGCCTGATCCCGCTGGGCTGCAGCCATCTCACCATGTTTGTGGACGTTCAGCAGAAGCTGCTTTATTGGCTGGTCTGTGCGTGGGAGGACGACTTCACCGGTCACGTGGTCGACTACGGCAGTTACCCTGACCAGCGACGACAGTACTTTACGCTGCGGGATTCCACACGCACGCTGGCGACTGTCGCCAAAGGCACCGGTCTGGAGGGAGCCATCTACGCCGGCCTTGAGACGCT
>JBJTPZ010000820.1:0-5658 GCA_046075365.1 Planctomycetaceae bacterium
CCGCCCCACGCAGCACCCTCCCACTGCACCTCGCTGGGAAGGCTGTAACGGTCATCCAGCCACAACGCAAAACAAATCCCGTCATGGAAGTTTACGTAAATCATCGGACAGTCAGGATCGGGTGATTTTTCATTAAAGTCACTGCGTGCCTTTCCACGCTGTGGGTCAAACAAGGCATACTGTGATTTCGTTACGCACGCCGTCGCCATGTAGAATGCCGGTACGCTGACTTTCTGCCATGGTTTCTCATGGGCGTTAGCATCCTTATCTTTCTTTGAAGCCCCCATCATGAAGGTCAGGTTGTCGGGGTCGCCGGTTTTGGCATTCGAACAAAGGGCGTACACGGAGAATTTTGGCTGCAGTTTTCTGCACCACTCCGAAGTATTCAGTTTTTCCAAAGTTTCGTAGCTCGCTGACAGCGTTTCGAGTTCCGATTTCTCCCGTACAGTGGGGCGTTTGATCTTATCCAGTTCACGCAGCCGCTGGTTGATGCGGTCCTGTTCGAACTCCTTGCCAGCCTTCACAAACCGCTCCAGATCCTCCTCAAACACCACCTCCGCTGCCGTCCGGGCTCGCGCTGTGGGCTGGCCCTGCTCGTACCCTTCAATCAGAATCCGTCGAAACTGTTGCCGCCAGCCGCCCAGAACCTGCTGCCGGACGTTGCTGAGCCATTCATTCCGCTGCAGCACCTGCCACGCCCGAAACATGGACTCCGTCGGCCGCACTTTCCCCGTGTCCGGCACGGCAAACAATGCCTGCAGGCTGAAACACAGGCTGTCCGGCTCGCAAGCTGGTTGACCAGAACTGTTCATCGTCTCCGGTAGCTCGGCCACAAACCGCCAGACATTGTTCCATTCGCCTCTGCCAATTTCCGGCTGCAACTCCTTGATCACGCGCTGATCACAGTAGCGTCCCAAATACAGCCCCGCAAAGAATTCAGCCATTTTCAGAGAAGGAAATGACAGCTCCCGTTTCCCGTTTTCTTTGAGCAGCAGGTGTTCTGTCAAATACGTATCTACAAGAATTTTACTGCAGCGTTCCCAGTCCGCATTACTGCCGCGGAATCGCCGTTTGACCTCCCTGTGCATCGGCGGAATTTTATCTTCCTCGACACTGAAGTTTTGATACCACAGCATCATGAGGTAGCCGTAGCATGACAGCAGCTCCATCAGGTTTTCCTTATCCTGCGTTTCCGGCACATGTCGCCCGCTTTTGAAGGCACGATCCAGCAGGCGATATGCCATTTCAAGGTACAAGTCGCCCGCATTTTTGAACGATCGCAAGCTGGTCTTGTTGTCCGATCGCAACTGCTCCTGAATAATCACACGGATCTGAGCCTGCACAACGGGGTAACGAAGCAGGTCCTCCACTTCTTCCGGACGCGGCAGCAACTGCTGGTAGGCTTCCTCGACCCGTGCTCCGGCACCCGGGTGGCGAGACTCCTCAAGACGAATCACCTGCTGCCGATAGTCGGACTGCTGCTGCTCATCAAACAGCTCAAGCCGACACTCCAGCAAGTCGGTCACTTGAGACAGTTGCATGAACGCATAGGGACGACTTGTGACGATCAGCCGCAGGCGGTTTTTCAGTCTGTCGTCTGCTTTGGCATTCAGTAATTTATTGACCCTGTGTTCCGGCGAAATGCCATCGGCAGTGGCATTGCTGTTGTCCTGATCCAGCGCATCATAAATCACGACCACACGCCGCTGTTCCAGAAGATCGTTGAGGACCTCAGTGGCTGTCTGAGTAATCCCATATGTTTCCAGTTTTCCCTGCAACTTGCGGGCAAGATCTTTGTAGAGACTCCCTGGAAATTCGCGGCCTTCGTACCGCACAACCCAGGGCCGTTTGTCGCGCCGACAAAGCGCGGCTGCCAAAAGCCAGGACAGCACCGTCTTGCCGCCACCGGCATCCTCGTGAATCACCAGCCACCTGTCCGACGGAATAAAATGCCGGTTCAGCAGGGCCTCGACTCCCGCCGGCAATGTTTCCCACTTTTGCTCCGGCCGTCCCGGGTCATGTTCAGGCTGCGATACGCAAACAGAAATTCGGGGCTTAATAAAAACGTCCAACTGGTGTCGAGAGTCCCCGAGAAGCTTACCACTGCGGGCCTGCCGCCAGTGGTTCCGCATGGCTTTTGCCTCAGCTTCCACCAGCAGGTCGATGTGGTAACCGCGGGTGAGATAGCGGTGCAATTCATGGAAGGTGCTGGTGATCTCCGGCTTGCATCCGGCTGCAGGGTGGCTGCTGCGAAAGCTCTCTGCCTCTGTTTGATTGTCCTTGTGCAGTGCCACGCCTTTCAATTTGGCCTCAGCCGCCGCACCCAGTTTAGCCGACGCTCCACCAACCCTCGCACACTCGACGTCGTCGATGTGCAGGGCAGTATCCGTGGGCTGCAAGTCCCTGCCGCCCTTGAGTCGCAGTGCGACGCTCGCTGTGAGCCCCCGCGTGATGGTTTCTCCGGAGATCAGAGCATACAAGCCACATCCCAGCAGTCCTCCGGCCGAATCACCCGACAGCAGCGGATTCAGTGAACCGCTCGACCTGCCATCCTGCAGCTCTGCCGGACTCAAGCGAATGCTGGTGTTTGTGTCCCTGAGTTTCGGCCATGCCAGCCGACCGGCGATTTCCACAGATCGCTGCAGATCCCTGTCAAATACCGTAATTCCAAAGCACACCGGATCCGGAAACCAGCCGGCACGCGACGACTGGTGCTTTTCCAGCCGAATCCCGCGAACAACGCCACCAGATTCCTGATCGTCTGTTGCGTCGTCATACCGGCGAACCCACAGCACGGGCAACAGCAGCGAAACCGCCTCTCCACGCTCAGATGGCGAAGCTGGAGCCGATTCCAGAAGAAACATCAGCAGCCGTCGCACCGTCAGCCGGGTGGCGGAGTGCCGCCACCACGCACCCTGCAATCGCTGGCCCGCAGCAGCCTGCGTCAACACGAGATCCACGCGGCCCTGCCCGGCAACTCCATTGCCATGACTGCTCGCGTAACTGTCTTCCAGATGGTACCACCACGCAGCATCCCAGTGTTCCCCGCAGGAATTCAGGGCCTTAATCAGTTCAGGCCCGGCAGTTGAATCACCGGTCTCGTGCTGTTCCGGAAACTCAGCGGCCGTCAGCACCCCGTACAGCATTCCCAGCAACCGGTGATGCAGCTGTTCTGTCAGTAATCCGCGTTCGTTCTGCGCGGGGTATCCAAAGCCCAGTGCCTGTTGCACCTGCTGAAAATCAGCAGGCTTCAGAAGGGACTCTTCCAGGACAGCAATTGCAGTGCGCAGATTTTTGAGTTCATCGGCAGACAGCTTCGCTCCGGCCTGTCGTACTGATTGCAGAAACGGCACCGGTGCGGAAGGATCCCGGGGCGTCGAAAAGAGGGCCGAGCGCAGGTAATCCTCATCGGAGGACTTCCCATGCTGGAAGATGCTGGAAATGACTGTGCACAGTTTATCGCAGGAAACGTCCATCGACGGCCTCATTGCACTCACGGTTTCGGATCAGCGTTCAGTGTATCCCTTCGCAGCCTCAGATGGCAGCGTGCCAGCAGGTCCGGAGTCAACCGCGGCGGCAGCCATTTCCAGGCATGTCCCGTGCCGGTCTCGGCGTCTGCAGTCAGCTGCAGGTGCTGCACATGCAGCAGCAGCGGTCCGCCGACAGGTCGCTGAGCGGAATCCCGCGGCTGCAGCAGGAATTCAATATCGACACCGACACCACAGGGATCACAGCCGCCAGGTTTCTGCCGCAGCTCCACCCAGCAGTCCGGGCCGTCGCAATGCAGCCGCACACGCGATGTGTCGTCAAAATAGGTTTCATCGAAGCTCATGGAAGTCTGCTCCGCAGCACGAGAACCGGGGTTGGGGCAGCAACATGCTGAAGGGCTGCAAAGAGTCGGGTTTCGCTCTGCGAAACCTCCGCCCAGCCTCCTATTGCCGCACAACGTCCCCGCGGATGATGCAAAGATGAAGAAATATGTGCGCCAGCTTCGCCCTCCCGGCTCTGCGATTTTCACCATTTTCCTGCATCCGTTTTTCGCTGCGGCGCAATTCCAGATCAGCGGCTGCCGCAATGGTGACGGCCGAAATGTAAATTTCACTCGAAAGGAGCCCGGAACATGTCCACTGCTACTGCGCCAACTGCATCGTCTGCGCCAACCGTACCGCCGACCGAACTTCCTGGCACACCGCAGACGGCATCGTCGCCGGCGGGGCCTGCGATTTCACCCACATCACCCGCCGAACGACCGCATACGGAGATGCTGGTCGAAGTGTCGTCCGCAGCGCTGGCTGCCGACCGACAGAGGCTGCAGGAGGCCGAACAGCGACGCATTGATCACGAACGCCAGCAGGCTCTGACGCGTGAACGCGAACTGGCACGATTTGACTGACAGAGGAATGCATCAGGTGCTGGCTGCCATGAACAGCGTCTCATCAGAAACCGCCTGCTGCTGGCTCAGGATTCGCCGGAGTGTCTGGGAACGGGCACTCCGGCAGCTTGTGAGTCAGCCGAACGCGTGGGTCTCCGGCCGCCTCCGTCGTGAGGGAGCTCACAACGAACTGCTGCTGCTGGTCGATGACCTGCAACTCACCACCACCACGCCCACCGGCCCGCAGCGACCGCCACTGGATGACTGGCTGGTGCTGCTGCACAGCGACGGTCACGTTCCTGCAGCCGATGAACTGCTGGCCCTGCTGCAGCCGCGAGCGGCTCAGGTGCTGGTGGTGCTGGTGCTGGATCGCCAGCATCCGGAACGCTGTCATCTGCTCAGTTTTACAAATGGCCGGACCTGTGCTGTGGACCTGTGTGAAATCAGCGGAACGGGAATGCTGCAGCTGCGAGCATCTGTGCCGACGGCAAACAGCCGAACCGAGGATCCGCGTCGCAGCAGTCGGACTCGGGGAGCTCTGGGAACAGACCTGCACGACCGATTGCGACGGTCGATCGTGACGGTGGTAGGGGCCGGTCGCAGTGGCAGTCAGCTCTGTTTTCTGCTGGCCGGACTGGGTGTCGGGCGGCTGCGGCTGATCGATGCGGACGTGCTGCTGCCAGAGAATCTCGACGGGATGCCGGGGCTCACGACGGACGACCTGTATCTGAATAAAGCGGCCGTGCTGGCTCGCCGCTTGACGGCTTTTCAGCCGGAGTTGTCCGTTACGTGTGTGGAACATCAGCTGCCAACTCGCGAAGCGGCCGCACAGCTGCTGAGGCCCTGCAGCCTGATGGTCAGTACGGTGGACAACGATGCCGCTCGGCTGGCCGTCAGCCTGCTGGCCAACCGCACGCTGACACCGCATCTGGACATCGGGACGCTGGTGCGAATGGATTCACAGGGGCGACCATCGGTGTTCGCGGATGTGCGGTTGCTGCTGCCGGGCAGCTGTGTGTCGTGCGTGGGGGGACTGGCGGACCCTGAGGCGGCCTACTACGTGCTGAATTCTCCGGACGGCAGCCTGCAGCGTGGTGCACCCGCAGACTGGTCAGCGCAGCGTGCCGGTGTGCGCGCCGTGCCGCCGTCAAACTCACCGCCGGATAACTGCCCAACGCCATCCGAAACTCTTTTCCTCCTGCCCGGTACTTCCAGAACCATCGCTTCGATCCGCCAGGTGTGATTTCCAGGTACATCCCCTGTTCATCGGCGAGTCTGAGCCTGAG
>JBJTPZ010000821.1:0-2863 GCA_046075365.1 Planctomycetaceae bacterium
TTTCCTGCACCATGACATGCGGCGAGAAAAGTCCTGCTGGAATTCGGTTCGCCAGCGGCTGACTTCGGTTCGCGGGTCGTAGTTTTCAGCGAACGGCGGATCGCGATACCAGCCGTCATTTTCGCGAATGAAGCGTCCGCCCCAGCCTGGTTGCTCAGGGTGGGCCGGGTCATTGCCTCCGCGGGGCAGGAAGAAAAACCACGACGGCGTATCGCCTTCCTTGAGGCAGCTGTGCGGATTGGGGGCGGTCCAGGTGTTGACCGGGTAGAGGGCTCCAAGGGGCCCGGCGCTGCGAATATTCTGTTCCACCCAGTCACGACTGGTGCTGGAGATATCCCCTGTCAGGTACATGCCGCGATAGATCCCGTCACGGCGGTCACGGCCTGGCGGTCTGGATGCCAGAATATAGAACAGTCCTGGGAATTCGCTGCGGATCCAGTCGGCCAGACTGTCCTGATCATTGATGTCGTAGACTTTGAAGTTGCGGCAGAACTGGGCAAACTGAGCGGCGTCGCGCGACTGTCTGGCTCGCCAGAGGGCCTGAGCAAAATCGGTTTGTCCGCCCCAGATGCTGATGTTGAGCGGATGTTCGGGAGCAGCCGACTCAATTTCCAGCAGCAGCCGGCGGGACGCGTCGGTGTCAAACTGTTCACCGACCGCCATGCGTCCGCGCAGTCGATTGCCAGAGCAGGTGCGGGACAGCAGCTCTGCGGCAGTGGGCCAGTGATCGGCGTGCTGCAGCAGCTGTGGGCGAACCTGTCCGTAGGCATTGATGATGTCGCGGATGAGTTCAGGTCGGGTGGCGGCTTCCTTGAGCTCGCCGACTGTGCCCGCGGCGGAAGCGATCAGCAGACGCACGTCCAGCTCATTGGTGTACAGCATCAGGCGAATCAGGGACTGCTGATCATCCGGATCACCACCGATGTCTGTGAGCACAGCCAGTCTGGGACGCTGCTGCTGCTGTGCATCTGCGGCGGGCAGCCGGCAGTCGGGCAGCAGCAGGGCAGTCAGGAGCAGCAGTTTGCGGAGCATTGGTGTGATCCACAGGAGAGATTTGGTTATAGTGACTAAAAGAAAGCATACACAAAAGAGTCTCAGGACTCTTCTGTACTGTTGCATTTTACGGCAATTTGCGGTGAGGCGGCGGCAGCGCTGGTTTGGCACAAACGGTTGTGCAGCAGGAGTTTTCCGATGTCGCTGGCGGCAATTTCCGGTGTGATTGAACGCAGGATTCTGGCGAATTACCGGATTGAACCTGAGGCGGTGCGGCGAGTGTTGCCGGCACCGTTCCAGCCCAAGCTGGTGTCTGGTTTTGCGATTGGCGGAATCTGTCTGATCCGACTGGGGCGAATGCGGCCGGCGTGGTTTCCGGCGCCCTGGGGGCTAAGCAGCGAGAATGCGGCCCATCGGATTGCCGTGCAGTGGCGGGAGGGCGACGAGCTGCGAGAGGGCGTGTATATTCCTCGCCGGCACACCAATTCCCGGCTGAATGTGCTGGCTGGGGGACTGGTATTCCCGGTGGTACAGCAGCTGGCGCGATTTGACGTGCGGGAAAGTGGGCAGCGGTGGTCGGTGGATGTTGGCAGTGCGAGTGATGGCACATCGATCCATGTCGCGGGCAGCTTGTCTTCCCAGTGGCCTCGGGGTTCGGTATTTTACGGCCTGCAGGCAGCATCTGAATTTTTTCGTGCCGGTTCGCTGGGGTATTCGGCTGAAGCCGGCGGCAGGCGGCTGTATGGGATTGAGCTGAATTGTCAGAGGTGGCAGGTGGAATCGCTGGCATTAGAGCGACTGGAGTCCAGCTTTTTTGGGGACGTGTCTGTGTTTCCGCGGGGAACAGTGCACGTGGACTGTGCTTTGCTGATGCGGGGAATTGGGCATCGCTGGGACAATCGGGGTGCACTGTGCTGTGGTTGAGAACGTGTAGCGGTGAGGACCTGCGATGAAGTGGTGGTCAGTGATCTTTGGAGTGTTTGCGGGGGGCTCGGCCATCGCGTTTGCGCTGTTCATGCTGAGCTGGCTGGTTCGACGGGTCAATACGATTTCGGCCATGCGAATCGCGGGATCGATTCCGGATGCGACGCAGATTCTGCTTCAGGACAGCGGTGCGAATTTCTTTGGCCTTGAGTCTTTCGGCGGAATGCAGCTGCGGGGGAATGGTGGCTTGGTGCTGACGGCAGACTGCCTGCATTTTTTCATGCTGTTACCGCGGCGTGAGATCAGGATTCAGCTGGAAGAGATTGAGGAGACGAGTCTGGTGCGGAGTCACTGTGGGAAGTCAGTGTTCCGTGATTTGCTGAAGGTAACGTATCGAGCGGAGCGTGGTGGCGAGCCGTATCGTGAGAGTGCAGCGTGGTATGTGCGGGATGCGACGGGCTGGAAGCGTGCAATTGATGCCGCGCGGAGCGAGTGATCAGTGGTCAGTGTGGCGAGCCGCGACCGTGAGGGAGCGGTTGGGTGTGTGTTCTTCTGCGGCTTAGCTGTGCTGCTGGGCGACTTTCCGTAGCTCGGGCTTTCCAGCCCGAGCACTGTGCTGCACAGCCGTGCCAGTTTTGACTGCCTGAGCGGGAGATGTCCAGGGTGATGGCCCCCTCACCCCCGACCCCTCTCCCCCGTTTCACGGGGGCGAGGGGAGGAATTGTGGTCAGCTGGCGGTTTGGCTCACGCGAAGCCGCGAAGGAAGGTGCGAAGGGCAGCTGTTAGTGGGCGTTTTTCGAGTACGAGTACCGTCCGCCAGGGCGGACTGAGTACGAGTACGAGGAGAGTTTTTTGTGGTTTTCGTGCTCGTGCTCGTGCTCGTGCTCGAATTTCGCCCACTCCGCCCCCGGTTCGCCCGGTGGCGACCTGGTAGCTCGGGCTTTCC
>JBJTPZ010000822.1:0-7684 GCA_046075365.1 Planctomycetaceae bacterium
GGGCTGGAAAGCCCGAGCTGCGAAGAGAATCACCCGCAGACTCCCGTCCGCAGCTCGCCCACAAATCCTCCCCTCGCCCCCGTGAAACGGGGGAGAGGGGTCGGGGGTGCGGGGGCTACTCGCACCAAAACACAATCACAAGAACGCCCCCTGCCACAAGCCCCCAACCGCACTCTCACCCGCGGCTCGCCCGAACACTGATCACCGTCACTTGCGCTTCCCTTCGCGGCTTCGCGGCTTCGCGGCTTCGCGTGAGCCCAACAGCCAGCAAAGGCCCCTCACACCAGTGCCGCGAAAACCATTCCCTCAGGCGCAGTTCACACCAGCCGCCAGCCACATTGGGTTGCCACCCGCCCGCTTCAAGGTTATGTTGTTGCCGTTCGAGGACTACTGGACTACGATGCAGCCGTCAGGACAATTTGTCTCCGGTCGCTCAGGTCCACAGGCCCCCAGCCGCCCCAATTTCGCAGGTTTTACGCAGCAAAGGTGCAGTCATGATCAGCTCAGACGAAACCGCCGGCAAGCAGACAGAGAAGAAAACGGCCACGGCCACATTGGCCGCCGGTTGTTTCTGGTGCACCGAAGCAGTCTTCCTGCGAGTCAAAGGCGTGACAAAAGTCGTCAGCGGCTATATCGGCGGAACCAAAAAGAATCCCACCTACAAGGAAGTCTGCACCGGCCTGACCGGTCACGCCGAAGCCATCCGCATCGAATATGACCCGTCCAAAATCACGTACGAGCAATTGCTGGAGATCTTCTTCTACACACACGATCCCACAACGCTCAATCGACAGGGCGCCGACGCCGGTACCCAATACCGGTCGGCCATCTTCTATCACGATGATCAGCAGAAAAAACAGGCCACCGAACTCATCGCTCAACTCAACAAATCAGGCGACTTCGACAGCCCCATCGTGACAACACTGGAGCCCAACTCGACGTTCTACTCGGCCGAAGACTACCACCAGGATTACTTTGCCAACAACCCGTCCAACCCGTACTGCATGGCGGTCGTCGGCCCCAAAGTCTCTAAGTTCCGCAAGAAGTTCAAAGACTACCTGAAGAAGGACGGCGAGTAACTCCGGCATCCGCCGCGAACCGGCCGCATCCACAGACCTCGCATCTCACACCGCAGTCCGCAACAGGCTGCGGTCTGTTTTTTGTCAGCAAGATGCCAGACACCCGAAAAGCAGCGCGGGCTTTCCAGCGCGAGCACAGCACCTCAAAAAAACGCCTCCGCCGGTTCCTCAGCGGCCTTCCGCGGTTGCCTGCGCTTCCAGCAGACGGATCCACGGGGCCACATAGTGCCCGTTGTCGTGAAATGTACGCCCGCTGACCAGATTACCGTCCACCACACACGGTTCGTTCACGAAAATTCCGCCGCAGACTTCCAGATCAAAACGGCACTTTGGCACTGTCGCCATCCGACGACCGCGCACGCAGTCCGCATACGCTGGAATCTCAACACCGTGACACACACTGGCGATCGGCTTGCCGGCCGCGAAAAAATACTTCGTCACTCGCACCAGATCGGCGTCGTACCGGATGTACTCCGGAGCCCGCCCGCCCGAAAACAAAATCCCGGAATACTCGTGTTCACGGATGTCCCGAAACGCCACATCCGCCTGAATCGAGTACCCCTCCCACTCCTTCGTAATCGTCCAGCCCGGCTTCACCTCATGCAGAACCATCTGATAACGCTGCTGCTCGGGCGCTGCCACAATCGGCTGAAATCCGGCTTCCACAAGCCGGTAATAAGGATACATGGTATCCAGAGTCTCTGTGGCGTCACCCACTACGATCAGCACCTTGCCCCGAGCACCCATGTGTGAAGCCCCTTCCCCGCAGATACCTCATACCATCGCTGCATACAGCCAGTCACAGACGCTCTTCACCGTCCTTCAGACGCTCGTTGCGGTCGAATGCCAGTAACTCCGTGATCAGATCATTCAGATCCCCCTGAACAATTCGATCCAGCTTGTAGAGTGTCAGGTTGCAGCGGTGATCAGTCAACCGATTCTGAGGAAAGTTGTACGTCCGGATGCGTTCCGAGCGATCACCGGAACCCACCAGAGTTCTGCGGACCTCAGACCGTTCTGACTGCAGCTTGTGCTGCTGCTGCTCCAAAATCCGGCTTCGCAGCACTCGCATCGCCTTCGCACGATTCTTGTGCTGGCTTTTTTCGTCCTGACACTTCACCACAATCCCGGTGGGCAGGTGAGTAATGCGGACGGCACTCTCCGTCTTGTTCACTTTCTGACCGCCCGGACCGCCGGCACGCATCGTGTCAACTTCCAGATCCTCCGGACGAATGTCGATCTCAACCTCATCTGCTTCCGGCAGCACCGCCACCGTCGCCGCACTTGTATGCACTCGCCCCTGCTGCTCTGTCTCTGGTACCCGCTGTACCCGATGCCCGCCGCTCTCGAACTGCAGCGAATGAAAAGCACCGTCGCCAGTGATTGAAAATACCACTTCCTTCAGGCCGCCCAGCTCTGTCGGACTAAATTCCAGCAGCTCTGTCTTCCAGCCCTTCTGACCGCACCACGCAAGGTACATGTCGTAAAGGTCCTTCGCGAACAAAGCAGCCTCGTCACCACCCGTGCCCGCCCGAATTTCCATAATGCAGGCCCCGCGAGTAATCGAGTCGCCGGCAGTCGCCATGTCCTCCAGCTCCACCGACAGGTCACGATGCTGAGCCTGGAGCTGTGACAGCTCGGCCCTGGCATACTCGCGAGCCTCATGGTCGGTTTCCTCGTCGACCATCATCTTCGCCGCTTCAATGTCGCCCTCCAGCGAATAAAATCGCCGCACAGCCGCAGCGATCTTCGCCAGCGATCCCATTTCCTTGCGGATCTCAAGCATCCGCGGCACATTCGACAATACGTCAGGGTCCAGCAGCTGCTTTTCCAGCTCTGCATATCGAGCAGCCTGACGTTCAAGTGCCGGAAACATGCGACATCACTCCGAAGAAAAAAAACGAAAAGGACGTGCACGGCAATCCGCGCACGCCCCCATCAGATCTTCAGCAGTGAACAGCTACTTCGTATCGCGACCTGCCCAGTTGTACTTCTTTGTAAACTTCTCGACACGACCGGCCGAGTCCACGAATTTCATCTTGCCGGTGTACAGCGGATGCGACGCCGAACTGATTTCTACCTTGAACAGCGGATACTCCTGACCGTCTTCCCACTTCGTCGTTTCTTTCGTACGAATCGTGGAATTGATCAAAAAGCGAGTCCCGGTCGAGGTATCCATAAACACGACAGGACGGTAATCCGGATGAATGTTCTTCTTCATGACTGAATCTTCCATGGCCGCTGACTGAACGGGTGGCAAGTACACCCGCAACGCCAACTGCTGAATCGCCGCAGAACCGCTGCAGCACCGAGCACACTAACGCGGATCCCCGAATCGGACAGACCACACGGACATGCAGGAATTTGCACGAAAGTGCAAACAAACAGTGTAAACCCGCCGGGGCTGATCGGCAAGGAAAAAGCCAGCCTTGATGCTTTTCACCCGCTTCCCCCGGCTTTTCTGGCGGTAAAACTCCGAAAACACCCCAGTTTGACCACCGTTCCCACGATTCGGAAGTGCTGCCAAAACCCAGCCCGTCCCCACACTTGCGTTTGGTCACAACACCGGAATATCCTGCGGCCCAGCAGGCACCGGCCCCGCCCACACCCACCTCGGAAAATATCGCGAGCCTTCTCATGAAGACGCACTCTGGCACTCTCGTGGTCCGCAATGGCCAGCTCATCGACGGCAATGGCGGTACACCAGTCCCGGATGCCGCAGTCGTCGCCGTCAATGGACGCATCACCTGGGTCGGCCCCGCTGCACAGGCCCCCCCGATTCCTCCAGATGCCGCCGTTATCGACGCGGCTCGTGGCTCCATCCTGCCAGGTCTCGTTGAAGCACACTTTCACCCCACCTATTTCAATGTCGCAGCACTCGAAGACCTCGACATCAAATACCCGGTCGAATACGTCACTCTGCTGGCCGCCGCCAACGCGCGGCTCGCACTCGAATGCGGTTACACCTCCGCTCGCAGCGGGGGCAGCCTCTTCAATATCGACGTCTGGCTGAAACAGGCAATCGAAAATGACATCTGCTCTGGCCCCAGACTGGCTGCCAGCGGTCGCGAAATCTGCGGCGTCGGCGGACTGATGGACTGGAATCCCGACTTCCGACGCATCGGCATGGAAGGACTTGTGCTGCTGATCAACGGACCAACTGAAGCCCGAGCCGCCGTTCGAAAACTGGTCAAAGACGGCGTCGAATGGGTCAAAACTTACCCGACCGGCGACGCCGCAGCACCCGATACCAATGACCATCACACACTGTGCATGACTTTCGAAGAAATGCATGCAGTCGTCGCAACTGCCCATAATCACGGACTGAAGGTCACTGGCCACTGCCGCGCCACGGAAGGCATCCGCAACGCCCTCAAAGCCGGCTACGATGCCGTCGAACACGGTACCTTCATGGATCAGGAATGCCTCGATCTGCTGCTCTCACGCAATGTCCCCTGCGTGCCGGCACTGTACTTCGAATACGCCAGTATTCAGCGCGGCCCCGAATTCGGAATGTCACAGCGAGTCATTGATGGGCACCAGGAAACACTGGACGGGGGAGCCGAAAGTGCCCGCATGATCCTCAGAGCCGGCGGCTGCCTCGGAATGGGCGGTGACTACGGCTTCGCCTGGAACCCCCACGGTGACTACGCTCGCGAATTGACATTCTTCGTCAAATACGTCGGCTTTAGCCCCCTGGAAGTCCTCACCTGCGCCACCAAAAATGGCGCAAAACTGCTCGGCAGAAGCCACGAAGTCGGCACAGTGGAGCCCGGCAAACTGGCAGACCTGCTCGTTGTCCCCGGAAATCCGCTTGAGGACATCACGATCCTCGAACGACGGCAGGACTTCATCGCCGTCGTGCAGGGCGGACTGGTTCGAGCCGGCAAGGCTCGCATCATCTGACCACAATCAAATCTCACGCAGCCTCGCGAAACTTCAGCGAAGGTCGCTCGATCGTCACAATCGTGTTCGCAGGCACGCTGCGGTTCAAAGAAACACTGGAACCTATCTGCGAACCGGCTCCGACAACCGTTGTACCACCCAAAATCGTCGCGTTGCTGTAAACTGTTACCCGGTCTTCCAGCGTCGGGTGACGTCGCGCCCCGCGAATCAGCTGCCCCTCCTCATCCCGCGGAAATGACCACGCCCCCAGAGTCACCCCCTGATACAACGTCACACCCTCACCGATCCGACACGTTTCACCAATCACCACACCCGTGCCGTGATCAATAAAAAACGCCCCGCCAATCTCAGCTCCCGGATGAATGTCGATCCCGGTTTCCCGATGAGCCCACTCCGTCATCATTCGCGGCAGATACGGAACACCAAGTACCTGCAGTTCATGCGCCAGCCGATAGACGCTGATCGCCTGAATTCCTGGATAACACAGGACGATTTCATCCCGAGTCCTGGCAGCAGGATCCTTCTCAAACGCCGCATTCACGTCCGACATCAGCAACGCATGCAGCCCCGGCAGTCGCCGCAGAAATTCCTCCACCTGCCGCTCCGCCTCCTCCTGCACACGCCACGGTTCGTCGTGCAGCCTGAGCGTCGCCTGCCGCACGTGCCGCAGCGCCAGCACCACCTGCCCCCGCAATTCGAATGCCACCCGCTGCAGTCGCTCGGTCAGTTGTCTCTCAGCTGACAACAATCCACCCGACTCTGAACCAGCCCGCCGAACACCCGGAAACAAAAGATCCTGCAAATCCTGAGTCAGACTGATCACAGTCTCTGTGGATGGCAGCAGCGAGGCACCAACTGCAGACCAGCCGGCCGTCTGAGCCAGCAAACGGGCCGCAATATCACCAGGAAATCCTGCGTTCACCTCAGTCCGCTCCATCTTCAGCTCGCATCTCGGCCGAGACCCCACGTTCGATAACGGTATCACTTCGAAACATCGGAAGTTCACTGCCCCCGACTAAAGCTGTCACCTGTAACCGTCCTGAGGATCATGACGCCGCTGCAGGGTGCGAACGACACAATCCGCAGCCCGCTCAGAATCCCCCCAGACCACCCAGCCAGTAACACACGCTGCAAGCAGCACCCAAATCTGCCCGCCGATACGCCAAACAGCGGCCACTTGAGCCAATTTGCCCGGGTCTCAAAATTACTCCAGAATAATTTTGACCCGCAAATACCCTGACCTATGTTCTTGGTGTCGAGGGAATCAAGCTGGTCTGCTGAAGACAGAACAGAGTTACTCGACTCTCCAACAAACAGACAGCGCGGTGAGGAAAGCTAGGAGCTTTGAGGGGACCTTGCCGCGCTGTCGTTTATTGCGCGCTGCGCAGTACTGCACCCCACCGTGGATTTCCAAAGAGCATTCGCCAGCCGGTCGTAAGCAACAGACCAGGCAGCTCAGATACTCAGCTCTGCGAACTCTGCCTCGAAATCAACCGCCGACCACGCCAGCGACGAAAAACAAACGCCCCGGTGAATGCGACCATCACCGCCACGCACGATGGCTCAGGGGTCACAGTCACAAAGCCATCAAACGTACCAGCGGTTACGGGATCGAACGTCGCACCATGCGAAAATGCCGCCCCAGAGTCGACACTTATCTGGTAGCGCTGCCCCAAAGTCAGTCCAGCGGTAGTCCCCACCGTGTGCTCGACCTTCAACCGAGCCAGCAGCAACTTTGCCCCGAATACTGTGACATCAGATCCGGGCGGAGTGGCCGACGATGATCCAGACACCGTGAGCTTTCGGGAATCCAGGAGGTCTCGGCTTACAAAGTAGAAAGGTGCCCCACTAAACACATAATCTGAAACGCCCGCCATCGATGGCTGATCGGGGTCGTCCGAGAATTCCAGTTTTCCGTCACTCTCCGGACCCGAAATTGTCAGGCTGAAAACGTAATCATTCAGAGCATCCCCGAGAACCTCAGAGGAACTGACATAAACATCCACAAAGGAAGTTCCCCCAGGATTGACTGAGGCATCCTGCACTTCCACAATCAGGTCGCCCCTAAGGGACGGACAGCAGAACGCCAAAAAAACCAGACAGCAAACTGCTGTCCAACCGCGGTCAGCACTACCCAGCATTACCAATCCCCCCCGGGATGCCATCTGTCTAACAAAAGCAGTGCCAGGCAGACGGCACGATCAGAACAGGATACGCTGACATTTCAGTTCTTTCCACTTAACCCGGTCAGGATGTCAGAAAAACGGGTTTCCGAGCGCAATGGCGATAAATCCGGCTCCGACTGCACACGGAACGGATCCGCAAATCCCTCACCCACGGCACGATCCAGCGCCGTCAATGCCTGTGCGATGAGGTCCGCACGAGCCTCAGCTGGAACGTGGCGAGACAGCTGCGCCAGTGCCCTCGCTCGCTCCAGATGTAACTCACCGTTCTTTGCAGAGACTGCCCCCAACTCATCAACCAGCTTCCGAGTTGGGTCGGCAAGACCGCAGCGAGCATCGATCAGCATCAAATTGATCTGATTTTTCTCATCGCTTGATGCATCCACCAGTTCCTGACGCAGCGCACGACAACGCTCCTGCAGACTGGCCGCCTCCGCCGACTCGCCCTGCAAATCCCGCAGCGTCGCCATCCGATACAACGCCGTCGAAAGCTGCCGCTTGTAATCCGCCTTCTGA
>JBJTPZ010000823.1:0-3942 GCA_046075365.1 Planctomycetaceae bacterium
CCCGATGTGCAGCCGTACCGCGAAAAATACAAGCTCATGTTTCAGTACGCCAGCAGCCTGATCAGCGTCTCACACCTGATGACTCAGGCCCTGCTGGATCTGGGAGCACCCGCAGAAAAAATTGTTTATAACCCGTATGGTGCCCGCGAGTATTTCTATCAGGTTCAGCCCGATTATCGCCCCACGCTGATTGCCGTAGGGCGCTTCGCCGAAATCAAAGCACCCTATCTGACAGTCGCCGCCTTCAGCGAAGCACTCCGCACTGTCCCCGCAGCTCGCATGGTTATGGTCGGAGACGGACACCTGCTGGAATGCTGCCGCAGCCTGGCTCTGGCCATGGGCATCGCCGACCGCATCAGTTTCCCCGGTGCGCTCACTCATGAACACTTCCTCCCCCTGATGTCCCAGGCCTGTGCCTTCGTCCAGCACTCCGTCACACCCAGCTACGGCGATGCCGAAGGCACACCCAACTCGGTCCTTGAAGCCCAGGCCGCCGGGCTGCCGGTCATCAGCACCACACATGCCGGCATCTGCGAAGCCGTCGTACACGGCAGCACCGGATTTCTGGTCCCCGAACGCGACATCCACGGAATGGCTCGACACATGGTCCAGCTGCTCACCAGCCCCCGGCTGGCTTGCACCATGGGCACCGCCGCTCGCGAACATATCCGCAAAAACTACAACATCGACCGCCACATCAGCATCCTGCAGCAGGCGGTCGATAATGCCACTGTCGAGGTCCAGCAAGACATTCGGCGGGGCTGGTGACCGCCGGCTGACTGATTTGGCAAATGGGCCGGGGTTGTGCCTGAACGAGTTTTGACCACTGCGGGCTGTAACTGGGGTGTTTCGCACGGCAGGACTTGCCGGATAATTGCCGTTCGTCAGGGTGATTCCAGAGTCGCGTGAATTGGGAACGCCGTCCGGAAACTTTGTTCTTGTCATTGAAGTGAATCTGTTATGAAAATCCTTGGTTTGTTTCATTCCTACGCTGACCCGTCGGCTGCTGTGGTCGTTGACGGGCGGACCATCGCGTTCGCTGAGGAAGAGCGGTTCCTGCGAAATAAACATGCCAATGGCTGGTTTCCCTCCAGATCAGTCCGGTTTGTACTGCAGCAGGCCGGATTGCAGCTCTCGGATGTTGATCTGATCACACAGGCCTGGAACTGTCCGGCCTACGATGCCGGGCAGGCTGCCGCAGTGTATGCTGCGGTGAATTCGCGGTACCCGACTACCGCCGGAGATCTGGCTTACCAAAAAAAACACCTCGATTCGCTCACCACGAAAAGCCAGTCTGCCATCATCACCAGAAATCTGCGTCAGATCTTCGGGGACGTGCAGTTTCCGCCAATACAGTTTATGCCGCATCACCTGTCGCATGCTGCCATGGCACTGCGTGATTCCGGATTCGCGGACTGCCTCGTACTGACGATTGACGGAAGTGGAGACTGGAACACAACGTGCTGGTGGCAGGCTGTCGACGGCCATCTGCAGAAGCTGCACGAAGTCAATATTCCACATTCGCTGGGCTGGTTCTATTCGGCGATGACCGAGTATCTTGGGTTTCAGGCGTATGATGGCGAGTACAAAGTGATGGGACTGGCCGCCTACGGGCAGCCCGATGCTGAGATTCGCAGCCGATTGCAGCAGGTGATCTGGTATGACGGCCAGGGCGGCTTTGAGACTGATCCGATGCTGCTGTCACGCGGGCCCAGAAGGTTTTCATATTACTATCCGGACACACTGCCCGTTCTGCTGGGGCAGCCACCAAGGCCGGATGTGATGCCGATCAGTGACTGGCATATGAGCGTGGCGTTTGAAGTGCAGCATCTGCTTGAAGACATCGTCATGCAGATGACCCGTTACTGGGTCGAACGCACCGGTAAACGACGGCTGGCGATCGCCGGTGGCGTGGGCCTGAATATCAAAATGAACACTCGGCTGTTCGAGTCCGGACTGCTGGAAGACTTGTTCATCCATCCTCTCTGCAGTGACACAGGAGTGTCTGTGGGGGGAGCCATGGCTGCCGAGTTCGCTGACCGCCCGGTTGCCGGCGATCGTCTGCAGCAGGTTTCCCTCGGGCCAGAATATTCAGACTCGCAGATTGAGTCCATCCTGCAGGCCTGTAAGTTGCCCTTCCGCAGAGACGATCTGATTGAGCAGTCCGTGGCCCGGCTGCTGGCGGATGGTCGAGTCGTCGGCTGGTTTCAGGGGCGTATGGAGGGTGGGCCACGGGCTCTCGGAAATCGATCCATTCTGGGCGATCCGCGAGTCGCTGAGACTCGTGATCGTGTGAACGCCATCATCAAGTTTCGTGAGCCCTGGCGTCCGTTTTGTCCGTCCATGACTGCTGCCGGAGCCGAACGTTATTTGAAACGCTGGACCCACGCACCCTTCATGATCATCGCCTTTGCCGCGACCGATCTGGCCCGCAAGGAAATTCCGGCGGTGGTGCACGTGGATGGCACAGCTCGCGTTCAGGTTGTGCAGCCGGACCACAATCCGCGGTATCATCGCCTGCTGCTGGAATTTGAAAAGCTGACAGGTGTGCCCTGCCTGCTGAACACATCGTTTAACGTCAAGGGGGAGCCGATTGTCTGTACTCCCCAGGATGCCGTGCGAACTTTTGCGGCCACCGGTCTGGATGCGCTGGCGATCGGAAACTGCCTGCTCACAAAGACTGCCGGCTTGTAACATTCATAAAACTGCGTCTGCGGTCGGCAGCCCTGCGGTGCTGTAAAACGTTTTAACGAATGGAGACCGCGGCCCGTGAATATACTGTTTCTTGGTGCGCACCATGATGATCTGGAAGTGTCGGTCGGTGGCAGTGTGGCCCGCTGGTCGGCCGAGGGGCATCGTGTTTTCAGTGCCATCCTGACGGATTCGATCTGGACGGGACCCGATGGAAGTACATATCGAACTGCTGCCGATGTCGAACGCTACACCAATGCGTCAGCTCGGCTGCTGGGGTACACTCCTGTCAGCCTGAATGCGGCGCCCTGTCTACAGCTGCGGCCCTGTGACGAGTTTGTCGTTATGGTACTGCGGGTTGTAGCCCGCTATGCCATTGACACGCTGGTCACGATTTGTCCGCAGGATGCACATCCTGATCACAGGGCCACGGCGGAAATTGGCTTGAATGCCAGTCGCAGGATTGCTCGAGTCCTGCTGACTCGAGTCAGTTGGAACTGTTTTCCGGGAGCCTTTGACCCGCGGTATTTTCATGACATCACCGGTTACCTGCCCCAAAAGCTGCAGGCGCTGCGGTGCTTTGAGGACGAATACGCCAGAACGGGTGTGCAATGGGAGACCTTTGCCCGATCTTCAGCTGAGCTTTATGGTCTGGCTGCCGGGTGTGCTCACGCCGAAGGATTCGAAGTTGTCAGATTTCGCCAGTGAACTGCTTTGCAAGGCATGCATGTTTTCATTCTCACTACTTACGGTGAGGATCTTCGTGTTGCAGCTCTGATCAGAATTTTGCGTTATATAACATTCGGTTCTCTAAAGGGGGTAGAGACCTCCTGTCCGTGGCCTCCCTATTTTGCTCTGTGGACCTTTGACCCCTGGTGCCCCGCGAGATGACCGCTATTCTGGGTGTTTCAGCCTTTTACCACGACAGTGCCGCGGCTTTGGTTGTGGATGGTCGCATCGTCGCCGCTGCGCAGGAAGAACGGTTCACGCGGAAGAAACACGATCCCGCGTTTCCTCTGCACGCAGCGCAGTTCTGCCTGCAGCAGGCTGGACTGCAGCCCGATCAGATCGATTATATCGCGTTCTACGAAAAACCGCTCGTCAAATTTGAACGACTGCTGGAGACGTACCTGGCCTTTGCCCCGTCCGGTTTCGGCAGCTTTCTGATGGCCATTCCGGTCTGGCTCAAGGAAAAACTGTGGCAGAACCGTTCGCTGAAAAATGCAATCCCGGGAGCTGAGCGGGCCAAAC
>JBJTPZ010000824.1:0-1566 GCA_046075365.1 Planctomycetaceae bacterium
CAGTCGTTTTTATCGGGTTTCCTGACCCATAAATCCTTACCCGCCATTACAAACCACCGCGGTGTTCTTGTCATGCTCCGATTTCTGGCCTGTCTGGTGTTGCTGCCAACTGTTGTTTCTGCCCAGCAGGCTGCACTGGAAATCACTGCCGACATCCGGCTTGACCCCGCTCGCACCTACGGCGCGCTGATCATACGCAAAAGTGGAGTCACCATTGATGGGCAGGGAGCCTGGCTGGTCGGTGCACCGCAGGATTCCGGACTGGCGACCAAAGACTACAAAGGCACTGCCATCCTGGCGGAAGGCGTCTCCAATGTGACGCTCCGCAATATCAATGCTCGCGGCTGGGAAACTGGACTGGTCGTCCGCCACGGCTCCGGCTGGCTCATCGAAAACTGCAGCTTCTCGGACAATTTCCATGATCCGGATTTTGGCTGGGGCGAGAACGGCAGACGCGGCGGGATCCTGCTGGATCACGTCACCCGCTCAACGCTGCTGCGGAATCGAGCAAATCGAGTGTGGGACGGCTGCGTGCTGCTGGATTCTGATGACAACCTGCTCGTGGACAATGACTTTTCGCACTGCTCCAACACCTGCCTGAAACTGTGGACAGCCAGTCGGAATTCCATCCGCAACAATGTACTCAGTCATGGCATTCGCATCGCCCCGAACGAAGTACATGCTCGTGATTCCACCAGCGTGCTGATCGAAAGCGGTTCCTGCTTTAATACGTTTCTGCACAACAACTGTACGCACGGCGGGGACGGGATTTTTGTGCGAGTCCTGAACGGGTGGTGCAGTACAGACAACTATTTCGAGGGCAATGACTGTTCGTATGCCAACAATAATGCAGTGGAATGCTGGGCGCCCCGCAATACATTTGTGGCAAATAAAGCCAATCACAGCAGTTATGGGTTCTGGCTGGGCGGCTCTGATCAGACGCGTCTGATCGGAAACGAAGCCTCGTTTAACGGACTTGCAGCCGGGCATCACAATTCACCGCATTTGCCGGATGCCGGCCACGCCGGAATCGTGTTTATGTTTGGATCTTCCAGCCATACACTTGCTTCAGGCAATCGCTGTGTGGGCAACAACGGAGCGGGAATCGCGCTGATCGGTGACCAGGGATCACGGGGCCAGAAATGGAAAGCGTGGCACTGGGTGCTGCAGCACAACCAGCTCGCAGAAAACCGCTGGGGCATCTACGGACAGTTCGCAGACTGGATTGTGCTGTCCGGCAACAGATTCAGTCATAACTCAGCAGCAGACGTGCAGTGGGCGGAAGGCGTCACCCGAGTCACCGAACTGCCGGATCACACGTCAGACGCTGTCCCTGCACAAAGGTCTCCTGTGCAGGTAACCGGACCGGAAGTTCTGTCTGTGGGGCAGGACGGCACATGGGCTGTGACGGACAGCCAGTCTGCGGCAGTGACCTGGCAGATTGATGATCAGGCACTGCAGACTGGCCCGCAGATCACTCAGCGATTTGATCAGCCTGGCTTTCATCGCATCGGCGTTAACGTCCTGCAGGCTGGCCTGATTGAACCGGCGTGGCGCAACGTGTAC
>JBJTPZ010000825.1:0-10356 GCA_046075365.1 Planctomycetaceae bacterium
ATCAACAACAGCAGACGCCCATCCGGCGATAATTGCAGCGTCCCGGGAACGACTGCCTCAGAACGAATCTGCACCGCCGACGCCAGTGACAGCTCCGCACCAGTCAACCGATAACCCATCCGATCACAATCCGCACTCAACCCAAACGGACCCGCCCAAAACCGATCCCGCGAAGCTGAATCCAGCAAATCCAGATGCCGCCCCGGCAAACACCGCAGTACCTGTGGCTGCGAACCGCCCGGCGGCAGGTCCGCCACCCGAACAAACCACTCAGCCTGCACAAACTCAGCACCACACTTCCCCCCAACACCCCCAACACCCCCGACACCCCCAGCACCCCCGTCATCACACAGCTCCAGTTCGTCCCCCCGCTGCAGCTGCCGTCCGCAATAGCCCGGAAACCCCGACCGCAACTGCCCCGCACGACTGCCCATCACCATTGCCCCGCCAAAGCCACCCCGCACCGCCAGATAACCGCGACACCCCCGCACCGCCTCCCCAAAATCTGTCACCGATCCAGCCGGAACCCGCACCGGGCTGCCAATCCTTGTTTCACACTCCAGACCACCGGGCAGCCTGACCACCCCCCGCATCTCAGCACCACTGAAAGCCAGACAGACGGACTGATGCCAGAGCAGGGCAGGGCCCACCAGGGTCATTTCCAGAGCCGCGGCACCCTCCTCATTCCCCACCAGCAGATTTGCCAGTCGGTACGACCGCACATCCATCGGACCACTGGACGAGACTCCCAAATGACGATAACCGGGCCTCCCAAAGTCCTGAACTGTGGTCAGTGTCCCGGCACGCAACACCGTCGCTCCCATCATCGTCGTCCCGCTCCACCAACAGACTGCCCCTTTACCGCCAGCGGTCCGCAAGGCTCAATACGCACCAGATCACCCGCCCGCAACAGACTCGGCGGTGCACGCAGCGGATCAAACAGCGTCTGCTCTGTGCGCCCCAGCAGCCGCCAGCCCCCTGGAGAACTCTGCGGATAAATTCCCGCCTGACCCGCTGCAATCGCAAACGAGCCGGCCGGCACTGATCGTCGCGGAGTCGCCAGACGCGGCACCCGCAGACTGTCCGGCAAGCCGCCAAGGTAAGGGAACCCCGGAGCAAACCCGATCATTCGCACACGAAAACAACAGTCCGCCAGTAACTCAATACAGCTCTGCACTGACAGACCCGCCAATCCTGCGACCTCCTCCAGATCCGGACTGTCCTCCCGCGAAAATCGCACAGAAATCCGATACTCCAGTCTGTCCTCATCAGACACCGGATCGCAACCTGCCGCTTGCCGCTCCAGCAGCCCCGCCAGCTCCGTGCCACTGCACTGCCGCGGATCGAAACAGACTGTCAATGACTCAAATCCCGGTACCACATCCATGACACCACGCCAGCACAACCCCTGGATCCTCCGCTGCACCGCCGGAATCACCCGCTCCAAAAAATCGTCCGCAGCCCCCTCCCACCGCAGCAACACAGCAGTATCACCCAGCAGCTCTGCAGCCGGTCTGCAATGCATTTCGGAATGCTGCTCGCTCACGGAAACACCCTCCTGCACCGCCGGCACGAGCGGCGGACCGCCATCAGCGGACGCCGGACGCCTGCCGATGACCGCCCGCCACGTAATACCACACTGCACCTGCAGCAATCAGCGCCAGCACCATCAGCGTCTGACCAGGCGATTCAATCAGCATACTGACAAATGCGCCCGCATAGGCGACCAGCAACAGCGCCGGAGTCACCGGGTAACCCCAGGTTAAATAGGGTCGATGGGCATCCGGGCGAGTCCTTCTCAGGACATACACCGCAGCCACTGCCAGCCCATAAAAAATCAGTCCGGCACAGATCACAGAATCCGTCAGCACATCAAAAGCCGCCTTGATTCGCTTCGAATGCGGCACCACAGCTTCAGCAGCCACAGCCTCCACAATCGCAGCCTCACCGCCACTCTCTGCTGCCGCAATCTCCAGACCCACCGTTTCCGCAGGTCGAATCGGGTCCGCCGGGGCATTCGGATCCCAGACCGAAAACAGAATCACCAAAAAAATGGTCCACACAGCCTGCAGCACGATGGTGTTGGCCGGAGTCCGGTAGCGGGGATGAATCCGCTGCAGCCACTGTGGCACCAGACCGTCGCGGGCAATCGCGAGATAAATCCGGGGCCCCGTGATCATGTTCGAATTCGTGGCACCAAAGGTCGAAATCATCACCCCGATCGCCGCAATCGTCGCACCAACCGGACCAAACATCACCGCAAACACATCTGCAGCTACAGTCTCACTCTGAGCCAGATGCGCCATCGGCAGAACACAGTGATATGCCAGATTCGCCCCCATATAGACCAGCACCACCAGACCCAGACCAATCGCCATCGCCCGCGGCACATTCTTCATCGGTTCCCGAATGTCCTCAGCGACAGGCCCCAGATTGATCCAGCCGTCATATGGCCACAGCACCGCCACCATCGCAGCTCCCAGAGCCCTGAAAAAAGCAGTCCAGGCCGCACCACCCTCCGGCATTTGCAGCACCGGCTGAAGATTTCCCGAATCCACCGCGCCACGCAGAAACGGCAGCACAATCAAACCAGCCAAAAACAACACCTTGCTGACCGTCGCCAGACTTTGAATCCCGGCGCCAATTCGAGTACTGCGGTAGTTGGCCGCAGACAACCCCACCACAATCGCCAGCGCCAACAGCGTCTGAGACACCGCAGAAACTGCCACCAGCTCATTGAAGTAGACCACCGTGGCACAGGCCAGCGCACCCACCGACCCGGTACGCACCACCCAGAACTCAGACCAGCCCCACAGAAATGCCGGCAAACGACCGAAGGATTCGCGAATATACAAATACGGACCGCCCGCCTGAGGAAACATCGCTCCCAGCTCCGCCAGTGCCAGGGCACCGCACAGCGTAATCAGCCCCACAAACAGCCACACCCCCATGATCGCCCCAAAACCATAGGCGGCCAGCTTGCTGTCCACCGCACTGACCTTGAGGAAAATTCCCGAACCAATGATCGAACCCACCACGATCATGGTTGCATCAAACAGCCCCAGCACTCGCGGCAGACGATCCGGCTCGTCCGCTGCCTGTGCTGCTGATGCCTGCAGATTCCGGTTGTCCGACGTCATCCTGTTCCCCCGAAAATCTCAAAGTTCCTCACCACCCGAAACATTCAGTACTGACCCGGTGATGAAATCGGAATCCAGCAGAAAACTTATCGCTGCCGTTACGTCCCCAGGTGCACCCGTTCGCCGCAGCGGAATTCGCTCCGATGCCCGCTGCTGATGCCAGTCCGGACGGTCCTCCGGCGGCAAGACCGCCCCCGGAGCAACACCGTTCACCTGCACACGCGGAGCCAGCTGCAAAGCCAGCGTTTTCGTCACACTGGCCAATGCCGATTTGGTCGCCGTATACACCAGATGATCGGCCCCAGGACGATGCACCCGCCAGTCCAGGACGTTGATAATGTGCCCGCAACGATCAGCACCCAGGTGCCGCATGAATTGCTGCGAGAAGAATATCGGGGCCAGCAGGTTCACTGAGACATGCTCTGCACAATGCACCGCATTCACCTCATCCAGACCGGAATTCTGAAACACCGACGCACTGTTGATCAGCACTGACACAGGCCCCAGCTCACTGGCCGCCGCAAAGACACGCTCAGATGACAGCACCGGATCCCGTAAATCCGCTCCCACCGCAATTGCCCGCACACCAGTCGCACTAATCCGCTGCACCACTGCCGCCGCAGCAGCAGCCGACGACCCATAGTGCACCACCACATCCAGACCACGCATCGCCAGCATCGCAGCGATCGCTGCACCCACTCGCCGACCACCACCCGTCACAATCGCCACGGACCGCTCAGTACCCCGCAGCTCACCGTGCCCCTCTGCCGATTGCTGAATCTGGTCCGCTGCCGAAGGCTGCCGCATGGCTTTCACCCGTAATTAACCCCGCAACACCCCCATCCAACGACACCGCCTGCCAGTCTGCCCCGCCGCCGGCCGAACAGTCGCACGGCGTCAGCATATCGAGAAAACCGGCCATGCATACTGACAGCCACCAGTCCGATCGGGAAAATCCCGACGAACCTGCTGCTCCCCGCTCCACTCGCTGGATTCACCCCGCCAAACTGCGACACTCACCAAAAGACCGTCACCCCGCGATCAAATCTCAACCCGCTGTACTCAGCCCCGGAACCGCCATCATGACTTCTGAAGCCCCTAAACCCGCTGCCGAAATCCCTCTGCTCGCTCAGGTCCTCGGACGAGTCCCCAGCGGTGTTTTTATTCTGGCAGTCGCCGGACCAGACGGACAGCAAACCGGTCTGCTGGCAAGCTGGGTCCAGCAGGCCTCCTTCAACCCGCCCCAGGTCACCGTGGCCATCAATAAATCCCGCTGGTTCGTCGACTGGCTGGCACCCGGCACCGCTGTCGTCCTGAACCAGGTGCAAAAAGGAGACCCGGTGCTGTTTCGCCACTTCGGCAAGGGCTTTGACCCGCACACCGATGCATTCGCCGGCATCGACAGCACCCCCGGAAACTCCGGACTGCCGGTTCTGCAGGCAGCCATGGCCGCTCTGGAAGGCACCATCACCGGCCAGCTCGAAGCCGGTGACCACGTTATCTGCCTCGTCACCCTCACTTCCGCTCACGCCGTCCGCAATCCGACCGAATTCGACCCGTTTATCCACGTCCGCAAAAACGGACTCAGCTACTAAGAACTGGTGTTCCAGAAAAATCGCCCCATCACCTACACTGACTCCACCGGACGCTGCGCGCAGTGCGCAGCGAACGCTCAGGCAGGCCACGGACTGGCCGGCAGGGAAAGGAGTCTCCATCATGGTCTCAAGGCTCGGTTCGTTCCACAAATCAGCACTGATCACGCTCTGCTGCCTCTCACTGCTGCAGACCGCCTCTGCCCAGTCCACCCGAATTACCCGCTCGGATATCGATCGCAGTCGTCCCCTGCCTTCAGGCGGACTGGGAACCCGCGATGAACTCCGACCGCTCAGTTCCACCGCCCGCAGTCGCTCCACTGATTACTCCAAAATCGATCGTCGCACTGTCGCCACGCTGATGCGAGACGCCCTCGACGAATCCGGAAAACTGTACGCAGCACTCGACGCCGATTACCGCCGCAATCCGCAGCTGCGATCACTCCTCGCAGACCTCGGACGACTCCGCTCACAAACCAACAGAATCAATCAGGATCTGGCCGCCGGAGTCGACCTGAGCCTCATTGTGGAAGACTTCCGCACCGCCGATGCCGACTGGAGAATCTTCTCCACTCGCTTCTCGCAGACCCGCGGACTCAGCTCCGCCACACAGCAAAGCTTCGCTCGCATCGATCAGCTCGATCGCCAAATCGGCAAGCTGTTCCAGGTGGAACCCACACTCGATCGTCGCTCACTCCTGCAACAGCTCTCCAGCCTCGAAAATTCCCTCCAGTTCCTCACAGATGAACTCGCTCGCGACCCGGCTGTCTCGACTCAGATCATCAGCTCCGGACGCAAACTGCAGCAGCGAATTTCTCGAGTCGTCTCGATGGTCGTCGACGAATACCCCTACGACAAAATCGTCAGCGAATACAACGGCTTCGATCAGTCACTCATAGCACTCATGCCGCAGCTGACCAGCATCCGCAATCCCTACATCGAACGCACCATCCAAAGACTGGCCAGTGCCAATGACCTCGTGCACGAACTGCTCTGGATGGAAAACACCACCAGCAATGCCGAACTCAAAAGACTGGCCGCCGCACTGATGCAGGACGTCGACCAGTTCTACACTCGCACCTCTCTCGTACGCATCCTCAGCTTCAAAGACCCAGCTCGCTCGCTCAGCATCGCCTCCGATTTCTACGGCACTGTGCAAAACTTCCGCGATCTCCTGGATCGCGGCGAAGCCGATAATCGCGTCGCAGAAAGCTACACATACGTTGAAGAAGAAGGCCGCCGCTTCCTCACCACATTCCGCCAGACCAAAGTCCAGGCTGTCATCACAGAACTTCAGGAAATCGAAGACGATATCGCCGCCATTCGCCGCGAACTCAACATCGGTGATTCCGCGCCTCTCAGCCAGCAGACACTGCGACCCGTCGCCGCGTCACTTGAAGATCTCGCCGATCAGCTCGATCTGGATATTCGACAATGGCTGAATTCAGAACGCCCCACATATCGCAATGAAGCAATGGCCGCATCCGCAGCCTTCCTGAAACGCACTCAGCAGATGCACCGCATGGTCGATGTCGAAACACGACCCGCCGAACTGCAGCGCGAAGTCGATGCCGTCTTCAATGAATGGCAGAAACTCTACAGCTTCCTCGAACGCTGCCGCACCACAGATCGCTCCACACTCGCCTGGCGCGCCAGACTGATCAACGAAGTCCTCACAGATCTCGATACCCAACTGCGCCCCTGACCGCCTCCCGCTACCCCAAAACACAGACGCCCCCTGCACCAAAAACGCACACGCGTCGGGCACAGCCGCACGTTTTTCCCGCAACCGGCCTGATTCCCGATTCAGAAAACACGGATTCCCGATAGCAGGATCCGGCATTTCGTGCGTTTTTTCATCACACAAAAGAATCGATGATGCTTTTACGGGCGGCTTTGGGCACTGTTTGTGCAGTGTGTTCAACCTGACCGCAGACAGCTGCCGTCACGACCTGCCAATGGACAGGCCGGTCACGTCCGAATTCAACACCCACCGCGCTCCACCACTGGAACTGTACGTATGCTCGATGCCGTATGCCTGATTCTTGGCGGAGGAAAAGGGACTCGACTGCTGCCGCTGACCGAGTATCGCTCCAAACCGGCCGTCCCGGTTGGCGGCAAGTACCGCCTGATCGATGTGCCGATTTCCAACTGTATTAACAGCCAGATCAGCCGCATCTACGTACTGACACAATTCAATTCCGTCAGCCTGCACCGTCACATCCGCCAAACTTACAACTTTGACCTGTTTCACAACGGCTTCGTGGAAATCCTTGCCGCCCAGCAGACCCTCGATGGCAATAACTGGTTTCAGGGCACTGCCGATGCCGTGCGACAGCAGCTGCGACTGCTCAAGGAAACCCGCAATCGCTACGTGCTCATCCTCTCAGGTGACCAGCTTTACCGCATGAACTTCGGTGAAATGCTGAAAACTCACGAAACTGCCGGGGCCGACGTCACCATCTCCACCGTTCCCGTTGATGCAGCCGCCGCTCGCGGTTTCGGCATCATGCAGCTCGATGACAGCGGTCGAGTCCACGGGTTTGTTGAAAAACCAAAGGATGATGCCGCACTCGCCAAAGTCCGCACCGCCTCCTCCTGGATTGACCAGCGCGGCATCGAATCACGCGGTCGCGAATACCTCGCCAGCATGGGCATCTACCTGTGGAATCGAGAAATCCTGGTTGACCTGCTGGAATCCACCACGCATGATGACTTCGGCAAAGACATCTTCCCCATGGCCATCCGTCAGCACCATGTCCAGACACACCTGTTCGATGGCTACTGGGAAGACATTGGCACGATTCGAGCGTTCTATGATGCCAACCTGGCGCTCGCCCAGGCCGACCCGCCATTTCGCTTTGCTGACCCCAAGGCCCCCATCTTCACTCGCCCCCGGTTTCTGCCTTCCACACGCATGGGCTCCTGTACCATTCGCGACAGCCTGATTGCCGACGGCTGCCTCATTGGCTCCTCCACCGTACTCGAAAAATGCGTGGTCGGGATGCGTACACACGTCGGCAGGAACGTCACCATCCGCAACACAGTCATCATGGGAGCCGACTTCTATCCCGAGGGCAGTGCGGCAGATGCGGAAACCGGGACCGTCTGGGGCATCGGAAACGGCGCTTACATCGACGGGGCACTGCTGGACAAAAACGTCAGCATCGGCCGCAATGCCCGACTGGTAGCTTCCGAAGCCCCCTCGCCCAACTGCGATTTTGGCCCTGTCGTCGTGCGGGACGGCATCGTGGTCGTGGCTAAAGGCGGCGAAGTTGCCGACAACTGGCAGTTTCCCCGCACCCAAAGCTGACGCTCGCCAACACCCGGATCTTCCAAAATCCTTAAAAATCCGGTGATCCGCCGCTGTTCGGCTGCGTTTTAGACCTCCACCCCGGAATGCACTCGCCGATCTTCACGCTTTCGCTCGCAGAATTCCCGCCTGCGAACTAAGATTGTGAGCATCGGCTGCGTGTTCTGTTGCCGGTAAGTCCCGCGTGCCACGCTGCTCGCAAACAGCCGCAACACGCGCTGCACACCCGCGGTACCTCCAAAGGAATCAGAGTCATGAGCGAAACAGCTCCCTCAGAATCAGCCGGTGTATTGCCCGCCACGCCGCCAGTCACCGAACCGCAGGCTCCGGAACTGCCGGATCGCATCTATCTCGTGTCCTACCCCAAAATCGTCTTCATGTACCCCACCATGCTGACGTCCCTGATCTGCTCCATCATCATGCTGGTCAACGGCGGCATTCCCCAGGGACAGCCGCAGGCCAGTGCTGCACCGGCACTGCCACAGGTCTTTCTCGCTTCCGCTGATATTGGCAAAGCCGGTACCGACGGCTCCACACCCGCCGCCGCTGAACAGCAGCCGGCCCCCGCCGCAGCCGGCCCGACTTACCACCTGTGGTGCGCCCGCATCTTCCTCGTCGTGCTCGCTCTGAACCTCGTTGTACTCTCGTTCGAATTCCCCCGAACCACCTCACTGACCTGGTTCTTCGCCCTTTCTACCGCCACCATCGGCCTGTGGTTCCTCTTCACCAAATACGAAAATCTCGCCCCCGCAGTGCTGCAAAGCCTGCTGGCAATCAAGCCGGTCGCCAACGCATCCTTCTACATGCTGTTCACTGCCATCCTGCTGCTGCTGTTCGTGGCTGTACTGATCAGCCGTCGCGTCGATTACTGGGAAGTTCGCGGCAACGAACTGCTGCACCACCACGGTCTGCTCAGCAACCTTGAACGCTTCAGTGCCCCCAACCTTCGCATCGACAAGGAAATCACGGACCTGTTTGAGTACCTGCTGCTGCGTTCGGGTCGCCTGATTATTCACTGCAGCAACGAGCGCCGCGCCATCGTGCTCGAAAATGTCCTCAATATCGACCACAAAGAACGCCAGATCACTCGCCTGCTCGGCGCACTGCAGGTCCGCGTCCGACCGGAAAAGGAATAACAGTGTCGGTGGGGCCGGCTGCCATGCAGCCTTCCATCTATCTGGACAACAACGCCACCACACAGATCGCTCCGGAAGTCCTGGATGCGATCTGCCAGTGCTGGCAGGCGGGGTTTGCCAACCCAGGCAGTCAGCACGCCTTCGGACGTGCTGCGCGCACCCGACTCGAAGACGCTCGCGAATCCATCGCCGCCATCCTTGACGCTGATCCCGCAGAAGTCGTCTTCACCAGCGGCGGTACCGAAGCTGTTAACCTCGCTGTCTTCGGACTGACAGCCGGACGACAGGGCTCCATCCTGCTGACTCGCGGAGAACACCCGGCTGTCCGCGAAGCCTGCCAGTTCGCCGCTGCCAGCGGACTGCAGCTGCGGGATCTGCCCGTCGACAGTCAGGGCCGCCTCGTCGATGCAGCCGCCAGTCATCTGCTGGATCACTCCACACGACTCGCCTGCCTGATCCTCGCTCACAATGAAACCGGAGTCCTGCAGCAGCCTGCTGCCTTCGCCGCCGCCTGCCGTTCGCGACAGGTACCGCTGCTGCTGGATGCTGTGCAGGCGGTCGGCAAGGTGCCCGTCAGTTTTCGCAATACAGACGCCGCAGCACTCGCCTTTGCTGCCCACAAATTTCATGGACCACGCGGTGTCGGTGGACTGCTGCTAAAACGCGGACTCAAACTCGCCCCGCTGCTCCACGGCGGACATCAGGAAGGCGGCAAACGCCCCGGCACAGAACCCGTGCCGCTCATCGTCGGTATGGCCAAAGCCCTGCAACTGTGGCACGCAGAACAGACGGCCCGCAGCCTCCGTATCGCAGAACTGCGAAACCAGCTGGAACAACTGCTGCTGCAAAACTGCAATCCAGTCCACATTCACGGCAGCGAAACACAGCGACTGCCCAACACCATCAGTATCGCCTTCCCCGGCGTCTCCGGCGAAGCCCTGCTCGTCAGCCTGCACATGGCCGGTATCGCCTGCTCACTCGGCAGCACCTGCGCCAGCGGGTCCGCCGAACCGGCACCCGCACTGCTGGCCATGGGAATCCCCGAGGCAATCTGCCGCTCCACCATCAGACTCTCACTTTCCCAAAACAATACGGCCGCAGAAATCCATCAGGCAGCTCAGGTCATCACCAGCACCGTACAGCGACTGCGCAGGTCTGCCGGGAGTTCAGCATGA
>JBJTPZ010000826.1:0-1070 GCA_046075365.1 Planctomycetaceae bacterium
GAGGGGAGGAATAGTTGCCAGTGGTCAGTGTTCGGTGTTCGGTGAGGCGAGCCGCGGACGGGAGTCCGCGGGTGTGCGTTTTATTGCACTGCGTTTGTCTCACGCGAAGCCGCGAAGCCGCGAAGCCGCGAAGCCGCGAAGGGAACCGCAGAGGTCAATGGTCAGTGTTCGGTGTTCGTTCAGGCGAGTCGCGGACGGGAGTCCGCGGGTGTGAGCACTGCCGAGCCTGGCCTGGGCTGTCGCCTGCGTTTCTTGTGTAACTGCAATGGTCACGGGACGCTCAGCCGGTGGCGGTTCTCACGCTGCGGCGACATAGATCGGCATTGGGCGGTTCTTGACGCGTAAATTTAATCACTGTTCAAACGTTTTTCGGTTTGCCAACGTCTGATCGTCGGCGGCAGCTGGTGGCATTCTGCATTCTGTGTGGTGGAAATCTCATGGCAACGACCAAAGGTATTATTCTGGCTGGCGGTACTGGTTCGCGTCTGTTTCCGATCACGCTGGGGATCAGCAAGCAGATGGCGCCGGTGTATGACAAGCCGATGATTTATTATCCGCTGTCAACGCTGATGCTGTCGGGGATTCGCGAGGTGCTGGTGATTTCATCGCCGCGTGACCTGCCTGGTTTCCGGGGTCTGCTGGGTGATGGCAGTCAGTGGGGCATGCGTTTTGAATACAAGGAGCAGCCTCGTCCGGAGGGGCTGGCGCAGGCCTTTATTCTGGGAGCCGATTTTGTCGGCAGCGACCACTGTGCTTTGGTGCTGGGGGACAACATTTTCTACGGTCAGGGGTTCCGGGCGACTTTGGCGGCGGCCGCATCGCGTGACGCGGGGGCCACGATTTTTGGTTATCAGGTGCGTGATCCGCGGGCCTATGGTGTGGTTGAGATTGACGCTGCAGGCAACGCGATTTCACTGGAAGAGAAACCAAAGCAGCCGAAGTCGGATCTGGCGGTGCCCGGCCTGTACTTTTATGACAACAGCGTGGTGGAAATTGCGAAGAACTTGCGTTCGTCACCGCGTGGCGAGCTGGAGATTACGGACGTGAATCGGGAATACATGCGGCGTGGG
>JBJTPZ010000827.1:0-4916 GCA_046075365.1 Planctomycetaceae bacterium
ATGGCGTTCCGATCGGCTTTGTCGAGTTGCTCGGTCTGGAGACTACGAACTGGCGAACCCTGCTGCAGCAACTGGTGACTGGGGCGAATGGTGTGCCCGGTCTGACCCACGCGAAGTCCTACTGCCGTGCCATAAATCACTGGCTGGTTGCCAGGGGGCATTCCCCATATTTCTACACGGCGACCAAATCCGCCTTGTACTCTGAGGAACAGTACATTCCGGGGACGCAGAGCTTTATTGTGCCGTCGACGGATCCGCGAGGCGATAGAACTGTGGCTGAGAAGAATTGGACGGTGAAAAGGTTGAGCGAACAGTTTTGGGGATTGTCTGGCAGTCCTAAATTCTTTAATCGTGTGGGAGATAACGGCACTGTCGGAGGTCAGACCATCGTGGGCCTCGTAAAACTTTATGAGTTACTGGCTCTGACAGCGGATTCGATTCCGCTGGCAGTCTGGCCGTTCGATGGGCCTGATCTGGATTCCCCGGCGTACGAGGGTCGCCACGTTCTTGTTGAACCGTATCCTTCCGGTGTGCGACCCAGCGACGTGAAGCAGACTGACTGGGACGATGCTAAAAGCTCCGTGCAGGCATTGCGTGAGGCGGATGTCAGCGGACGACTGGCTGGGTTGCTTTCATTTCGATCGGTCTGTGTCACGTGTATGCAGCGCATCAGGATCGAAGGCTGGATAGCTCTGAATCCTGCGTCGGGTCTGAATTTACCGGCAGATGCCTGCCGGTTCTGTGGCAATTCTTTGAATTCCTGAGAGTACATCGCTGGAGAAACTACGATGGCATTGAATGCGCAAACGGTGAGTTTTTTGCTCGACCACTGCCGTAATAATCGTCAGAAAGTCCGCTATGGCATTTTAGGAGCCTGCCTTGCAGGTGGATTTGCGGGCGAGGATGTGCAGCCGCGGCATTACGGTATGGCTGTGACTGCAATCCTGAACGCCCTTTTTCCGGGGCCGCATCCTCACGCGTCGTGGGTGGTGAACGTTCGTGGCGTGCCGACGGGGTATCCGGCGTGGCCGCATGAGGCGTTCGATGATTTGTGGCACGTTGGTGCGCCCGCACACGCCACGGTGCCCGAGCTGATGGGCTGGCTGGATGCAACACTTGCTGGCTGGCGGGCAGAGGTTGCGTGACACAACGCAGCGGAAGCATCTAACCCGGTCGGGGTGTGATGGTCGCTGATTTTCCGACGTCCCGTGGTGATCGATCATTTTGCCGGAGGAATGACTGTAATGCTGACTTGTCTGCCTGAGCTGAATTGTCCTGACTGGCTGCAGGCGGTTCAGGGCAACGGGATGATGCGGTTTTGTGTGCAAAACTTGCTCAAGAACTCGCTGTTTTATCCCTGCTGTCAATTTGATGGCACTCCCGTAAAGTTTCTTGGCGGCAATGTTTTCAGTTTTGTATATGCCGATCATGCTCAAGACAGCGAAAGTCTTCAGGCGCACCTCGCACGTCGGCAGAACATGTTTCGCGGGTATACGCTCCTTGCCTCTCAGGTGGTGTGTGTCCGTGATTTTTGGCAGCCTGACATGCTGCACCATGATCGCTTCGATCCGGAGTTGAACGAAATTGACAGTGCGACATGGCTGGTTTTCCAGCGTTTGCCAAATTTTACATGGCAGCACGGTCCGGAGCGCTTCAGTCTGCTGTATATACACGGTGACGGGATTCTGGCCTATCAGGCACTGTATGTGCAGCACCGTGTTCAGCCACTTGTGTTCGCTCTGATTCAACCCGGAAACGCCGCCAACACGATCGCGGCCTTCGGGAATGACGACTGTCAGTTAGCCGGTATTATGCGGCAAAATGGGTTTCCGGCGTACTTTCTGAGCGGAGGCTACGGCGAAGATATGACCGACCGGGATTCGGCGTGGCCACGAGCGTACCCTCGACCGATTCTTACGACGGTGCGCAGCCGTTACTACGGTACGGCCAGCCTGTACAGAGCAGCAGCAGCGGCTGGCCCCTGAACGCACGCCATTTCGGAAAACGGGCTTCCGGAATGGCCGCCATAGCAGATGGCCACACGGATGTCGGTGTTTTGGGCAGCGATGGAAGTGCGGCAAAAGACGAGGTATTTCGGGTAGAAACGGCAGCATTTGGATGCTCTTCGCTGCATTTTGCGGTCGAGGACAGCAACTGGTTTTGGGGCAATTCGGGGGCTTGCGGAATTCGAAGTATCTGTTCCGGATGACCCTCTCAAGACTCACGCTGCTGAAGCGGACCGGTGTTTCTGCTCAGGTTGCGACATGAGCACGCACGGCTGGCAGAGCAGAAACGGATGGTCTGCAACTTTCTGGCGCCAGGCGTCTGCGTGAACGTTGGAGTCAGTTGAGTTGGCAGGTTGGCAAATGCCGGACGAACAATTTTTGGTGGAACGCCCGAACAGCCAGACGTGTGGTTCTGTTGTTTCCGACTCTGGTATCCCCGCTCCGTCGGCGGTTTGGGCCGGCATTTTTGAGGAAGCTGTGGGGCGGGAGACTGTTCCGCCGGTGTCAATCCGAGTCTTTGGCCAGCGTGTCATGGACAGGGAGTTGCTGTCGGTGAGATATTTTCTAAGATCGGGAGCCTGTCCCGGTAATGATTGCTTCGGCTGGATCAGGTATGGATTGTTGTGATGATTCGAAATCCCCAGATTTTTCAGACTCGCCGCTTTGAAAAGGCTTATCGGAAGTCCTGCGCGCGGCTGCAGGGACTGATTGATGGAACCGTCCATGATGTGGTTAACAGGGCTCGGTCGATGCCGTTTTTGGTCTCGATGAATTTTGACCGTCACGCATTGCTGCCTGGGGTGCTGGAGGTTGATGTAACTGGCAGTCATCGGATGTTGTGTCAATGGGCCGATAGTATCCTCCATTTGCTTGACGTCGGCGATCATGAGGTCGTCCCTCGTTATACAAAAAGCAAGTTCATGATTGACTCCTGCGACCGCCGGGAAGTTTCCGAAGTGTTTTGGCCTGAAATGCCTTCCAGCGGATTTCGTTTTTTCTCAAGTAATCCCGAACAGGATCAAGTTTTTCTGGAGCAGGAGCTTTCGTCGGAGTGGCTATTTTACTTGAGTGATCAGCAGGAAGATGTGCTGCTGGAGATCGCGAGCCTGATGATTGATGCTGTGGAGGCCAACAAGAGTGTCCCGCCCGTCTGTCTGCTCGGCGGGCCCGGGACCGGGAAAACCTGTGTGCTGCTTAATCTGTTGAAGGAATTGGTGGATGCCAACATTGATGCACGTATTTGTCTCTCAAGTGCGATGCAGAGATTTGTCAAAGCCTGGTGGCCGGAATTCGATCTTGCCAGGTGTCTGACTACAGAGTTTGCTGCGCACAAAGGCCAGATTGTCCTGGTTGATGACCCGTCTGATGCTGAGCTGGTAAGACACTGGCTGCGGCTTGCAGGTCAAGGAAAGGGCGTTCTGCTGGGCTTTGATCCCTGCCAGCTGAGCGGTTTCTCCTCGGCGGACAAGACGTCGGGGATCACAGACGCTGAGTTTCGCGGTATGTGTGAAATGTACGGCGTCAGGGTCTTTGGGCTTGAATCATGTTATCGTCAAAAACGCAACGTGGGGCAGGCTGCCAGAAAGATGATGGATGTGATAGCACAGTCAACTCCGTTTTTGAAGCGCGAGAAGATTCAGCAGTTTCGCCAGGAGCATGAAGGGCTGACAGAGCTGTCGAATGATCTGACGTTTCCTGCTCCGGCGGGTTATACGAAGACAAATCATCCGACTGCTTTGGCAGATCTGGAATTTGAACTGAGGCGAATTGCTGGTGGGCCACGATGGTGGCATTGGGATCCATTGCTGATAGTCGTCGATCCGGAAACCGCCGTACCTGAAGCCGCCTGGGAATTGGTTGAGCGATATGACATTGCCTTTCAGACCTGCAGTATCCGGCAGGTGGAGCAGATCAAAGGACTGGAGTTTCAGCACGTCTTTCTGTTTCTCGGAGAGAAACTGTTTCATCAGCTCGAATCCGGATTTGGCGGGTCTGGGCAGGCCGAATACGCCGCGCGGAGGCTGATACGGATTCCCGTTTCAAGAGCCAAAGACAGCCTGGTGACATTTGTGTTCTGATGCGGCAGCCAATGAAGCTGCGGTCTCGGTGTCCCGATACGCTCCGGCAAAATGGTGTAGATCGGTCGGGTATTGCTGTTTCTGGCGCTGTGTTCAGTGCTGGTCTCGCAGACTGTTTCTGCCGGCCGATTTTTTTCCGTCAGGAGCTGGCAGCTGGCTGTGACGGATATCTCAGGAAGCGTTGTCTGCGTTATCATTCTGCTGGCCGTCGCCGCTGGCATGTGGACGCTCGCCGAACGGCTGCCTATGTCTGGCAGACTGGTCGTTTTGTCGGTGACATCGAATTCTGGCAAGCCCGCCTGAGTACAGCGGAAAATGTGAATGCGGTGAAACGCAACACCTGTCTGCGATTCCGGTTACACTCGGCAGAAGACTTCGCTGCCTTTCGCGCCGCCGTTTCCCGAGACGTCGAGGGTGCTCAGTGGATCGAGGGCACCGGCGACACAACCGTGCTGGACGAATAGTCGGCGAGCGGTGCGGGCGGCCGAGGGGGGGGCTGCAACCGGAGCGCTCAGGCGGAAATGTCCATGGGGATTCAAAATTCGGAGGCTTCTGACTTCGCCGAGCCGGTAGCGACTACGCGGTGAAAACCGGCACAGGCCCAGTATGAACACAAGAGTCGACTTTGAGGGGTAAAGTGCGGTACCCGCGCGAGACTTAGCGGGCCCTCTCAGAACGCGACTCCAGCAAGAACACTTTTGCTTCCGGCATTGAAAAAACGAAAAACGAGGGTGTTTTTGCGAAAAACGTCAATGATGCACATCCTGCCGATTGCGCCATTGAAAGAATTGGAAACGACCACAGCAGGACAACCCGCGGGTGCTGCCGTTTC
>JBJTPZ010000828.1:0-6438 GCA_046075365.1 Planctomycetaceae bacterium
TGGGCGCCTTCGACGCCGACGAGCGAGTTTTCCAGACCACTGAAGTAATAGGTCAGTTTTTCCGGGCTGAGTCCCAGCAGGGTGAGAATGGTGGCGTGCATGTGTTTCACATGACATTCGCGGTCCACGGCACGACTGCCCAGCTCGTCCGTGCCGCCGTAGCTGACACCGCCCTTGATGCCTCCGCCCGCCATCCAGACCGTGAAACCGTAGCTGTTGTGGTCGCGTCCGCTGCCTTTGGCATACTCGGCCGTGGGCTGGCGTCCAAATTCACCACCCCAAACGATCAGTGTGTCCTGCAGCAGTCCTCGTTCCTGCAGGTCCTGAATCAGTGCGGCCATGGGCCGATCGGTTTCGGCTGCATGCAGGTTGTGATTGGCTTCCATGTCGGTGTGAGCGTCCCAGTTGTCATCATTGTGGGCACCACCGGAATAGATCTGCACAAAGCGGACGCCCCGTTCCACCAGTCTGCGGGCCAGCAGGCACTGCCGTCCAAATTTTTCGCTGCGGGGATTGTCCAGTCCGTAAAGCTGCTGGGTGGCCTGAGTTTCCTGGGACAGGTCGACAGCTTCCGGTGCCGAAGACTGCATCCGCCAGGCCAGTTCGTAGCTGGCAATCCGTGCTGCGAGGCTGGAGTTATCAGTGCGAGTCTGCAGGTGCTGTTCGTTCAGCTGTCGGAGTGTATCCAGCATGCGGCGCTGTGGCTGTCCGGCGAATTCCTGGGGCGGCTGCAGATCCAGAATGGGTGATCCGCCCGATCGCATGACAGACGCCTGGTATGTGGCCGGCATATAGCCACTGCTCCAGTTCTTCGCACCGCTGATGGGACCACCGCGAGGATCCAGCATGACGACGAACCCCGGCAGGTTTTCGTTGACACTGCCCAGTCCGTAGTTCACCCATGAGCCGAGGCAGGGATGCCCGCTGAGAACGCGTCCGGAGTTCATCATGAGCATGGCAGAGCCGTGAATGGGCGAATCGGCCGTCATGGAGTGGATGAAGGCGATATCGTCGACTTTCTGAGCCAGGCTGGGGAACAGGTCACTGACCCATTTGCCGCATGCGCCGTACTGCCGGAATTTCCAGCGAGGTTCCACGATGCGACCCTGATTGCGATGCCCGCCGCGACCGAAGGTCTTCACTTCGATGGTTTTGCCATCCATTCCATACATGCCGGGTTTGTAATCGAAGGTATCGATCTGGCTGGGGCCACCGTACATATAGAGGAAAATGACGTTTTTCGCGCGAGGCTGGAAGTGGGGTGCCTGGGGCGCGAGGGGGTTGCGGAAGGCGGGCGCGGTCTGATCAGCGACTGCCGATTGCTGAACGCCATCAGCATTCAGCAGTGATGCGAGCGCCAGTCCGGGGAAACCACAACCGGACTGCCAGAGGGTTTCGCGACGAGTTCGGCCACAGAAATTACGTACGGCCATGCAGCACCAGGAACAGGTATCAGCCGGATTCGGAAGACGAACGAGCAGTCACAGAGAATACCGGGGCGGACGTTCGGAAAACAGTCGGAATCCGGGGAATTTTGGGCTGGATCATTATTGTGCGGACGAGCGACTGCCGTTGGGGGAGCCCACGATTGGCGTGCCGTCCGGCAAGGGCCGCGCCGCGACTCGCAGACGCAGTCCGTGAGCCAGCTCGCGGATGGCCGTAAACTGCTCAAACGAATTTTCATAGACCCAGATCGTCACCACGGAATCCGGCGGGCAGGTTTCCAGCTGCTGGCGAAATCGCGACCCCGGTCGCAACGCATCAGCCACGGATTCCTGCAGCAGCGATTCTTCGGCCTGCAGCTGCCACTTCGAAACACTGACGCGGACTCGCAGATCCCCGGTCTGCAGGGATTCCAGTGCTGAGCCCCCTTCCTTTTCAACCGTGTACTTCATCGAATAACCGCCCACCGGTCCAACGACACCTTCGAACTGGTTGAATCGCATGATGGTTGAGCGTCGAGCGAGCACCTGATCTTTCAGGCGATCCAGCAGATCCTGCAGCGGAATGATACTCACCTTGCCACCGTCAACGCGAAAATGAACATCATCGGATTCCACCGGTTTGGTGACCGGTGAGAGTCGATGATTCAGTCGATCGGCCGGCTGTGACTGCTGCTGAGCGTTCGTCAGCTGTTCTGTCAGCTGCAGAGTTTCCACGGCGACAGTTCGAGTTTTTTGCTGGGTTTGTTTTTCGGTGTCCAGCGTGCGTCGCAGTGCAGCTTCCAGCTCGCTGTGCTTCTGCTCAGACACTTTCAGCGAGTTCTGCAGTGAGGCAACTCGAGCTGCGGCAGCATTTCGTTCGGCCGACAGTTTCTGTTCCCGGCGTCCCTGTGTGTCTCGCTGCGTCTGCTGAGCTGTCAGTTTTGCCTGAACTCCGGCCGTTTCCTGCTGTGCAGCCTGTGACTCTGCCGCAACACTCTGCAGTTCCTGCTGCAGCTGTCGTTCATCTGTTTCAAGGCTGGTCAGGCTGCGCTGCAGGCTGTGGCGATTTTGGCTGGCAGTCTGGACAGCCGCGTCCTGTTTTGCGCTGAAGGCTGCTGCTGCGGCCGCGGCTGCGGCGGTCCGCTCAGCCAGTTCCGGATCTGTCGGCAGTGGCTGGCGCTGCAGGCGTACCCCGACGACGACGATCAGGATAATCAGGATCCCGACGATATTGCAGACCACGTCAAGAAATGAGTCGGATCCGAATTCCAGTTCCGTTCGCTGTGCGCGTCGACTCATGGCTGAGCCTCCGGCGCGTCCGGCACTGAGGCGTACCCGATTTGATCAGCGGGCAGCATGTGCGGAGTGATTTCGTACAGAGTCACAGACTGAATTCCGGTTCGTTTGAGGGACTGAGCGAGCGGCTGTCGCCATTTTTCGCCACCGGGGCTGACAATGAATCGCACGATCGGCAGCAACTGATCATCGGGGCGGCGGCGAGCATCTGCCAGTTCCTGATTCACTCCTTTAAGCAGTTCAGCCTCGGCCACCGCCAGCTGCTGTTTTCGCAGGTCCAGTGTGGGCTGCTGAGCGACGGTCAGGTGCTGATCATCGAGAAAGACGACAATGCCGACGGGTGATGCCAGTGCTGAATTGCCGCGGACTCCCGCCGGACCAATTCGCCGCAGCGTGTCCTGATCAATACGGGATGCCTGTCCGGGCTGACCGGCGGTCTGTTGTTCACCGGCTCCGCTGCGGGATTTTCGGCTGCCTGAATCCGGGACACCGGGGAGTCGGCTGCCGGCTGAAGCGGCAGCAGGTTCGGGCTGCGAGGGCTGATACCACGGCATCTCGTCAGACGCGGCTGTTTTCGGTGCGGAGGCGGCTGTGACGGCCGTCTGCGGGGCTGCAGCGACTGGTGCACCAGCCCTGGGGGCTCGTGCTGCAGCACAGAGTGGAGTTGCGGAGGATGCATCGCTGCGGCTGCCGACAAGTTTTGATCCCTGCAGTGAGCCGTCGCTGTCGAACAGTGCGTCTGAGAAACGTTTCTCGCCGGGGGCTCGCAGTGCCGCCGCTGCCTCTGAAGGTACTGTGCTGCCGGCCGACGGCGGGGCAGCGGGACCGGGCGGGCGCTGTTCACGGATGGCGGCCAGTGATCGGCGAGTTTCTTCAGCTGCCTGATTGAGTGCTCGCTGCCTTGCATAGTTTTCGGCGAACTGTTCGGCCATCTGTTCAGCCTCTGCCGCACTCATCCGACCATTCACAGGATTGGCAGCTCGAGTGGACGCGCGACTGGTGTAGAACGAAGGAGGCGGAGCCACTCCACCGGCATAGTAACGATTCTCCAGCCGGCGACGGGACTTTGATTCCTCTTCCATCACTCGCCCGTCGGATCTTACGGAAAGGTGACGTTCGGGCGGCTGTTCGGAATCTGCCTGCTGACCGGGTGCGAGTCCGCGTCTGGCCAGTTCTTCCTGAGTGATATCAAACAGGCGAGCGTACAGTTTGTCACGGCGACGGAAGGCTTCCTGCAGTGCCATTTGCACGGCGGGGGGTTCGAGGAGATCAGCGCCCTCGACTACGACTTTTCGATCAGCGGTCAGCAGTTCGTAACCATAGTGAATTTTGGCTTCCGTCAGAATCCTTTGAGCTCCGTAGAATGGCAGGCTGCCACCAGGGCGAACGAGCAGCAGCACGTATGGCTCGGCAGTCAGTGACCGGCCACTGCGATGCTGGTGAATGGCCAGAATTGCCGACAGCAGAGGGTTATCGCGAACCGGGAATTTTTCCATGTCGGCCATTGTGATGCGGACTGCGTTTGGCAGAAATTCGAAGCCACCGGCCGACACATCGACGACGATGGGTGTGCGAGTGGTACCGGTGGAATTACTGAACTCCACCAGCGTACGAACTCCGGACACAGCAGCGGCCTGAGCTTCTGCCGACTGGATCTGTTCGCGGAGGGCCACGATGGCGGATTGTTTTTCAAACAGCAGCAGTTCAGCTTCTTTAACGGCGTCTTCTGCGCGAGTCAGTTCGTCGCGTTTTGCCAGCAGGGCCTGTTCGGTGGCCGTCAGCCGTGCCAGCAGCTCAGCTTCTTCCTGTTTCAGCTGCTGCAGATCCGTTTCAGTGGAAGCGGCCGGGGTGGTGTTGGCGGCGGCCTGCAGCTGAGCCTGCAGTGTGGCGAGTTCCGTGCGAGTCCGGGCCAGCAGCTGACGTTTCTGTTCCAGCTGGTCTTTGAGTGTGGCGACTTTTTGCTGCAGTCCGGTCAGGCGACTTTGCAGTTCGCCGGCACTCTGTTCCAGTGCCTGCAGTTCAGCGGACCGATCGACAGGCTGTACGATGGCGGCGGAGGTGTCCGAGGCGGACAGTTCTGCCTGCTGATCGTGTCGGATTTTGCGAGTCATCACCAGCAGCAGCAGAATCAGCGAGCCCATCGCGCAGACGAGTACTGCGAGAAAGGGGAAGAGTGAAATGCTGTGCTGATGTTGCCGCCGAGCCATGATGTTCTCTGATCAGAGCGTACCGTCGCAGGGACTTCAGGCGGCTGACCGCAGGTGAGTTCTGGCAGTGAGGGCCGCGACGGCAGCATTCAGACTGCTGACCGTCTGTTCGAGTGAATCGACGATCTGCAGAGCCTGCAGATTCTGGTTCAGCTGGTCCTGCAGTCGAGCCAGGCGTTCTTCGGATTCGGTCAGCTGCAGCAGCGTGCGACCCAGCCGGTGCAGCTCTTCAGTCTGGCCGACGGCCGACATGGAAGTGGTCTGCATGGCCGACTGCCAGACATCCACTCGCTGCACAAACGACGACATGGCCTGCTGAAACTGTTGAGAGACGGTTTGGGAGCTTTGCTGCAGTGCGTTTGCGTAGTTGTCTCGAGCCAGTGCGAGGGAATCCCGGTGCTGGCTGAGTGTGGCTTCTGTATCAGCGGCGAGATGGCGGGCCAGCTGGGATGTCTGCTGGCTGAGTGCGGCCTGCCAGTCAGACTGCAGTGACGCGAAGCGGGCATTCCAGAATTCGGCCTGCTGAGCCAGCATGCGGGCTGTGAGTTCGGCAGCTTCGGTGCCGCTGTGCTGCTGCGAGTCAGCGGTTTGCCCGAAGGCCGGCAGCAGTGCATTGATGCCGAACTCTTCCAGTTCGTTGAGAACCGACTGTTCGGCTCGTTCGATCAAAAAGGTGCCGAACACCAGCAGCATCGACATACCGAGGGCCTGAGCGGTGGTGTCAAAGGCGACTGCGAGGCCTGACGTGACTTCGGGCAGTGAGGAATCCAGCTGTTCCGGGGTCACATTGGCGATAGCCATGGTGATGCCGATAACGGTTCCGAGGAAGCCCATGATGGGCACAGCCCAGGTGACGGTTCGCACCAGCTGGAAGCTTTGGACCAGCCGATCGACAGACAGATCTGCGAGATATTTGAGGTGGTCATCGAGAGCCGCGTCAGTTCGCCGCGTGAGGTGGTGCAGGATGTCCTGAAGCCGCTGGCCGACGGCGGTTCCGACGGAGTCTGCGGCCGGGGCGGAATTGATAAAAGTGGTCAGTTCCGTGACAGACTGATTGCGAGGCGTTTGTCCGGCAGACCAGTTGTGCCGGGCAGCGAAATCCCGGGCGGCAGCGAGGGTTCGTCGTTCCCGCGGCAACGCTCGCAGCTTGTTCCACAGGATTGCCATACCGAGAAAGAAGATGGCTGACGTGACGTATTCGAGCGGATGTCCGCAGAAGTAGCGCTGGAAGAATTCTGTGCCGTTCAGCGGGGCGGCGATCCATGGGCCGACCACATAAAACAGGACAGTGACTCCGAGTGAGCCCGAGGCTACGGGCCACAGGGGTGGTGCAGCAGAGCGAGCGGTGTGTTGCGCGGATGCGGGTGCGTCAGCGGGCTGAGGAGTACTGTGAGTCTGCACAGGTGAATCCTGCTGTTGAGCAATGAAAAAGAATTTCTGCGAACAATACTGTTTCCGACGTCTGCTTCGGGCGGTGTTTCCGGATTGAGAAGTCTGAGGTAAGTTGTGGC
>JBJTPZ010000829.1:0-3533 GCA_046075365.1 Planctomycetaceae bacterium
GAGGGGAGCAGGCAAAACCGGTTGAAATCGAGGAATTCCGCTGGAGTGATCAGTTGTCAGACCACTGACCACTAATTCCCCCCTCGCCCCCGTGAAACGGGGGAGAGGGGGCCATGGCATCCATGCCATAGAGATTAGATGCGAGAAAGTTGAGAGGAGAGCAGACAGTTTACCACACACTACAGCAGCCCTTGTGCGTTTCCCTTCGCGCCTTCGCGGCTTCGCGTGAGCCTCGCCACTGACCACTAATTCCCCCCTCGCCCCCGTGAAACGGGGGAGAGGGGTCGGGGGTGAGGGGGTAAGTCTCCCTCCCAAAATCACCGCCAGCCCGCCATCACTCCGCCCCTCGCCCCCAGCTCGTACTCGTACTCAGTCCGCCCTGGCGGACGGTACTCGTACTCGTACTCGATTGCCGCCCGACAACGCCCGTAACAGCAGCACTCGGAAAAGAATTCGAGCACGAGCACGGGGGGTGACGGGGGAGAGGGGTCGGGGTGAGGGGGCCATCCACCCTGAAACCCTGCCACTCAAACAGGCAAAATCAGCAGAGCTCTGCAGCACAGAACTCGGGCTGGAAAGCCCGAGCTACGGAAAGGCCACCCCCAGAACACCGCACACCGAACACCGAACACTCCTCACTCCCCACTCCTCACTCCCCCGGCTGCTCACCGGGCTTGTAAAACCGACTCAGGTCCAGCCCGCCCTTCGTTTCCGCTTCCAAAATCTTCAGCTTCTGCTCCAGCTTCTGCAGCCGCGCCTCCAGACCCTTCGGCAAACGCTCAGATTCATCACTGACCACCGATTTGGGCACCGACGGATAACCCAGATGACGCTGCAAAGCCGCAAACAGATACAGCGGATCACGGCCGATGTTGGCGCGAGCAATCCGGCCCTCCTGCTCACCAAACAACACCAGACCACGCTCACCGTCCGCCGATTTGCCGCGGCCGGCGGCGCGGCGAGTATAAAAGTGTTCGGACACCCGAAATACCAGCTCCGCCAGCTCCAGTGTGCCCAGCTCAGACTGCAGCCGCAGGATCCAGCGCCGCCAGTCATCCCCGTACAGCGGATCCTCAGACATCGCCTTCAGCCCGTCCGCATAACCCAGACGGTTCCGCGCAATGCACTCCAGCTGATAGATAAACAGCCCCGCCATGCCCGGATTACTGCCCCGATACCGCGCCTCAAGTTCCAGAATCCGCAACGCCGTCAGCTGCTCAAAACGCGACTCGTCATCCTCACTGCAGCGAATCACAAAGGCCTGGAACGGAGCAAAATAGTGGGCCAGCCGAGCCATCGCGCCGCTGATCCGGCCGTGATGCAGAATCTCAGCCCGCAGGAAATCGATCGCCATCGGCAATCGCGTCGTCGCCAGCAGCTCTTCATGAATCGTCTGCAGAATTTCCTGAGAAGGAACGCTTTCCAGCAATCGCTCGCGATAAACCCGAAAAAAGTATTCCTGTTCGATGTATTCTTCACGTTCGAGCGGCAGCCTGGACATAAAACATCAGTTCCGGTTGAATAACGGTGATTCGAGTCCCGGCAAGTCTCACCCCTCGCGGCAAAAAATGCAACCACGCGGACCGTGGACCGTGGACCGTGGACCGTGGACCGCTGACTGCTGACCGCTGACTGCTGACCGCTGCCCCCCAAATTCATTCAGGAGTACATTCGTTATGCAGATTTCTGCGGGCAGTGGTGCTGACAGCGTTGTGGCCGACCGACTGCGGCAGCTGCAGCGGTGTCTGGGGGGCGAGTGGCCGGATTTTGGTCCGCTGTGTGAGCGGGTGGAGCGGACGGAGCAGCTGGCGGGATTTCGGCGGCAGTATGTGACATATCAGCTGCAGCCGACGGAGCGAGCCGGGGCGTGGCTGCTGATCCCGGACGGCGTGACAGCCGCGTCACCAGCGGCCGGAATTTGTGTCTGGCATCAGCATGCGGGCCAGTACGACGTGGGCAAGGACGAGCCGGCGGGGGTGCGGTCGCCGAATTTCGGTGCGATGCATATGACGGGAGTCTCACTGGTGCGGGAGGGATATGTGGTGCTGTGTCCGGACGCGGCGGGATTTGGCGAGCGGAACGGGCTGCAGCAGCCTGGCGGCGGCCAGCTGCGGGGCCGGGATCTTGAACATTATCTGTTTGCGATGCAGGTGGTGGCGGGCCGCAGCCTGGCGTGGCAGAACATCAGCGACATGCGGCGGGCCGTCAGTCTGCTGGCTGGTTTTCAGTTTGTGCAGTCCGAGCGACTGGGCTGTTACGGACATTCCATGGGGTCGACTCACACCTGGCTGGTCGGGCCCTTTGAACCGCGGCTGCGGGCACTGGCGGGCAACTGCTGTCTGCCGACTTACGGGGCGATGGAACGCACCGGACTGATTCACTGTTTTCCGAACTACATTCCGGGCTGGCGGCAGTACGGCGACCTGCCCGACATCGTCTCGCTGATCGCCCCCCGCGCTCTGCACCTGAATTTCGGCGAACTGGACAGCGGCAGCCCGATTGCCGAAGTGCGCGCCGCACTGCCCGCACTGCAGCAGGCCTGGACCACAGCCGGCGCCCCCGAAAATTTTTCCTGGTTTATCGAAAGCAATACCGACCACGTCCTCAGCCCGGAAATGTGGCGCAGGGTCCGAGATCACTTCCGCCGCCACCTCGGGTGAAACAGGGCAGGGGGCGGGCGAGAACCTCGCCCGTGAAATCTGCCGGATTCCGGCAACATGCCGCACGCTTGCCGTGGACGTTCTGCAACAGGCGTTGCCTGCCTGCAACTTTATTCAGCCGTGATGATTCGCTGCGGCTGCAATCCGCGGTTGCTCTGAGTCCCCGCGCAGCATAATCGGCCCGCGTGTGGTGGATCACCAATTTTTTTCGCCAGTCACTCTTCCGCTGATTATTAACAGGCGGTATCTATTGCCACCCGTGTGTGCCTTTCATATTTCCAGCGGAGGTGTATTATGCGTCTGCTCTCTTGCTTCAGGTCACTGTTCGCCGTCACAGAAACCAGTAAAGCTCGACGACGTTCAAAAATCTGGTCGGCTGTCACCGGTAACTCGGCCGAAATTCAGTCACTTGAACAGAGAATTCTGATGTCTGCAGAAAATGGCGACGGCGAAACACCAGTCGCTGACGGGGGCATCGGACCCATCAGCTGTTATGCGGATTACCCGGGCGGGGCAGACTTCGGCGGCACGGGGGATGCCGGTGACGGTGGTACCGGGGCCGGTGGCGGTGGTACCGGCACTGGTGCCGGCGACGGCTGCCAGGTCAGCATCGAAGCACTCGACAAACAAATGTTCGAAGGCCCCTACACAAAATCTCGGCTGGATGAAGGTGTCCTCAGACTGACTCGGACCGGCAGCACTGTCCTGCCACTGCAGGTCAAAGTCGAGCTGACCGGCAAAGCCACGGCTCACGTGGATTACCGCGTTGCCGACATGCAGCGCGATTTTCTGGACCTGCCGCCCTCCATGGGGAACGAAGTCCCCAATGCCATTCTGACCATTCCTGCCGGCAAGGCCTCGCTGGATTTCAAA
>JBJTPZ010000830.1:0-2648 GCA_046075365.1 Planctomycetaceae bacterium
GATCGCGAAGTTGTCGATCTGCTGTTCTTCCCCACCGGTGGCGGTAAGACCGAAGCCTATTTGGGACTGGCCGCTTTTACGCTCGTCCTGCGGCGGATGCAGAATCCCGGCATTGCGTCCGCCGGCCTGAGCGTCCTGATGCGATACACGCTGCGGCTGCTGACGCTCGATCAGCTTGGCCGTGCTGCAACACTGATTTGTGCTCTGGAGCTGGAACGGCAGAACGATGTCGAAAAGTTCGGCAGGTGGCCGTTTGAGATCGGCCTGTGGGTGGGTAAAGCGGCGACTCCCAACCTGATGGGAGCCAAAGGAGACAATAACCCCGATTCCGCTCGCGCCCGCACCAATGCTTTCCAGCGGGGCACGTCCAATGCCGCACCCATTCCGCTGGAAGATTGCCCCTGGTGCGGCACAAAGTTCTCCAGGAACTCGTTTCGGTTGCATCCAAACCCGGACTTCCCGACCGATCTGCGCGTGTTGTGCGTCAACCGGCATTGCGAATTCAGTCGCGACAACATGTTGCCGATCCTGGCGGTCGACGAACCGATCTATCGACGGTTGCCGTGTTTTATGATTGCCACTGTCGACAAGTTTGCTGCGATGCCGTGGACCGGCGAAGTCGGTCAGTTTTTCGGCCGCGTGCAGCGTCACGACGCCAGCGGATTCTACGGCCCCTGCGATCCGACAAAAGGTGCGCCGCTGCCGAATGGACGACTTCTTCCCCCTGACATCATTATTCAGGACGAACTGCACCTGATCTCCGGCCCGCTCGGCACAATGGTCGGCCTGTATGAAACGGCGATGAACGAATTGTGTTGCCGTGAGGTGAATGGCCGGAAGATTCGCCCCAAAATCATCGCATCTACAGCCACCGTGCGGCGTGCTGAAAATCAGATTCGGGCCTTGTTCAATCACCGTCTGGTCGACATCTTCCCTCCACCCGGTCCTGACCGCAGGGATTCATTCTTCGCAGAGACGCATTCAACTGAACAAAGCAATCCCCGCCTTTACCTGGGAGTTGCCGCGCAAGGTCGTAGTCCGAAGGTTGTTATGTTGCGAGTCTACCTCGCCTTGCTCGCGGCCGCTCAAAAGGAATACGACCAGCACCCGAAGAAGAAAGACCCTGCGAATCCCGCTGACCCGTACATGACGCTGCTGGGCTATTTCAACAGCCTGCGCGAGCTTGGCGGGACACGCCGACTGGTGGAGGACGAGATCGGGAGCCGTGTTGCCGGTTACGGGGCCAGGAAGCGTGTGAGCGAAACCGATGGACTGTTCGTTGATCGCAGGATCGCCTATGAAGTGGTGGAGCTAACCAGTCGCGTGAGCACGGACAAGGTGAGCGACGCGAAACGTCGCCTCACTCAGACGTTTAATGATCGCGAGCATGTGGATGTCGCGCTCGCGACCAACATGATTTCGGTTGGTCTCGATATCACTCGGCTGGGTCTGATGGTCGTCTTTGGTCAGCCAAAGTCGAGTGCTGAATACATTCAGGCCACCAGCCGCGTTGGTCGTGACCATGATCGGCCTGGGCTCGTCGTAACCGTATTGAACGTCCACAAACCGCGTGACCGTTCGCACTATGAACGCTTCTCGGCGTACCACCAGTCTTTCTACCGCAACGTGGAAGTCACAAGCGTGACCCCTTTCTCGCCGCGAGCGCTGGACAGGGGACTGGCAGGCACGTTGATTGCGATGGCACGCCACGGACATGGCCCGATGACGGCTCCAGCTGGTGCACTGGAAATCCTCAGAGAACGCGGACAACTGGATTTCGTCATCGACGCTCTTGTCACGCGGGCGGTATCACACAGCGACCTGCCGCCCGACGAACTCGAGCGTCTGCGACAGCGGGTTCGCGATCGCGCCCTCGACCTGCTCGATGAGTGGACTCGCATAGCAATGGAACTCAACCAGGTAGGCGGACGCCTGCAGTACCAAAAGGAAGTGGGCGGCGCACAGCGACTGATCTACGAGTTCCTCAATCCGGACCTCAAGCGGCTTCCGGCGAGACATAAGAAGTTCCGGGCAAATCGCTCGATGCGAGACGTCGAGCCGAGCGTTAACCTGCGACTTAAGCGGATGGATGGCACTGAGATTGAGGAAGAGGTGGAACAATGAGTCGCGCAGCCAGTCGCAAGGGCGCAGCCCGCCCCCACGGACAGATCCGCCAAAGCCAGCTGATCACAACTTTCGGCCCGGGATCGATGATCGATTTGCCGGATTACTCGGTGCTCGTAGCTGGCCTCGAGTTCTGGTCGCCAGGGGGTGAAATCATCGTTGAGCCGCGGCTTACGGAGAAGTTGTGCCGATTGCTGGACGTTCCAAACCTGCAATTGAAAACACCGCCGCCGGATCAGGAAGACCCCAACGGTCCTCCCACTGGGATTACAGCGTGGCAGTTTCCGGAATGGTTCATCACCCAGGACGTCGCCGCTGGCGACGGCGATACCGGCCATCGCCGTTCTCGCATGCTGGTCCATCGTCGCGAACTCGCTCGTGGCAACAAGTTCGTGGACGAAGACAGGAAGAAGCGACCGGTGGTGCCGATTCGTTTCGTGCGTGCATGTCGCGCTGGCCATATTGGAGACATCGACTGGAACTCCTTCGTGCATGGAACTCAAACTGAATGTCGTCGCAGGCTG
>JBJTPZ010000831.1:0-3709 GCA_046075365.1 Planctomycetaceae bacterium
GCCACAGTGGACGGGGACTGGTGCGGGACGGCGTTTTCCGCATGCTGACGTCGGCTGCCTGGCATTAAGCACAAACGCCGGAACAAGTGAAAGGAATTCAGGCTCGGTGGATGCGGCAGCTGTGTGCCTTGAGCCCGGGTCTTTGCGTATCCAACTGAGGCCCCGCCGGGTGCTGACGGCGAAACCGGTGACAGTGCGGGTGGTGAACCGGGGGGCTGTCATTCGGACCAGGACTCACGATACACAGCGGCAGCCAGCACCAGCTCCACCTCCGAACAGCCCGGACATACGTCTGTCCGACCTTGTGTACAAATGTTTCAATGAAGCGCTCTTTTTTAGGTTTTTTAGCCACTTTTTTTGCTTGCGGGTGGCTGTTTTGCCGAACTCGACTTTGGTAGACTTACGGGGTGGCTTCTACCGCGAAATCACACAGCGACATCATCCTTTCCGGTGGATTCCCCGCCAACCTGTCTGTCTCCCACTGGGCAACGCCACACGACGTGCAGTGTTTCTCTGGTGGTTAAATACTTGGCAAGACGTCAAAATGGCCATTTCGGCAAAAGCACCTTACCGTACATTTCTGTACAGAAATCGGACTGTCCAAGATTCCGGTCAAGGCGTGCTGCATGTTTGGCATTGTGCGGCACGAACGCATGTTTGCCGCAAGATATCGCAACGGATCCAACAGGGTAAGCAGAGTCGAGTTCCTCTTTCCCCGTGCCGAAAACTGCTTCGTTATGACGAGTGCGGTGTCGGCAGCCATTGGCGAGCAGGGGCCAGTTAATGCTGATTCCTGTGCTCGCCCCCGAGGATCATCTGGCGCGGTTTGGACTTAGCTCCGATCGCGGCTGTGCCCATCTTGCGCGGTCAATGATGCTGGAAGAGTTGACACTGCTCTTGCAGGCCGTCAGCAATCCCGATGCGAAGCTGCCAAGTTATCATCACGCTGTCATTCATGAAAACTGCCTCGCGAAGCGTTCGGCAAGGACGCGGCAACTCACGCTCCGCCATCTGAAAAGTCTGTACTGTCTGGATTGCGACGCGGCGATTTTCCGCGGACTGCGTTTCTTTTGGCAACGTGACACAGACGCTCGGGGACTTCTCGCATTTCTGGTCGCGTGCTCACGAGACGCCATCCTGAGATCGTCGGCTCCGTTCGTCATGCAGTTAAGCATTGGCGAGCGAGTAAGCCGCTCGCAGCTTGAAGCCTTTCTGGATGAACGAAATGAGGGGCGATTCAGCAAAGAGACACTGAAAGCGGCTGCCCAGAGAATCCTCGCCTCCTGGACCCGCGCCGGCCATTTCATCGGTCATGTCAGCAAGACTCGCGTTAAAGCACATCCAACAGCCGGTTCCTGTGCCATGGCCTTGCTTCTCAGCTACCTCGCGGGGGCTCGAGGACAGATGCTTTTTGAAACCGAATCCATGCGACTTCTCGATTGTTCAACTGATCAGGCCATCGAACTGGCCGAATCAGCATCCCGCCGCGGCTGGATCGTGTTCAAACGTATCGGCACAGTCATTGAAGTGCAGTTTCCCGGCCTGCTGACAAAACTCGAACAGGAGTGGATTCATGAGCAAGGTTAAGCGACTGCTCAACTCCTATGCGCGCTTCATCGAAGTCCCCTGGCGAGGTGATGCCGCCGCGGCACAGCGAGTCGTGTTCTGCGTGTACCACGAACATGAGGAACTGCGGTTGCGGGCCCGCGTTGAGGAGTTCGAGCTGGCTACCACCAAGGCGGGGCATGGGTGGAGTCTGTTCGATCTGACAAACAGTTTTGCAGAATGGATGGCTGGCCAAAAATATGCCAACCGCTACTTCCAGCAACCCAATCTGCTCCCGTCCATCCTGCCAAACTACGGAACATGGGTCGTCCAGCGATTCCGCGAATTCCTGCAGTCCAGTCAGTGCGGCGAAAACGACGTGGTCGCCCTGCAGGGCGTTGGATCGCTGTTTGGGTTCCTGAAAGTCAAGGGTGTTGTTGACCAGCTGGCCCCGCTGGTCAACGGCCGACTCGTTGTCTTTTTCCCTGGCAGCTACGAAGACAACAACTACCGATTATTGGATGGCTATGACGGCTGGAATTACCTCGCTGTCCCGATCACTGCCGACAAAGATGCGCAATAGGAAATCGCCATGAAGAACCGCGAAATCTACTCCAAAGATCCATCCACTCGAAAACTGGTCAACGAAGGCGTTGCCAGTGTCAATGATGAACGCACAGATCAGGCCCTTTCTGTCCTGCGCTACGAACTGGAAACATTCGTTTGCGACGGGCAATACGCCAGAGGGATGGAGCACATTCTTGATACGTATCTGAAAAACGTCAGTCAGGCTCAGCAGCCGGCGGTTTGGGTGAGTGGCTTCTACGGCTCCGGGAAGTCACACCTCGTGAAAATGCTGCGGGCATTGTGGATGGACACGGCCTTCCCCGATGGTGCCACGGCACGCAGCATTGCAACATTGCCGCAAAACGTCCGCGATCCCCTGCAGGAGCTGTCAATCCAGGGCAAACTCCACGGTGGACTGCATGCCGCCTCAGGCACACTGGGGGCAGGAGCCAGTGGCAGTGTCCGACTGGCCCTGCTGCGAATTCTGTTCAAATCCGCCGGACTGCCGGATCAATACCCCCTGGCAAGATTCATCATGTGGCTGCGGGCCGAAGGAATTGAGGAGGCTGTTCGCAATGCGGTAGAGTCAGCCGGACATGACTGGCAGGAAGAACTGGACAATTTCTACGTGGCCGAAGGTCTGCATGAAGCCCTCGTCGCCACCAAACCCACTCTGTTTTCCTCCGTCGCGGCCTGCGTGGAGACACTCAATAACCTGTACCCCTACGTCCAGGACATCAGCAGTGACGAGATGATCAAAGCCATCCGGCAGGCGCTGACCGTCGACGGAAAATTCCCGCTGACACTGGTGGTGCTGGATGAAGTCCAGCAATTCATCGGCAGCGATACGCAGCGTTCCATCGAGGTGCAGGAAGTTGTCGAGGCCTGCAGTAAGAACATCGGCGGAAAGCTGCTGTTCATTGGCACGGGACAAACAGCGGTCACCGGAACTGCCAACCTGAAAAAACTGGAAGGCCGCTTCAGCGTTCGTGTGGAACTGTCCGATGCCGACGTGGACGCCGTGATTCGCCAGGTGATCCTTGCGAAGAAGCCGGCCGCCATCCAGACCATCGACGGCGTGATGCAGCGGAACATCGGGGAAATCTCGCGGCATCTGCAGGGAACCAGCATCTCACACCGCAACGAAGATGTCATGTACTTTCCACAGGATTACCCGATCCTGCCAGTGCGTCGGCGATTCTGGGAGAACACGCTGCGGGTGCTGGATCAGACGGGCACGGACAGTCAGCTGCGAAATCAGCTCAGCATGATTCATCGGGTCATCCAGACCAATCTTGACGCCGAGATCGGGAGCGTCATTCCGGCCGATTACCTGTATTTTGATGCAGCCGACAAACTGCTGCAGTCGCGAATCCTGCCCCGCAAGGTGCATGAGCGAACGATGAAGTGGATCAAGGGCAGCGACGACGAAAAGCTGGTGGCCAGAGCCTGCGGACTGGTGTTTCTGGTCAGCAAACTGGCCGGCAACAACAACGAAGTCGGTATTCGCGCCACCACCGACACCCTTGCTGATCTGCTGGTTGAAGATCTGGCTGCCGGCAGCAGCCTGCTCCGCAGCCGACTGCCAGCCCTGCTG
>JBJTPZ010000832.1:0-9217 GCA_046075365.1 Planctomycetaceae bacterium
CCTGGATGAACAGAGAGCACAGAGCGAAACTGGAGGAAGATCTCAGTAAGGCAGTCGATAAACTCCCTGATCGCCGTTGTGCGCAGCTCTTCGCTTTTCGTTGGCACAGGTTTGGGAATGCGGCCCGCTTCGTCCCCAACACTTAGACTCTGACTGGCCTTCTGCAGATCTTCCTCCAGTTTCGCTCTGTGCTCGCTGTTCATCCACGACACATCAAATGGACTGGACTGCCAAAGCTTGAGGGATGTGCCGGCCAGCCGCAGTGTCTTGCTGGCCTCCCGCAACGCCGACAGAAACAGCAAGTGACGATAAATCGCCAATTTCCTGAACTCGTCATTTGTCTCATTCGCTGAAGACGTCGAAACGGCCTTGCCGGGACGGGATTTTGGTTTGGCATCCGGAGCGTACTTGCAGGCCATCAGCTGATGATGAACAGCCTCAAGGATGGGCACATGGTGTCCACTTGAGCAGAACGCCTTGAGATACCAGTCTCCTATCCAGAAGTGCAGCCGAGCCCGCATTTCCACGGCCCGATCGTGTCCGCGTTTTGGCCGCATGTTCACATCGCTTCGTCCTGGCGTTTCATAAAGAAAACGAATACTGTCGAGTTCTTCGATCGCCGCCAGCATCCCGTTTTTCAAATCCCCAAACATCCAGGAAGCACCGCCTGGTTTGTCCAGAAACAGTCCGGCGCTGCGCAGTTGCGCGACCCATACGCTGGTCTCTTCGGCTCGCACAAAATCGTTATCCACAGCCCGAGAATTGTGACGAAACGGGCATTGATAGGTCGCTTCGGAACACAATGCGTTCGGATGCCGCGAGTGACGAAACAGACATAAAGCGTACAGGAAAACGACAAATTTCTCTGCGTTGTCCCGACCCGCAGTTTTTCGGGCCACAACAACAAGTTTGCCGTCTTTGCCAACAGACAGCCTCATGAAGGGGTGCAGGACTTTCTTCAGACTGTCCAGATAAACTGACGAACTGGCCGAAATTTCACGAAACACTGCTCCGTCTGACTTCGAAAGTGCGCCTTTCCGAACTTTTGAGAGTTCGCGCTCTCGATTGTTTGCAAGGATTTCGTCATGCAGCGGTGGCTGCGTCGCAGAGCCTCGAGACCCTCCCTGTACCGATTCTCTGTTTCGCCGAATCTCGGCTCGCCACGGCAACAGCGGCATATAAATGACCTGAACGCCGGCTTCTGCGAGCGATTCGATAAAACAGTGCAAGCCCCTGATCAGGTTCGTATCCTTCCACGCAGACGACAGTAACCCGGCGCTGCTGCCATAGCCGTCACGCCCGTAGATCAGCAGTCGCAACTGACACGCATCGACACGGTAGGCCTCAAGGATCGCTTTCAGATGCCGGGCTATCGCCTCAACACCACTCTTCCAGTTCACTTCGGCCGTCGACGGCCTGACAAACTCAAGCAACGGCATGGACAGCGGATGCAGCGACACATGCTGGCTTTGAAACACGCCAAAACGGTGCGCCAGTGAACGGAAAAAGTCCCGTATCATGCCGTCAATATCGATGTAGTCGACAATCTCCATCCAGAACACTCGCACGCCCTGCTCACGAGACACCGTCTCAGTTGCTATGGCACAGGCCCGCACAACGCCACCCACGGCATCGATGATCACCGGCGAAACAAACGACGGGCTCGGAGTTTCTTTCACTTCGTTCCCTTCTTTCATCTTCACCTTGCTGTCATCAAAAATACGACGATACCACGGCTGCCACAACACACAGACCGCCTCCCGAGCTGCAGTGATGGCTTGCCAATCCTGAGTCAGCGCCCTCAAGGACTGGCCCGTCGCACCCATGATTTTGACCAGACGACTGCTGAGGGAAGAGACCATGGCGTCACGGGCGAGCGCGCGAACATCTTCCGGACGCCCCTGATGACCGATAATCAGCCGGCAGGCCTCCAGCAGGTCCTTCGTTTCCCGCACACACTCCAGCACAGCCGACACTGACTGCTCGGGACTTTCATAAACTGGGTTTCTGTTAGGTGGCAGGATATGCGAGAATTCGTAAGACAGTCCTCCCGGCGGCAACGACAAATGCAGTCGCTGGTAAAGCTCATAGAGCAGCAGGTCCGGACGCGTCGTCTGCGTGATCCGCAGCCGCCCACGATAATGCTCAGAACGAAACAGATGCTGCACCCGAATGACATCGCTTTGACTGTAGCAGACCCAGTAGATAATCGGACGATCGGCAGCAGATTCCAGCCAGCGTTTGATCATCTGTACGCAGCGATAGTCGGAACCCGAATATCCAATGACCAGCAACCGCCGAGATTCGACTGTTTTGTCGATTGTCGAAAACGGGCCGCCGCGAGTCAGGTAATCGGCAAACGTCTCCAGATCGGCAGCGCCTGGCTCGTCGTCCAGCGACAGATCGGCACGCGTGTCGTGAGCCTCTCCGTGCAGCTTCACCAGCGTGTCCTCAGCGGCTACTGTGCGAGCATTCGGCAGAGAACCGTGAGAACTGACGGGCAAGACACGCAATCGCACTGACAGCTGCTGAAAGGCGTCTTCGGTCAGCGTATCAAAGTTCGTGGTCAGAATCGTGTGTATGCGCAGTCCACCGGCCAGATGCGCCAGCATCTTGTGGGCCAGATTGGGGTGACGATCACGAGTAATCGTGGCGTTGAAGGCATCGATGACGGACTGATTGGCAGTGCTGTTAAAACTGAGTCGATCAGGGTCTCTGAGCACTTCAGTGCAGGCCAGAAACTGCAGTGTTTCACGCCAGTCGTGCAGCGCACGAATACCCATATCCTGAATGTGCTGACCATGCGAACGCGAAAAATCCGACATCAGACCTTCGATCGCGAAAGTCGCAGGCTGAGGCATGCCATGACTTTTCAGCAGCAACATGCTGAGCCGACGCATGCGATCGTCCGTCGGTATCTGCTCTTCCGAAGCCAGGATGGCCGGTATGATCGGATGCATCAGAACCGACACCAGACCCTGCGACGGTGATACCGGAGTTTGCACGGCGAGAGATTTGATCCGCCGCTTGTCGCTGTCATCATAGTTGGGCTCGACACGCATCCGCTGACACAGGCCCTTGAACTCCTGCAGAATCCAGCTGCGAGCATCAGACAGTTCCTGCTGGTTCGGCTGAGGCGGCCAGCCCTGCTGCACCAGATTCCAGCGAGCCGCAACACCCTCGCCATGCGTGCGTTTGCGAGTTGCCGGGTCACACAGCACCAGATACGTCGTAAACGCCAGATAATTCGTAAACTCGAAACCTGTGATGATGCCCGAAGGTCGAGACAGACCGCTGCCAATCAGCGGCACAAATCCCCAGCCCGTGTCCGCATCATGGACGATTTTGGTAATGAACTGATGCGGCAGCAGGGGAGTGCCAGAGGCTTCGCTGGTGGTTCCGGGCATAATAAGGCAGGCAGTCCGGGAGAATCAGGAGGGATAAAGAGGCGATTAAGGTACCAGGCAGGAGTACTGCAAACAACCAAAATCTGTCCACCCGTATCGAAATGTCGGGGGTCTTTCGCAGGCGGGATGATCGGCTGCCCCTGGAACGAGCGGGGCGCGGTGCGCTTACAGCGGCCGCCCCGACGTCACCCCGCCCCCGCTCAGGAAACGCTCAGAAACCCCCGGCACGGGCCGCCAGACAACCAAAAAGGTTTGCTTTTCCACGCAAGTTCGGGCAGGATAACAGAACACGGCTTCTGCACCGCCACCCGCTACACCCTGCCCGGATCTGCTCAGCATGCCCGTCACCAGCACCACGCTGTTTCTGTCCGCTGTAACCAGCGAATTTGATGCCGTGCGTGAAGAGCTGCGGCAGGTACTCAGTATGCCCGGAGTCCGCTGCGAAACGCAAAAAACGTTTCTGGCTTTCGGCAGCCGCACCCTGCTGGAACTGAACAACTACATCCGTGACTGTGATGCTGTCGTGCACCTCGCTGGTCATGAAACCGGTGCGCTGCCGGTCGCTGCGGAAGTTGACGAGCTGCTGCTGCGGGTGCACCCGGACCTGCCCGACAGACTGCAGCTGCCCACAACAACCCTCAGGCAGTTCACCTACACACAGTGGGAAGCGTGGCTGGCACTGTATCATCGAATTCGTCTGCTGATTGCCCCTCGCAAAGGCAGTGTACCGGGCGCAGCAGCGGCCGATGACGGAACCGCAGCAGGCTCCGGTGCACTCAGTCAGGCTCAACATTTGGCACTGCTGGCGCAGACCGGACGATTTCCGGACGAGAAGCTGGTGTTTCAGCAAAGCGAAGAGCTCTGTATTGCGCTGCTCAGGTCACTGCGGACACTGCTGCCGGCGGTGCAGCAGCCGATCGCCAATCTGCCCCCGTCAATTGGCAGTCTGTTCAAGGGACGCGACGAAACCTTGGCCGAGCTGCGGCATCTGCTGAGAGGCGGTCGGCAAGCGGGTGCCGTGGGCACGGCCATGGTAGCGATTTCCGGAACCGGCGGTTTCGGGAAAACTCAGCTGGCCACTGAATATGCTCATCTGTTTGCCCACGAACACAGTGCCCTGCTGTTTTTGTCTGCACCGACACCGGAAGAACTGGAAAGCAATCTGGCGAAGCTGGCGGGGGCTTTGAAACTGCATGCCGCCGGTTCAGAGAACCGTGAACAGCAGATTGCAGCGGTGCTGGACTGGCTGGCCAATCCGGCATTTGCGCAGTGGCTGCTGATTATCGACAATGTGGATTCTGCCGTGGCAATGCAGGCGGTGCTGTCCCGTCTGAAGCAGCTGCATCACGGACATGTGCTGCTGACCAGCCGGATTCGAAACTGGCCGCAGTACGTCCGACCGCTGGATTTGCAGGTCCTGCCCGTGGCCGCCGGGGTGCAGTATCTGCTGGAGCGAACGGAGGGCGGCCGGATCGCCCTGCCGGGGGGACCGGCAGCCGATCAGGCGGCTGCCGAGCGGCTGGTCCGCGAGCTGGGCGGCATGGCACTGGCCATCAATCAGGCGGCAGCAACAATTCTGCAGCGGGTCATGTCGATCACCGATTATCTTCAGGAATGGCAACAGAACAAAGACGAGCTGCTGCATGATCCGCTGTTCGATCCGCTGCAGACGGGCTATCCCCACACCATGGCCGCGTCCTGCCTGACATCACTGCAGCAGCTGAATCCGTTGCAGCGATTCGTGTTTGACTCGCTGTGTCTGCTGGGACACGCGGCGATTCCGGAACGGCTGCTGCGGGCGCGGCACCAGGATGCAGTCAGCGCGCTGCCGGCAGAGCTGCAGCCGCAGCTGCCCCGACGACCGGAAGATGTGCTGCTGCCGGTGTACGCATTCTGCCTGGCCGAGAGGCCGTACGATGCCGACCGCCTGCTGAACATTCACAACGTGATCCAGGACGCGACACGCCGCTGGCAGCGGGAGCTGCCGGCGGAAGAACAGAGTCAGCGACGACGCTTTGCCGAGGCACTTGTGCAGGCCGACTTTGTGCGACCTGACACCACCGCCAACGAAACTTTGAACATCCTGCCGGAACTGCGGCAACTGCAGCCGCATGTAACAGAACTGTGCCGCTTGCCGCTGGTCCCGCCCCTGTTTCTGGCACGCTGCAGTCGGGTACTGGGACATATGCACTGGACCGTGGGCCAGAACACTGCAGCGCTGGAACAGCTGACACAGGCTACCGCGGCCGCTCGCGCAGCCTGCCACAAGCAGCTGCCGCAAAGTGCCCTGGAATTGGCCAAAATCCTGAATCTTTACATCTTTGTACGGAATCAGATGGGTGATCGCGACGGCCTGCTGGAGAGCTGCAGTGAGGTGCTGGAGCTGACGTCTGCCTGGGGACAGCATGCCGAAACGGAATATTGCGAGGCGTGGGCATCGTCCCGGCTTGAAGCGGGGCGAGTCTATGAAAGTCTTGGCGACCTCGCTCAGGCGCTGGTGCTGTCCCAGCAGGCACTTGATGTTCGCCAGCAGCTGTCCGAAAAAGAGCCACTCAATCTCCAGCACAAAAGAGAGCTCGGAATCGCCTGCAATGACGTCGGCAGAATCAGGCAAAGTCAGGGACGCTTTGAAGAGGCCGCTGAACTCTTCAACACATATCGCGAAATCTTCGTTGAGCTGCTCGAAAAAGAGCCCCTCAATCTACAGCACAAAAGATCACTCGGAATCGCCTGCCACAAAATCGGCAGCGTGCTGCAGGCCCAGGGCCGGTCCGAAGAAGCCCTTGATATGTTCGTCAAATCAGCAGCGATTTATCGCGAACTGCTTGATCGGAACCCGGATAATCCATTGATCCGGCGGGATTTCGCCGTCGGCTTATGGTGGCTGGGGCCTCTGTACCACAAGCTGGGATATCCGCAGAAGGCTGTGGCGGTGTTGCAGCAGGCCGCAGCAGCCTTTGAGGCCCTGCTGCGGCAGCCCGATGACAGCATCAAGGCCGAAGCAGAGCGCGATCTGAACAGCGTTCGCAGTCTGCTGCAGCGGCTGGAGCAGCAGCAGCCATGATGGAAACGACTCTTTCCAGCCAGCCGGCGTTCATTGTCGGTGTCACGGGACATATCTCGCTGCATGCGGATGATGTGCCGCGCATCCGGCATGAAGTCCGACTGCTGCTGTTGCGGCTGCAAACGCCGCGTGGCAGTACCGACGTGCTGAATGCCGCGGGTGAGACTGAACCGTGTGACCAGCCTGTGATCGCCCGCGTTCCGGCACTCGGATTGTCACGCGACAGCATTCTGGTGCTGTCATCTTTGGCCCCGGGCGCCGATCAGCTGGTGGCCGAGGAGGCACTGAAGCTGGGGCTGCGAGTGCTGGCTCCCCTGCCCTTTCCGCTGAACTTTTCGGCCGACCTCGCGACCGGCGCTGACTGCTCCGGGTGGAATGAGCGGTATGATGCCGGGCTCTACCGGAATCTGACGACCTTCCTCAGACCGTCCGCGTCAGACGAGGAGAATCGGGAGCGACAGCTGCAGTTCCAGCGAATTGCAGGCAAGCTGCTGCGGGACGACTGTTTTCTGGTACGTATCCAGGGTGACTGGGCTTTGGGTGGTGAAGCACTGGCGCAAAAACTGGCCACGGACGCCCAAACAGAGTCCGCACGAAATCTGCGTTATCGGGCAGCCGGCGAATATATTGCATCAAGCTGCGATCTCCTGATCGCAATCTGCGATGAATCACAGAAACCTGCCATTGTTCCGGCAGATGATTCGCGGCACCAGCCGCTGATTCCTGACGACTCCGAATGCGGTGCCAGTGCCATCGTGCGGACTCGGTTGTATGGCACCACACCGGACCTGCTGCCGGACATTTCAGCCCTGACGTGGGCGGACAATGGTCCTGTGCTGCGGATCTGGGCTGAAAACTGCGGTCGCACTGGCGGCGCAGCCGCGCTGCGTCCACTGCGGCTCCCGGCGACTGAACTGTGGTATCCGGAATCTTCAAAATTTCTGTCACCGCTGGGACCTGCCGATGAGCAGAACGAGCAGCAGCAGATGCTGTCGCTGGCTCAGCAGGTGAACCGACTGCGACAGCTGCCGGCTCGGGAGTCCAGTCACGAACTGCCGTTCCTGCAGCTGACCACGCGGAAGCATCACAAGGTCAGGCTGACCAGGCTGGAAACGCTTCTGCAACGGGGCAAACAGCAGCTGCACCGCTGGCGAACGATAAGCAGGAAACATGGGCCGTCGCCTGTAGAAGCCGTCGAATCCCCCACTTCGCAGTCACTGCAAGCCAGCGGTCGACTGTGTCAGCTGGCGCTGCTTTACGAGCGGGCCAACCGAAGTTCACTGCGCGAGGACAAGACAGTGAAGTGTATGCTGAGTGCGACACCCTGGCTTTCCCTCGCCGGATTTTTACTGCTGCAATTCGGGGACAACCTGCACCTGAACGCTGAGATCGTGGGTGACAGCAGATGGCTTTTGTGCCTGATCCTGGTGATTACTTTGCTGCTGTTTTTCGTTCCGTGGATCTGGCGGTGGCGCCTTCGCAACAGCGGCTCAAGTGAGAATCAGGAAAATGACCGGGCACTGGCCGAGGCACTGCGTGTGCAGTTCTACTGGGCTTTAGCGGGAGTCGGCAAATCGACGGCTCAGTACTACCAGCAGCGGGAACGCGGCGAATTATCGTGGATCCGGGCAGTGGTGAGTTCGGCAGTGATCCCAGTGAGCGGTTTTCAGGAGGAATTCGAACGGCTGCAGCCCGAGGTGCAGGAGCGGCGACTGCAGGCAGTACTCAACGGCTGGCTGCGCACGCAGCACAGTTACTTCCGTCGGGTGGCCGCCGAGCAGAATGAACGCCTGCAAGGGCTGACCCTTGTCACGCGCGTCATGCTGACCTCCGGAATGGGTTTGTTGCTGCTGTGTTCAGTGCCGCTGCGGAGCCTGCTGGAGCAGATCCTCGCCGGCTGCCCTCCGGTGCTGGTAACCGTGGTTGCAGCCGGCAATGTCGCCGGCCTCGCGATCTGGGTTTTGCTGTCCGGGCTGCGGCTGAAACTGAAGAACCTGCGTGATCGATTTCACAGGCAGGACGTCGAGTATCAGCTTCGAAAATCGGCCTGGGTGGAACGCTGCTGGCAGCGGGTCAGCAGAGTGCTGTTTTGCCTCGCATGCTCAGTCACACTGGGCGTCCTGCTGGCGCTGTCGCTGGTCGTACTGATCAGCAGCATCTCGTCTGTGCCGCCACTGTTCAGCGATTCGCTGACACAGTTTAAGACGAATCTGACGATCATCTGTCGCAATATGTGTTTTGCTGCCAGCGCAGTGCTGGCCACCCGCATTTCCTTTCATTTTTTGCCGCAGAATGTGCCGCGTTACCAGAGCATGCTGGCGCTGTTTCGCGGGGCCAGCATGCGTATGGAAGCGCTGCTGCGGCGAGTGCATCCGCAAACCTCAGCGGAAGATCGCCGCAGGGCTCTGCACAGCGTTCATGCGCTGCTGGAGGATCTGGGGGCCGAGGCTCTGGTGGAAAATGCGGAATGGCTGAAGATGCACCGAATTTCACCGCCCACACCACTGATGCCGTCACCATAGAGCCAAATTATACACCTGCCTGCTGACCACTGTCTTACTGACCACCGTCAGCCGGCGAATCCTCAGGAACAGCACGATGAACGGACAGACTCGACGATCGTTTCTGGGTGCGGCGGCCACGGTTGCGGGCATCGCCGGCACAGGCCGGGTGTCGGCGGAAGTGCGGCAGCTCAGCGAGCTGCCGCCTGAGCTGCAGGCAGCGGTCGGTCGGCTGGAACCCTGGT
>JBJTPZ010000833.1:0-1647 GCA_046075365.1 Planctomycetaceae bacterium
ATCACACTGACGTAATCCTGACCCGCGCCGAAGCTCTTCTCATCGATGCCCACGTGCCTCACTTCGTCGAGACTTCGCCGCTGGAGCCCACGCTCCACCGCCCGCTTCATAATGACCTGTGCCGTCGACCAGTCGATCCCAAGGAGTAACGCTGCGGCTTGAATGCTTCCGGCTGCGTGCAGCACATCAATGGCAAATGCCTCAAACAGGAGAGTGAACCGGCTGTGCTTCTCGGCCCACGGAACCGCAATTGTCTTTACTCCGCATGTCGTACATGAACAACGCGGAACCCTTGCCGTCAGAATGGTCTGAAACTGCATCGCATCGAGATGACGCCAGCTCCGCTCCGCCGCATGATCCTTCATCGAACACGTGGCCCCACACTCGGGGCACACAACATGGTCGCCAACGAACTCCAGAGGCAAAGTCAGCGTCTTGTTCCGCACGTCCAATTGAACATCCGCGATCACCCAGTCCTGATTCAGACCAACCAGCTGATGGTAATGCCGAGACAGAGGGTTCATAAGAATGCCTCAGAAAAACCGCATTTTCGCTATTTCCAAATCTCAGTCAATTCGACAGACTCCCACAAAAGTCCCAGAAGAACCAATAAGGTCAGGTGGAGATCCAATCTGCTCCTCGTATCGAATCCTCTCGTCTAATCGCTCTCGGCAATGCGGAGGCAGGGTGCCAGAGGAGGCTGCCTGATTAAGTTGTTGTCGTCGAGCCTCACGTCGTCTCTCCAATCGATCGCCAGCCGTATCGCGATCGGGGGGGTCGTGGTCAAAAGCGGAAACTCTAGCAAGTCGCTGTAGCTTTCTCTCAAGTGCGACGATTCGGCTCTCAAGTCGAGTGATTTCGGACATTGATAGTTCCTTGTTCATGATAGTGAAACTGGGTGTTGAAGCCTTAGCCAAGTTTTCAACCGGGAAGCTACGCACGGACGAACGACCAAGCTAACCCGGTCGGCGCAAGAGAGCTTCCATTTCAAAAACCCGCTGCCGCCAACTCGGGTTGAGCGCCTTGTTCGCATTTTCCGTTTCGTGCGATTCCGTCACGCGCCTTTGACATGCGCCACAGGTCGAGTTACTCACCGCCGCAGCTTTGCGAGAGCATTTCGGCCATCGGCAGTGATGGAGTACTCTGTCGGCGTTGTGCTCAAATCAATGGTAACGAGCCCAAGATTTAGCAAGTTGTGCTTGTGGCACGGTCTTGAGTTAATCTCCGCGTCATTGTAGCCGGCATTGAAACTAATCATCGTCTGGTGGACACCGGTCAGATTACTCAGTTCCTTTCTAGAGAGGCGTCCGCTCGAGCCAAGGGCAGCGAGAATCTTCACGCGATTTTCCCCATCCTTCAATTCGAGCGTTGCTCGTGAGCGATTCGCCATTTCTTGTGCCCTCCGCTTAACTGCGAACGAATTGCGATCTATGCGTCTGGCGATTAGCCGACGTATAGATCGTGCGTTGAACTTTGCCGCTTTGTGAGCGGTGCGGGCTCACAAACGGCCCTTGCGGGATTCATCACGGTGAGGAATCCTCGCCGCTCGGAGTTTACCGCTGGCGAGGCGGCTTGTCACTCTGGAAATGGGCGGCGTGGCAGGCGGGCGAGGTTCGCTTTGTGATGACTGCAGGAGTTACGCCTGTT
>JBJTPZ010000834.1:0-1911 GCA_046075365.1 Planctomycetaceae bacterium
ACGACGAACGCCGAATGGCCTCGTAAACATCCAGCCGTCCTCCCGTGACCGTCTTGCCTGCCAGCGAGGCCGTCGGTACTGCGCTGTTAAGCAGCGCCAGACGGATCGAGGCTGCAGAAACACGGCCCGACTGTGCCGACGCATACAGGGCCGCCGCACCAGTCACATGCGGAGTGGCCATCGATGTGCCACTGTAGTTCGCGTATGTGCTGACCGGCACACTTGAAAGGATTGAAGAACCGGGCGCACCGATATCAACTGTCGCCGCTCCATAGCTGGAAAAGCTCGAGATCGCGCCTGTGCTGGTGATCGATGCCACTGCAATCACCGAATCATAGGCAGCAGCGGTCTGTGTCGATGTTCCGACAGTCGTATTGTAGTTTGACGGATAAGACGCCGTTGTGTCATTGTTCGCAGTGGCATTCCCCGCGGCGGCAATGAACAGAATATCCTGCTTCGCGGAACGAATGATGGCATCGTGCAAAGACTGCGAATAACCGCCACCACCCCACGAGTTATTGGTCGCCACCAGATTGATGCCGTGGCGAGTCTTCAGGTCGGTCAGATAGTCCAGCGCCTTCACCGCATTCAGGGTGGTCCCGCCGGACGGGCCGAGAAACTTACAGGAGATCATCGACACAGCCCAGTTCACACCAACGACACCACTGGCATTTCCGCCGATGCCCCCAATGGTCCCGGCAACATGTGTGCCGTGCGAATCCTGACCGGCGTCATAAACCGTTTTGTCGTTCGATACAAAGTCCCAGCCGTTGGTGTCGTCAATGTACCCGTTGCCATCATTGTCAATCCCGTCATTGGCCACTTCGCCCGGGTTCACCCAGATATTTGGTGCCAAATCGGGATGGTCAGTCTGTATGCCCTCGTCAATGACCCCCACGACGATACTGCGAGACCCCGTCAAGTTCGTGTTCCACGCAGCTTCGGCATTGGACCCGTACTGATTCGTGGTGCCGGCAGGTCCCGAGGCAGAAGGAGAATCACTGCCGTACATGCCCCACAGACTTCCGTTCGTGTAGTATGTGTCGTTGCTGACAGCCGAAGGCTTGTAGATGTAGTTTGGCTCGACAAATTTCACACGAGCATTACCCTTGAGGCGAGCCATCGCCGCCTCCATCGTCATGCCATTGCCCACCCGCACACGCTCCATCACTCCAAAACCAGCCCTCTGCATGGTTTTGGTCTGGAGCGTCTCAGCGACCTGCAAACCCATTCCAGCACGAGCAGCGTTGCGACCAGCAGCTGTTGTCCCGGAATTGTACTGCACCAGTAATTCGCCAGCCACAAATTCCGGACCACCCCTGGCTGCCAGCAGCACGCGAGTCTCCAGAATTTCCGGTGCTGTCGGACCGCCATTCTTACTGTTCTGATTCCGCCTGCTGTTTCGCTTGCGCATCTGTACTGCGTCCTTCCAGTCGGCTGGCAACAGTCGACAAAGATTCCCCCCCGAATCCATCTCCACGGCCTGACACATGGTCAAGTCATGCAGAGTGAAGGCCGAAATGCGGGCATAACCGGACAGGACTTTCCCCCAGTTCAGGACTTTTTCAAAAAATTGAAGAACAGTTCAGGCACCGCCCCACAGAAACAAGAAAATTTGCACTGCTGGTATCTGACAGTCTCCGAAAAGACAAAGCCCCCAACCCTGTCCGGTCCACTCCGTCCGCTGCACACCCGCTGACTGTTCACAAAAATCGCCACACTCGTACTCAAATGCTGCGGACAACGGCCGCAAATGCAGAAAGCTGGAAAATTCGAGCACGAGCGCCAGCGCGACCGGGGACTCAAACCTCAATCCCACCTCAATCCAGTCTCCTGGCGAATATTTGCGACCATTGGCAGTTCAAAAACCGCCTGCTGATCCGGAAGAATACCGATTCGAGAGCCCTCTGA
>JBJTPZ010000835.1:0-2892 GCA_046075365.1 Planctomycetaceae bacterium
TCCCCAAACGCGACCCCGGCCCCAATGCCCTCGGCTTCCACATCACACACAAACCTCAATCAAGATCACAAAAAAACAGATCCCAGCCACTCAGACTCATCAGACCGCCCCGGACATCAGTCCAGGAATGCCGCGGGAAGACAGTTACCGAGTAAAACAAGTCGCGATTTTCCAGACAGTGCTCGGACTGGAAAGCCCGAGCTACCGCACCCGCGGACTCCCGTCCGCGGCTCGCCTGACTGAACACTGAACACCGAAAACTGAAAACTGAAAACTGACCATCGCGTCTTCCCTTCGCGGCTTCGCGTGAGACAAACTGACTGCCGAGTACCCACGCGTAAGCAGCCATGGGGCGGGTGAGTTGCAGACTGTTTGCCTCACGCGAAGCCGCGAAGGCGCGAAGGGAAACGCAGGGGGCTGCTGTGGTGTGTGGTGAACTGCCAGCTCTCCTCTCAACTTTCTGGCATCCACTCTCTATGGCATGGATGCCATGGCCCCCTCACCCCCGATCCCTCTCGCCCGTTTCACGGGGGCGAGGGGAGGAAGAGTGGCCAGTGATCAGTGAGTTGCGGGGCAGTTGGGGGCTCACGCGAAGGCGCGAAGCCGCGAAGGAAGGCGCGGTGGGCAGTGGGCGTGTTTCGAGTACGAGTACGAGTACCGTCCGCCAGGGCGGACTGAGTACGAGTACGAGGTGAGATTTTGGGGGTTGCGTTTTTCGTGCTCGTGCTCGTGCTCGTGCTCGAATTTGAATTCTTTGCCGTGTTCTGCGGCTGCGGGCGGGTGGCTTGGGGGGCAGGGGGAAAAAAAATTTGGAAGTTTTTTCGTCAGTGGTGCGGCTGGCGAGGCTTTATGTTGTCGGGTGCCGTCCGGGATTGTTCCGGGGGCAGTTGATGATTGTGGCAGAAGGAGTGCAGAGTCATGGGGAATGCGGCGACGGACCTGGTGGGGGCAGCGGGGCTGCCGGGGGTTTTGTCCGAGGCTGTGCCTGGTGTGCGTCCGGCAGCGGGTGTGCGTCCGGCGGTGACGGAGGGTGAGACGCTGATTGACGTGTCGTCTGCGGCGCTGGCGGCGGATCGGGCGCGGCTGCAGGAGGCTGAGCTGCAGCGGATTGATCGTGAACGTCAGCTGCAGCTGGCCCGTGAGCGTGAGCTGGCTCGTTTTGACTGATGCAAAAACGGATCAGGTAGTGTGTGCCATGAATATGAAGCATTCAGAGACTGCGTGCTGCTGGCTGCGGATTCGCCGGGGTGTCTGGGAACGGACACTCCGGCAGCTTGTCAGTCAGCCGAACAGCTGGGTGTCGGGCCAGCTGCGTCGCGAGGGAGCGCATGGTGAACTGTTGCTGCTGGCCGACGAGCTGCAGCTTAGTGCTGAGATTCCCACCGGTCTGCAGCGACCGCCGCTGGATGACTGGCTGGTGCTGATGAACAGTGATGGAACTGTTCCTGCGGCCGATCGGCTGCTGGCGCTGCTGCAGCCTCGCGCCGGCCAGGTGCTGGTGGTGCTGGTGCTGGATCGGCAGCATCCGGAACGCTGTCATCTGCTGAGTTTTATGAACGGGCGGGCCAGTGCGGTGGAGTTGTGTGAGATCAGCGGGGCGGGGATGCTGCAGCTGAAAGCTCGGGCTGCCGCCCCGGACACAGTGCCGCTCGATGCGCGTCGCCGCAGTCGGACCAGTGGTGCTCTGGGAGCCGACCTGTATGATCGTCTGCGGCAGTCGATTGTGACGGTGGTGGGTGCTGGTCGCAGTGGCAGTCAGTTGTGTTTTCTGCTGGCGGGGCTGGGTGTCGGGCGGCTGCGTCTGATCGATGCGGACGTGCTGCTGCCGGAGAATCTGGACGGGATGCCGGGGCTGACGACGGAGGACCTGTATTTGAACAAGGCAGCTGTGCTGGCGCGGCGACTGACCGCGTTCCAGCCGGATCTGTCCGTGACGTGTGTTGAGCACCAGCTGCCGACTCGAGAAGCGGCTGCTCAGCTGCTGAGGCCCTGCAGTCTGATGGTCAGTACGGTGGACAATGATGCGGCGCGGCTGGCTGTGAGTCTGCTGGCCAATCGCACCTTAACGCCGCATCTGGACATTGGGACGCTGGTGCGGACGGATTTGGGGGGAAGGCCTTCGTCGTATGCCGACGTGCGGCTGTTGTTGCCGGGCACGTGTGTTTCGTGCGTGGGTGGGCTGGCGGATCCGGAGGCTGCGTTTTACGCATTGAATGCGCCTGACGGCAGCCTGCAGCGGGGTGCACCGGTGGACTGGTCGGTGCAGCGTGCGGGGTCGCTGGTGCACCTGAATACTCTGGCCTGCAGTCTGGGTGCAGAGTTATGGCTGCGACTGCTGCGTGGTGAGACGGAGTCGTGGTGGCAGCGGGTGACATGGGAGGCGGGTGGCGAGCTGCAGGTGAGCGGCAGTGCGGTGGGAGGCCACGGAAAGTGTGTGCTGTGCCGCGGGGACGGTGGCGGTGGGCAGGGCGGGCTTTGAACCGCGACTGGTGGGGCCAAGGATGAACACGGATTGCAGCGGGACGGCGGGTGGTTTTTTTGGGGGGGCCACGGATGAACTCGGATTGCAGCGGGACGGCGGGTGGGGCTTTTTTTTGCCACGGATGAACACGGATTACCACGGATAAACGCAGGGGGCTTTTTTTGAACCGCTGATGAACGCTGATGAGCACGAAGGAGGTGGCGGGGGGGGGGGATTTGAGTCGTTCGTCGTGTTCGTGTTCGTGCTCGTGTTCGTGCTCGTGCTCGTGCTCGTGCTCGTGCTCGTGCTCGTGCTCGTGCTCGTGCTCGAATTTGCATTCGTGGCGGCGTCCTGCCGCTGGCCGTGGTGTGAGAGGGTTTCGAGTACGAGTACGGGGTGGGGGTTGGGGACGTGGGCTCACGCGAAGCCGC
>JBJTPZ010000836.1:0-6097 GCA_046075365.1 Planctomycetaceae bacterium
GCGGCTGCCTTTGCGGCGACCGGTCATGCACTGGTATGCGTCATGCCCGCCGTCAGAATCGGACAGGGATCGCACCAGCACGAATTTGTCCATCAGCTGAGCCATGCGGGGGAAGAGTTCACTGACAAAGATGCCAGGCACACTGGTGGGGATGGCTGAAAATTCGCCCCGGATTTCGGCCGGTGCTTCTGGCTTGGGGTCCCACATATCCAGATGCGGCGGTCCGCCGGGCAGATAAATGTTGATAATCGATTTATGCGATCTGCCGGACTTTTGCTGCTGGTCAGCGCGCAGACCGTCAGCCAGTGAAATGCCGCCGAGAGCCATGCCGCCAATCGTCAGGAAATTGCGGCGCGAAATTCCATCGCAGAAACCGGTTCGGCGAGTTTGCGAAGCGACTGGCTGGCCAAGGATCGTCAGCATGACGTGATTCCTGGTTTGGAGCTGGGTAAGCAGCTGTTGGGGGAGGGGGCAGAGACAAACGAAGCTGCGGGTGAAAGCAGCCGGGGCGGGGCGGGAGACGCAGAGTGCCGAAATACGACATTCCGCTGCTGCACTCTATCCCAATCGGCTTCCCGCGGTCAAGAATTCCAGCGTTTTGGGGGCTGATTTCGGGGGAATTTCTGGGCGGGATCAGTCTTCGCCGGCGGCTTCCAGACGGTGAATCTGCGGTACAAGTGCCGGATCGAGCCGAACATGAAACGGATAGCCGGCGTGCGGCTGACACAATTCCTGAAAGCACAGCTGCATGTCCCGCAGCAGACGCGCGACGTCGATGCCCGCGGCACCATCGCGAAATCCCAGCAGTCGCATGCGACTGCTGGTGTACATCCGCAGTGCTCCGCCCAGATTACCCTCTTCGAAGTGAAACAGGGCGACCGCGGCCTGGATCAGGCCCTGAAACAGCGACTTCTCGGCACACGTCAGCTCGCTCCAGTAATCCTCAAACACGTCGTGACAGGGGAAGTACTGGCCCGTGTTGAACAGATCAATGGCCTGCTGCACGCGAGGATCGTCGAAGCCTGGTTCGCTCATGCCGTCACCATGCGGAAACCTGCAGTCGGCGGGAGTGAAACACGGGTTGCGGTGTAACAGTCAGGCGACCGCGGCGGGTGACGTCGGCACTGGTGGGCAGGGGCGGTGCCTCGGTCGGCAGAGATGAATCTGCGGTTGCAGAGTCGCTGAGTGAGGTCGATTCAGTCCAGCGGCTGAAATATGTCTGAAATGCGGTGTCGCGAAAGCGGCGGCGATAATGGATGGGGTCAAGTCCGTACCAGACTCTGTCCGGCTGCGCCAGCTGCAAACGCTGTGCGGTGGCCAGCTGGCCAAGCAGCTGCTGCAGTTCGTGAGCCTGCTGTTGTGCTTCGGGAAGTGCGAGCGGACTGCCCTGAAACAGCAGCCGGCGGGCGATCTGGAAGCGGAACGGGGTAAGGTCATCCAGAGCCTGAACGGGCAGTCCGGTCAGCACAATATCGGCGCGGGCATCCCATGCGCGGATGCGACGTATGGTTTCAGCAACGGCCTGCTGAATGTCGGTGACGGAAAACCGGTAGATGATGTCGTTGCCGACATCCGTGAGCAGTACCAGGGGCGGAGCAGCGGCAGGCCGAGGCAGGTTTTGCCACAGTCGCGACTCCAGAACTCCCGGCAGAACGCGAGCCAGACACCGCGACGGTCGGATGTACGAACGTCCCATGCCGAGGCAGGTGTGAATGTGCAGGGGCTGAGCAATCTGCTGCTGCAGCTGGCGGGTGAGCGCAGGCCAGCCCAGCACCAGGTTGCTGGCGCCAAACAACAGCACGTGTCGAATGGCGACTGCAGGCGAATCTGACACAACCGGACCTGTGTCCGGCTCCGTGAACCCGGTGGCTGTCACTCAGCTTACTTTGACTGGCAGTTGGCAAGAGCAATCAGGCAGTAGGCAGTGACCAGATTGGGGTCACCTTCGTACCAGCGATCGGCCGGGTTGGTCCAGCTGCCGTTGGGCTGCTGCAGTTCTTTAAGGCGGGCGGTCAGGTCCGCTTTCCAGTCGTGTGATTTGCCGCTGGCGTCTTCGAACTGCTGCACTTCCAGCACATTCATGGTGCGGGCGAGTGTCTGGAAGTAGTAGAACAGTCCCTGCTGGCCCATGCCAGGATTTTCTTTCAGGGTGTAGTTTTTGCGAATCCACTGGCTGGCCGCAGCGACTCGCGGGTCATCCTGCTTCAGCCCGGCATAGATCATGCTTTTCAGGCCGGCATAGGTCATGCTGCCATAGGACGAGTGTCCTCCGTTTGCGGTGACGCCCGCTTTGGATTCGCCGCCTTTGGCCGGCGTGTAGATGAAGCCGCCGTCGTTTGTGCGTCCCGCCCACGGCATGGTGTTGTAGGGCGATTCGAGGTTCTGGGCGCGGCTGATGAAGACCAGGGCTTTCTGGATGGCGGGGTCTTCGGCCGGTACGCCGGACTGCTTCAGGGCTTCCAGCAGGAACTGAGTGTTGGACATGTCCGGTCGCTGCTTGCTGTCATAGCCGGCACCGCCCCAGGCTCCGTCGGTGGTTTCAATGCCTTCGCCGGCGTCCCACTGCAGGTCGCGGAGAAACTGCTGGGCTTTGCTGATCTGTGCATCGTAGCGTCCATCGCGGCCGGCCTGTGCGAGGGCCATCATGGCGATGCAGGTTTCGTAATTCTGATGTCGGCTGGCCGGGGCATGAATGCCGCCGCCGGGCTGCTGCATGCCAACGAGAAACTTGAGTCCTTTGGCAACGACCGGATCCTGGGCGGAGCGTCCGCTTTGGAGCAGAGCTGAGGTGACCAGTCCCGTGATGCCGACCGATTCAGGGGAGGTCCAGGAGCCGGAGGCATCCTGGGTGACTTCGAGAAACTGCAGGGCTTTCTGTCGCATGTCTGCGGCGTCATCTGCCTGAGCCGGAGCGGCGAGCAGTGTCGGACCGGTCAGCAAAAGGCCGGTCAGCAAAAGGCCGGTCAGAAGCTGGCGAACACGGAATTGTGAAGACGACATAATGGGGCCATGTTGCGGAAGCATGAGTGGAAGATCCTGGAACAGCTGGAGCATCTGATGGAGCAGGGATTGTACCGCGGTGACTGGCAGTTGACCAATCCGCATGCCGGGAAGGGTGAATTTCGGGGCAGAATTCGGGGCTGGTGCGGGGTTTAGAATTCACCGAGCACTTCGCCGCTGTCGCGAGTACCGAGGCCTCGCCAGACTCGCTGGTCAATCGACGAACTGAAGGTCCTGACGGAGCCATCCGACATGGCGGAATTGACGCTCCCGGTGTGATAGCTGCGGGAGGTGAGTACCGAGTAGCTGACGGAGGTCAGGGAGCTGCCTTCCTGGCGCGAGGCGTAGTCGGTGTGATTGTAAGTGACTCCGTTGTCGACAAACACGACATTGGTGTTGGGAGTCAGGGTGGTGGTGAAGCCGCTGTGATGCGAGTGTCCGTTGGCCCATTCGGTGTGCCCGGTACCATCGCGAGTTCCGGGCAGGATACGGTCGCGCAGTCCGCTGTTGGCGTACACTGCGACTTCAGCGGCGGTGCCGGGAACGGCAGTGGAGGGTGGTCCGCCGTTGCGAGTGTAGGCGGTCCAGGCGTGGACTTCGGAGGCCAGCAGAGTATTGCTGGTGCCGTCAGTAATATCGGCGATGCGGATGCGGGAATTGGGGAAGGTGATACCGTCGCCGCCCTGTCGCGTGGCGGGGTTGAAGACCAGCCATGTACCGAAGTTAAAGCCGTAGCAGGTGGGCATCAGGAAGATACCGTTGGTGCCGGTATCGCGAGCCCGATCGGATTTGGGGTCTGACGGGCAAACATAGAGCGGGACTCGGAAGTTGCTGATCACGGGGAAATTGCCCCAGGCCATGCTGAGATCAATCTGCTGATACAGGCTGACCTGTTCCACGTAAGGCAGGATGCGACCGTGGATGGACCATGAGGCATTGCTGGTGATGGCGGGATTGATGGCCATACTGGGCGGGAACTGACCGAATGACGATTCGTAATTGTGGAGAGCGAGTGCGATTTGTTTGAGGTGATTGCGGCACTGTGTGCGGCGTGCGGCTTCGCGGGCCTGCTGAACGGCAGGCAGCAGGAGTGCGACGAGGATGGCGATGATGGCGATGACGACGAGCAGTTCGATGAGGGTGAAGGCGTGACGCCGAGAGTTGGGCATGGTGTGTTGATTTGAACTGGTTATTATGGCGCTGTTGTGTCCCGGCCGGGAAACCCGAGCTGCAGCAGTCGGGTTGAGGCGGTGGATCTGTTTGTGGGCTGCGGCGATTGCGCGGCATAGTCCGTGCAGCAAATTTGGTGCCAAATTCAAAAATGCAAGCGGTTGTATGGGGGGGTGTGAAAATGAAAATCCGCGCGGCGAATTGCTCGCCGCGCGGGGAAGTTTTACTCAGCGGGGGTGCCTGACTGCGAAAGGCAGTGTTGTCATTCCCCCCTGATCACGTCTATGGTGTTTTGAAAAATTTGCTCAGTGATCTTCTGATTCAACTTCAGGATTTTCTGGTTCACTTCGCGAGATGCTGCTTCTTGCTCGGCGAGTCGGAGTCTTTCTGCTGGTGGCAGGGTGGCCAGAATATACGGATAGCAGGCGTCACTTGCCCATTCCGGAAGTAAGTCGTAGTTGATCAGTCGGACCCCATGTTTTTGCCCGACCTGTACCTCATCGTCGTGGCTGGTGGTTTCGAGGATCAGGCGGTTCCTGGAAGGTCCGTCGTGCATTTTGACATGTTCCTCCTGTCCGACTTCCCCAGGATCGCTCGATTTCCAGAAGATGGTCAGTTCACCCTTTTTTTCGTCCAGCGTAAATCGTCCGGATCCGAGGCTGTAGTGCTCAGTGTCATTCGCCAGCTGTGCCAGCTGCAGGATTGTTCCTTCTTCCAGTTTTTTGTTCTTTCCGAGCAGCACGTAGTACATGCGGCCTTTTTCGTCTTTGCCGTCGACTTTGATTGTGGGATTATCGAAAACCATCGTGAGCAGATCATCGGCGAGGGCATTGCCGGTGCAGAGCAAGATGGTGAAGAGTGTCAGAAGAGAGCGCATGGTTTAGACTCCGGTTTCATGAAGTGCGATTGTGTTGCCAGTTGTCCGATTGACGGAATGTCGGGTCAGACGCCATCCCAAATGGCGTTAATTTCTTTTTGAAAGCGAATTGCGTCACGCAGCATTTCCATTCGGTGTACGTCAATTCGTCGGGCAGGCAGCAGATATTGCAGGGAGGCGTCCTGGATCCACTTTGGTGTCGTTCGGATGTTGACGATCCGAGCTGTCAATTTTTTCCCGACCTGGCTGCCGTCATGATGAGCGATTGTTTCAACCACGAGATGAGCGGGACTGACGGTTGGGTGTACGGAGTTGATTTCTGGTCTTCCCATCATTCCGGGTGCGGCAGGTGGCCAGTTAATGGTGAGTTTCCGCTGCTTTAGGTCAAGTTGATAATGCCCGACAGCAATGCGGTTCACGCGAGAATCGCTGGTGCCGTCCACGAATTGCAGGAAGGTTCCCTCGTGCAGACTGCCGTTATGTCCCGCCAGCACGTAGTACATCTCGCAGCGAACCGACTGACCGCCGACGTTGACTTCGAGGTTCTCGAACTTCATCGTGAGCAGATCATCGGCGAGGGCATTGCCGGTGCAGAGCAAGATGGTGAAGAGGGTCAGAAGAGAGCGCATGGTTTTCTGTCTCCGTTGTGACTGTTTCAGCGTGACTCGTTTTCAGGGCGGCGATGTCACGGCGACATCCGGGGCTCCGGCTTCCTATATTCAGATGCAGCGCTGATGTGACAGAAGAATCTTTGAGATTACTGGTTCGGTGATGGAATCGCGGGAGATGATGGCCGAGTTCCGCGGGGTTGTATTTTCTGCACATGAGTCCCATTGATGAGGTAATTAGGGGAGCCTGGTCGTCCATCGGCTATGAGGGGGCGGGGGGCTGGTTTTTTGGGGTGTCTCGCCTGTGCTTCGGGGCGGGCAGTGGCAGTGGCAGCAGATCGCCGGGGGTGTTTTCGAGTACGAGTACCGTCCGCCAGGGCGGACTGAGTACGAGTACGAAGGTCGCGGATGATTCGCTGGGGGTGGGGGACTGGGGAGGGCC
>JBJTPZ010000837.1:0-2312 GCA_046075365.1 Planctomycetaceae bacterium
GAAAAACGCAATAGCACCCCTCGCCCCTGGAAGGGGAGAGGGGACGGGGGTGAGGGGTATAGCCCGCCCTGCCCCGTTCCCGCAGCTGCGCTCAGCAGGCGGTTGGCTCACGCGAAGACGCGAAGGGAATCGCAAAGGGCTGGGCCGAACCGGCGGCATCCATGCCGCACACCCGGGCACTGCCGTGCCCGGCTCGCCTGAACGATCGCCTGAATGTCCCCCTGAATGATCGCCTGAACGTCCGCCTGAACCGCCTGAAGACCCCTCTCCGTAGCTCGGGCTTTCCAGCCCGAGTTCTGTTTGGCTGAATGCTTCAGCCACGCTTTCAGACATTCAGCAGCCGCAGCCGAAGACACCAGAGAGAGAACCAGCCGGGCACGAGGCGGAGGGTGTGGCAGGGACAAACAGTCCGGGCAATGTGGCGAGTGTGTAGTGCAGCAAGAGCGTTGTGCGTATGATGTGAGTCCGAGTTGGAGGGGCCGAGGGAAAGACGATCTTCCCGGGCAGGATTGAGTTTTTGTTTCATCGACTGGTGGTTTCGCCCATGCTGCTGTTCAGGGTTGTGTTGATCTGTCTGCTGGCGACCGGTGTTTTACCCGCGGGCGAGCGTCCGAATATTGTGCTGATTCTGGCGGACGATTTTGGCTACGGTGATGCCACCTGTTACAACTCACGCGGCAAGGTGCCGACACCGCAGATTGATCGTCTGGCGCAGCAGGGTTTGCGTTTCACGGATGCTCACAGTCCTGCCACCGTGTGTACTCCGACACGTTATGGCCTGCTGACCGGTCAGATGCCCTTCCGAATACCTCGCGGCGGCACGGTGTTCACTGGTGCCGGGGGGCCGTCGCTGCTGGCGCGCAACCAGCTGACGCTGGCCCGTCTGCTGCAGCAGCACGGATATGCGACGTGGGCGGTCGGCAAATGGCATCTGGGGCTGACGTTCCGGGATGCGGCCGGTCAGCCGATTCATGACGGGCGCCCGGAGGCAATTCAGCGGATTGACTTTTCCAGACCTGTCGAAGGCGGCCCGCTCGAGCATGGGTTTCAGCGTTTTTTCGGGACGGCCTGCTGTCCCACGACTGACTGGCTGTATGCCTTTATCGATGGCGATCGCATTCCGGTACCTCCCACCACGCTGCTGGACAAAGCTGGGCTGCCCCGGCATCCGTATGCCAACGATTGTCGCGCCGGGATGATTGCAGCGGATTTTCCCATGCAGTCGGTCGATCAGGTGTTTCTGGAGCGGAGTCGGCAGCTGCTTGAGCAGCATCTTGAGCAGCATCCTGAGCAGCCATTTTTCCTGTACCATGCGACTCAGGCCGTACATCTGCCGTCATTTGCCAGCAGTCGTTTTCAGGGGCAGTCGGGTGCTGGTCCGCACGGTGATTTTTTGCTGGAGCTGGACGATCTGACGGGGCAGCTGAGCGAAATTCTGGAGCGGCGGGGAGTGCTTGACAGGACGCTGTTCATTTTCACCAGCGACAACGGCCCGGAGGTGGACGCGGTGGTGCAGATGCGAGCGGACCATGGACACGACGGGGCAGCTCCCTGGCGCGGCGTGAAGCGGGACAACTGGGAGGGCGGGCATCGGGTCCCGCTGCTGATTCGCTGGCCAGGTGTGGTGCCGGCTGGCGGGGTGACGGACCAGCTGGTCAGTCTGACGGATGTACTGGCGACGGTGGCTGAGATTGTGGGAGCACCGGTACCGGCCGACGTTTCGCGGGACAGTTTCAGCATGTTGCCGGTACTGCGGGGCGAGGCGCAAGCGGCGGTACGTCCGTATCTGGTAACGCAGGCCTTCCGGGGTGCTCAGACGCTGGCGATTCGCCGCGGGCCATGGAAGTATCTGGCCCATGCCGGCTCGGGCGGCAACAGCTATCAGCAGGGCCGGCTGCAGCAGTATGCGCTGCCGGAAAGGGTGGCGGGTGCAGCCGAGCAGTTGTACGACCTTGCGACCGACCCTGGTGAGACGAGCAACCAGGTGGAATCGCAGCGGGCGATAGCGAACGAGCTGCGGGACCTGCTGCAGCGAGTGCGGGGAAGCGGTGGCTGAACGTCGCGGGAACGCGGCTCGGTGATGCTTTGCCCTGGATGTTTTTTTTCGCCAAGGATGAACGCTGGCAAGGGGTCCTGAAGTCCCCCTTCATGTAGCTCGGGCTTTCCAGCCCAAGCACTGTGCTGTGAACCACAAGCCCCCCTCGCCCCTGGAAGGGGAGAGGGGACGGGGGTGAGGGGAATAGCCCGCCCTTACCCGTTCCCGCAGCAGCGTTCAGCAGACAGTTGGGCCTCACGCGAAGCTGCGAAGCCGC
>JBJTPZ010000838.1:0-2724 GCA_046075365.1 Planctomycetaceae bacterium
GTCATGATTAAGCTCATGTCGATTATGGTGATTATGATGGCGATTCGTGTTTTCAGGTTGATGATACGGAGGTGCTTGCCACGAACCCTCGCGATTTTGAACCGCGTGTGTTGACAGACCCCAGCTAAACTTTGAACAACAACTTGCATTGCAAAGCAGCGCCAACAACATCATTTCATGCAGGGACCGGAGGATGAAGGGTGGTATGACAGGGTGCGGGCTTAAATTTCAAACTCGCGCGCCGGGCTGCGCCCGGCGCTGAGACAATCGCAGGAATCGCAAAATCGCTGCAATCGCATAGTGGAAAGGCGCTGACGCGACTCCGGAACACTGCCTGTGGAGGAACCGTTTCACTCGGTCGTAACCTGAGTATCGTCTTCAGCACATGCTGGTTCTGCGGAAAATGCACGATGGTGATGCGTCTTCCGCCGGACTTCAGCGAGTTCCTGAAATTGCGGGATTGCCACAACGTTGATGCCCTGCAGCAGCTTCCGTGAGATAAAATCTGGAAACGTGCTGCCCCCACTTCGTTTGCTTCGGAAAATTCAACTCAGCTGAATCTGCTTCGCTGAGTCTTATTTGCGAGTCAGCAGGCATGCTCAGTGACAGTGAGGCGAAGTGGTCCATCTTATGCTCTGTGCGTGGGACGCTGTGACGCGAACAGATCGTTCAGGACAACTTCGTTTGTCACCAGTCCTTCTGAGTACTGATTGGGTGTGATGCCGTGCGGCGTGATCATGGTCAGGAACAGGGTTTGCTTACGCCCCGAGCGCGCACGAAAGACTCGCAGCTTGCGTTCCAGTTCCTGAGCGTAGCTTTTCGTGATCACGCAGGGCTTGTCGGAGAATTTGATTTCGCAGATGTTGATGCAATGATCGGCTCGATCCAGCAGGAGATCAATCTGAGCCCCTTCATCGTCGGTTCCCGTTTCTGCCGCGTAGCGCCACGATGCCGCGTGTGTTTCCACGTCGGCGATCCCGATGGCTCTGCGAATCGCGTCCACATGTTTGAAGCAGATCGACTCAAAGGCGTATCCAGACCAGGCGTCATAGCGACGGCCTGCCGATTGTCGCAGCCAGGAGGTTGCAGACGCCCTGGAGTGCATCCAGTGCCAATAGAAGACGGAGAACTCGTCGGTCAACCGCAGTAAGCTGCCTTTGGCTTTCTTGTCCAGCGAGAATGTCTCGGTTACGAAGCCCGACAACTGAAGCTCCTCAATTGCCTTCGTCACTCCTCCACCACTTGAGAGCCGCGCCTTTGCCAGCACCTGATCACGAGTCAGACCGCTCCAGCTTGTCGCCAAAACCCTGACAATCGCTTCGTGCGTGGCACAGGACTCGAAAAGTGCTGCGTACAGGTTGCGATACTCATCGTGCAGCATCCCTTCGGATCGAAAACACTCCGCGTCGATGCACTGAGCTGCAGACTGGCCCGGTTGAATCAGATTCAGATAGTGCGGGATACCTCCGAGGGCCATATAGGCCATCACGATCTGCCGCTGGTCCCAGCTAATCCTGCGGTACTTGAGGTATTGCTGAACTTCATCCAGACGGAATGGCTCAAGCCTGATACGTCGTGTCAATCGATTGTGCAGTCCGCCACGGGCATCGACCACGTGGCGAATCATCCACGCGGCTGCGGATCCACAGACGATGACAGCCAAATCGCGCTGCCGACTGGCGTAGCTGTTCCAAAAATTGTCGAAGGCGGCCAGAAAGCCACTCTTGCGAGTGGCCAGCCACGGAAACTCGTCAATGAAAATCACTCGCTTGCCTTTCATCCGGGTGGGCTGGTCGAGGCAATGTCGCAGCAGTTCGAAAGCTTCGAGCCACGTTCGGCATTGGACCAGCGGAACATAGGGAAAAGCTTTTCGGAGCGACATCAGGAAGTTTGCCAACTGCACCGCAGTGCTTTGGTCATGCATCCCAGCCACCTCCAGCACGACATGGGACTTCAGGTATTCGCGGATGAGGAAGGTCTTTCCAACGCGGCGGCGACCGTAAACCGCCACCAGCTCCGGGTCCCTGGAAGTCAGTGCGGTATCCAGAACCCGCTTTTCTGCAACACGCCCGATTACCTGTTCGGCTTTGGCCATGAGTCGTTCCCCGGCTCTCTTCGAATCGCTTGATCGTTTTTGGCGGCGTATCCCTATTATACATTGCCAAATCCATCATTCAAGACACCGATTTGGCGATCTATGGAAATCATACGTCGCCAAAAATATGCCAGGCACAACCTTCCACGGCAGGCAAATGTGCTGCTGGCGGGACGCTCGTGAGATCTTCGACCGCATTGGCGGCTGGCCGCTGAAAACGCGGCCACTTCGACCAGCAGCTGATCGCACGGCTCAACGCCATCGAACGACCGGGCGACCCGTGCCAGTTTGCCGATCCCTCATACATCTTCCGCTGGGGGCAAACGAACGCGTACCACGGTCAGGCGTTCATACGTGCCTGAAGGTGCATGGCACCTGAAGCGAAAATCGGAGTTTTCGGCGAGGCGAATTAGTGGTACTTCCACTCCCTGACGGTCGCGGCTCGGCGGGGGTGTTTGCGGTGGTGTTTGGGGGGAGGATTTCGTTGCGATTCGCGGGGCACGGTGCATGGCACTTTTGCACATGTGGCACTTTTGCACATGGCAGGGGCGACGGACTGGAAGTCCGTTGTACTGTTATGGGGTATCGGTGCTGTTTCGGAAACCGACCCACGTGCCCCACATACCACA
>JBJTPZ010000839.1:0-15375 GCA_046075365.1 Planctomycetaceae bacterium
GCGTGGATTCACGCTCATTGAACTGCTCGTGGTCATCGCCATCATCGCCATCCTGGTGGCGCTGCTGCTGCCCGCTGTCCAGCAGGCTCGCGAGGCAGCCCGTCGTACGCAGTGCAAGAACAACATTAAGCAGTTGATTCTGGCTCTGCACAACCATCACGATGTCAAGCAGCGGTTCCCGGTCGGGACCAGCATCGGTCGCAGCTGGTGGGCCAACATGAACGCCTCACCGACCTTCTATGATGCTCCTCCAGGTGGCTATGCCACTCTGGCATCCGGCGCACAGTCCTCCTATCCTCTCGAAGGCCCATGCTACACGTGGGCGTTCTATATCTTCCCATACATGGAACAGACCAACATCTATCAGCAGATGGACCCCACCAAGCTCAGCGGAGCATGGCCATGGTGGTACATGATGACCGATGGCAAGCCACTCGTTGGGACTCCGCTGCCTGCCTACATGTGCCCGTCTGACCCAAACTCATTTGGCCCCTGGGTTGATCCAGGCAACGCAGCCAACAAAGCTGCGGTCAGCTGCTATCTTGGCGTGATCGGAACACACACTTATAAGGTTGCTCCAACCTCAACCTTTCCAGACCCGCGAGGTGGAAGTTTCCTGAATCGCATCGGCCAGGACGGGATGCTCTACGTCAACTCCAAAACCAACTTCCGTGACTGCACAGACGGGACCTCCAACACCCTGATGATTGGCGAACGCAGCGTGCCCGACGGCCGAGAGTACGGCTGGATCGTTGCCGCCTGGGGTGCCGATGGCTACGGTTTCGGAGTCGCTGACTGCCTGCTGGGAATGGAAGAACGATTCTCATCCGCTGCAGGACTCAGCCAGGCTCCGTCCTATTACAAGCCCGGCAAGAAAAATGTCTATGAGGACATGTATCATTACTGGAGCTATCATGCCGGAGGGTCACAGTTCGGCATGGTGGACGGTTCCGTCCAGTTCCTCAACTACAATGTCGACAAAACTGTCATCTATGGCCTCGCTTCACGCAGCGGAAATGAAGTCTTTCAGGCATTCTGATTGACAGCCGTTCCCTCAAACTTCCTCTGTCGACCGGCTGTCAGGGTGGCTCACCCGGCAGCCGGTTTTCGATTCCCCAGATTCCTCCGTTGGAGCTCCCTCGTGATTTACAGAGTTTTTGTATGCTGTACTCTGTTGTTCATCCTTTCGTCCGTGCCCGGGTGCGGCGGCGGCGAACCTACCGCAGCCGATAATGGCACTCCACCAACCCCCGCTCCTGAAACCAACGCCCCCAAATCAAAGATGTCCACCATGATGGCACCAAAGGGTGGCGAGGGTGAGAAGTAACTGACCTGCTTCGCCATAATCTGCTAAGTAAACAGGCTGCCTGCACTGAAGGCAGCCTGTTTTCATTACTGACCATTACCACGGCATCCTGCAGACCACTCCCCCCTGACGAATCACCCAGCGGCCCGGCTGCACCCCCTCCACCAGCTGCTCCTCACCGTTCGGCCACCGCACCTCCAACACATAGTCACGATCCTCAAGGCCACCCAGATACAGCTCATTCGCTTCCGCAGACTGATAACTGCCGCCGCCACACAACTGCCGCCACAGCTCCGGCTGCTCTCCCACTACCCGCACACGCACCCCAGCGGGAGTCCTGGCAGATGTGACACCCACCAGCTTCAACACAAGTGCTCCGCCAGCCGCCTGAGACTCGTTCCGCAGCACCGCCGCTGAATCAAGCTGGTTCGATACAACCACGTCCAGCAGGCCGTCCCGATCCAGATCACCAGATGCCACACCGCGCCCCAGCAACGCCTTCCCAAAATACGGCCCCGCTCCCCTCGACACGTCCCGAAATGTCCCGTCTCCACGATTTTGAAACACCTGAGCCGTCATTCGCCAGGACTGCTGCGAATCAAACCACGTGCGGTCGTCCACATGCCCATTCACCACCAGCAAATCACTCCAGCCATCACTGTCCGCATCCATCCCGCTGACACCAAAACCCAGAAAATTCAAACTCGGCTGCCCCAGCAGCGAAGTCCGCGTGCCGTCGTCAAACAACAGCAAATCACCCTGCGATCGATTCACGTACAAAGTATTCGTATCGCGATAAAAATGAGTCAAAAACAGATCCGTTCGGCCGTCACGATTAAAGTCCTCAGCCGCTATCCCCATACTGGCCTGACCAAATCCCTCATAGTTCACCGCTGCACTCGCCTCAACCGCTCGATCACGCAGCCGCAGCTCTCCCGACTCACCGCCAGAATCCGCCACCAGCAGAAAATTAGGCTGACCATCGTTGGCAACATACACCTCAGGTCGGCTGTCACCGCCAAGATCACAAATCACAACACCCAGCGCCTTGCCCGGAAACGACGCCTGAATCGCACCGGAAACTTCCCGCCAGCCACCCGACCCGTCCGACAAATACACCACATCCGGGACACCGCGAAACATCGCCGGAGTACAGCCGATGTAGCCTCCCGGAGCTCGCGGCTCCGGACACAACACCGGCTCCTCCTGATTCACATCCAGATAATTCGCCACATACAAATCAAGATTGCCGTCACCATCCAAATCCCCAAACGCCGCGCTCGATCCCCACAAACCACACTGCGTCCCGGTCTCTTTCGCTGTCTCAGTAAAAGTCCCGTCACCATTGTTCTTCCAGAACTGATTACCACCCACCGCCGTCAAATACAGATCCTCAAACCCGTCGTGATCCACATCCGCTGCCGCACAGCCGCAACAAAAACCCGTCTGCAGCAAACCCGAACCTTCACTGCAGTCCGTAAATCGCAGATTCGCCTGATGCAGATTGCGGAACAGCTTCCCCGGAGTCTCACCGCGGTCCAGCCGCGTCGGCAACACACAACCGTTCGTCAGAAATACATCCAGCCAGCCATCACCCTCCGCATCAAAAATCGCCACGCCACCACCATTCACCTCCAAAATCCGTCGCTGCCCCCGCATATCGTCATACCGAACAAACTCAACCCCCGAATCCACGCCCAGCTCACGAAACTGAATCCGCGATGGCTCATCACTGCCCCCCACCGCCCCGGAACTCAATGCCTGCAGAATCCTCTCCCGATCCTGCTCCGTCTGCACCAGCCCGACCGACTCCGAAGGCCCCGTCTCAACTGCCCGCTCTCCGCCACACCCGCCCACCCACAGCAGCGCCGCCAGACTTAATCCCGTTCTCTCCACCTGCCGCCGCCGCCCAACAGACCACTCCCGCAAATGCCGCATCAGATTACTCATGGTCGTCGCTCCTGACCGTTCCGCATCGCCTGTTCGCCTCGCTGAGCCAATTGCTCCAGATCGTCAGCAGCCGCCCGCAGCCCCAGCTCACGGGCCGCCACACCGGCCGCACGCAACGCTCCCGGATTCTTCAGTTCGGCCTCTCCCAGTGTCAATCGCAGCTCCGCCAGCTGCAGGGCTCGCTGCTGCAGACGCAGCCGCTCTGCACCACGCCCCAGCTGCCCATAAGCCCGCGCCAAACCCTGACAGTACAAAGGATTCGTTGCATCGGCCGCCACTAAGATCTCAAAACAGCGAGCCGACTCGGACCAGTCTCCTGACAACGCCGCAGCCTCCCCACGCATCTGAGTCATCAGCCAGGGCTCACCCGCCACAGACTCAGAACACGCCGCCAGCAACGCCCGAAAACCTGCCACGTCCTGAGCCTCAAAACGACACTCCAGTGCCGCCGCCAGCACACCCGCATCCCCTGGACTCAATGCCACCGCCGCATCAATCAACCTGCGCGCCTCAGGACCAGACCCGGCCCCCAGCAAATATCGCACATGAGCCGCCACCAGCCGCGAATCCTCCGGTGACTCCCGTAAAAACTGCTGCAATCGCTCGTTCTGCTGCGGAGTCTTCCAGGCAAGCAGTGAGGGGAAATACAACTGCTTCGTCAGCAACGGCTCCAGCAGGCCCCCCTTCCTCAGCTCCCGCAGCTCGACCTCCCGCTCCTCAAAACGAAATTGCAAAGACAGCAAAAACACCAGCAACTCGCGAGCAGACTGCACCTCCGTCGCCCCGCTGCCACCGCTGCCACCGCCTACTGACCCGGCCACCGACAACAATTCTCGGACAGCCCGCTCCGCCCCCGCCGCCCGATTCAGTCGCAGACAGTACTGAGCCAACAGCAGCCGCGAACGCAGACCGCAACGCTCATCACCCACCGGAATTCGCTCAGCACACGAAACCGCCAGCTCCAATCGCCCACGCCGAGCCAGATTCTCAGCCAGCACCAGCAGCAGTTCCACATCGTCCGGATCCCGCCGCTGCACACGACGAAAATCCTGCCGCGCCCGCTGCTGCTCCTCCGCCGTGACCCCGATCGGAATCACAGAACCACCAGCCGACCCCAGCCACCAGCCACACACCGACAACAATATCAGCACCGCCGCCAGCAACAACAGGCGGGAACCCGTTCCGTAACGTGACACACGCTGCTGCTTTGCGGAAGACGGTGACTCAGGCTCCATGCACGAGACTCCTCGACATCAACCTTCACTCGCTGTACAGAAACTCGTTTCCACTGATCAGCGCCTGACACACGTCCACCAGCACCTGACGCACGACGTCAGCAGCACGCCCCTTGCCGTCGCTCGTCAGCCACGCTCCCTGCTCAGACACAAACACAGACACCGCCTCACGCTCTTCGGCCGTCAAACTACGCCCCAGCGCCAAACGCCACGCCTCTGTCAGCGCCGCCGGCAACACACCCGGATCCGTCGTCGGTGCAGTCACCGCCGCTTCGCTCTTCCACTCACCCAGTCGCGCACCGTCTGCGGCCGTCAGTGTCAGCACCGCCGACCATCCAAACGAATCCGACTCCACCGTCCCCACACAATCCACCACCAGGTCCAGAATCTCGGCCGTCTCCACCTCAAACGCCGGCAAAACCGTCTCACCACTGCCCGATACCACCGTCCACTCACCCAGCACGCCCCGCCGACTGCTGACAACCCGCGCCCGCACGCCGTCACCATTCGCCGCCGGACGGCTGAGTGCCCCCGCCAGAGTCATCCGCCCCGCAGCCGGCACGTGAAACCTGCGTATCGCCGCATGCTGAGCATCCCCGGGATGGCCACCCTGCGGATTGAGCAGCACCCAGCCTCGCACCGCATCCGGCAGCATCGCACCACCCTGATAACTGCTGCCCGTCCAGAACCCCAGAGGCTCAAACTGCACCCATGGACTATCCTCCAATCCACCAGCACCCGCCGCTGCCGCCTCCTCAGCACTTCGAACACGCCCTGCCCCCAGCTCCCACGACGTCATCCGCGGCAACTGCAGACTGACCAGCGGGTCCTCCGCACTGCTGAAGCCGCCACGAGCTGCAGCACGACGCAATGCAGACTCCGCCAGCTTTTCCGCACCCGCTAAGGCAAACTGGCTGTTCATCATCAACAGTGCCTGCGGCGCTGAATTCGTGTTCGTACGGCCCGTACAGTTCAATTCCATCGCCGGAGCATCAAAGGCAGCCAGCATTGCCAGCGGCTGACTGCGACGCACCTGAATATAAACACTCCGACGCCCGCCGCTGCCCGACTCCACGATCTGACCCGTATCGTCCGCCTGCACCACAGCAGGAGCCCCGCCGAGCTGCAGATTCAATTGCCCGCCCACAGCCAGTACCGCATCACGCACCACTTCAGCATCCAGACGCAGCAGAGGTTTCCGCCAGTACAGCAGATTGTTCGGATCAATCGCCGCCATATCCGACCGCTCCGCGCCAGACTGCTGATACACCGTCGACAGCAGCACCAGCCGATGCATCCGCTTCCACGTCCAGCCTCCCTCCATGAATTCGGCCGCCAGCCAGTCCAGCAGCTCCAGCTGAGTCGGCTCGGCACCCAGCCGACCAAACTCGCCCGGAGTCGCCACAAACGCTCGACCAAAATGATGCAGCCACAACCGATTCATCAGCACCCGCGCCAACAGCGGGTGACGCCCGCTGGTCAGCCACTTCGCATAAGCCAGTCGGCGACCCGTCGTCGGCAGCTGCGGATCATCCACCGGAATCTCAGGAGCCTCGGTGAACAACGACGCGGCCTGCAGTTCTCCCGGAGTCACCGTTTCCTTCGGCTGACCAAATTCACCCCGATGAAACCGATGCGATGCCGGCTGATGCCCGGCCGGCTCCACAAGCGTGCGGAGAAATTGCTCCACCGGCTTCTCTGCACGTATCGCCGCAATCCGCTCGTCATACTTCTTCAGATCATCCGCAGCCGCCTGATTGTACTGATACAGCACCCCCGGCGAAATATTCACCGCCGGATGCGCCTGCAACAGCGCCTGCTGCTCAGCCGTACGTTTGTCCGCCGCTGTCTCATAAGCCAGCTTCAATTCTCCCCGCAAAGGCTCTGCATACTTCGTCAGCTCCTGCTCCAAAGCCGCCCTCATGTATTCCGCCTGCCGCCCCTCACGCTCCCGCGATACCTCCGCCGCACGCGTCTCAACCTCCGCTGCCTTCTGCCTGTCAGCATTGGTGTACAGCGACACTTGTCGCTCAGCCGGAGTCTTCCAGTTCTGCCAGTCCAGCGCCGGATCAAACACCGCCCGCAGACGGTAATAGTCCACCTGCGAGATCGGATCGTACCGATGGTCATGACACTGAGCACACCCGACCGACAAACCCAGCAGCGAAGTACTGACAATCTTCAATGTATCGGTGATTGTCTGGTTGCGTGCCGCCGGCGAATTGTCGCCGCTGCCGGTGCCGTTGGCAGCCATCGTCAAAAAACCGACCGCCGTCAGCAGCTCGGTCTGCTCTGCCGTCAGCTCAGGACCCAGTGGCCCCGCCAGCTCGTCGCCCGCCAGCTGCTCCTGGATGAACCGACTGGCAGGCTTGTCACTGTTGAACGACTGAATCACGTAATCCCGGTAACGCCACGCATTCGGGCGCTCGGCATCCGCATTCGTCGCTCCTTCAGAATCCGCATAGCCCGCCGCATCCAGCCAGTGACGCCCCCAGCGCTCGCCGTACTGCGGTGCAGCCAGCAGACGATCCACCAGACGCTCCCACGCATCCACACCCGCATCATTCACAAATTCATCCACCTGTTCGGGCGTCGGCGGAATCCCCAGCAAATCCAGGCTGGCCCGACGAATCAATGTCCGCCTGTCAGCATCAGGAGAAAACGTCAGACCACGCGGCTGCATCTGCTGCATCAGCAGTGCGTCAATCGGAGTTCTCACACGCAGCGCAGCAGCAAAAGCCGGGACCACAGGTCGACGAATCGGCTGGAAAGCCCAGTACGATCGCTCCTCTTCCGTAATCCCCAGCCCCGGCGGTAACTCAGCCGGCTCGTCACGCAGTGTCGGAGCCCCGGCAGCAATCCACTGCTCAAGCACCGCCGCATCAGCAGCAGCCATCTTCTTCTCACCAGGCGGCATCTCGCCCGCTCGAATTCGCTGCAGCAGCAGACTGCCAGCCGCGTCACCCGCCACCGCCGCCGGACCCGATTCACCGCCACGCATCAGAAAACGACGCTGCCGCAGATCCAGACCACCCTCGGTCGCCTCACCGCCATGACAGTCCAGACACCACGTTTTCAACAGCGGTCGCACCTGCCGCTCAAATGATAAACCAGCATCCGGCTGCACCAGCGGCCGAACTTCCCCACCAGACACCTCAACAGACGCCTCTGACTCAGCCGCAGCCTGCTGCGCAACCGCAACAGCCCTCGACGCCAGCAGCAAAATCGCACATCCGAAAACACGCCAACAGCCAGCAAGCATCGTGTTCACCCGCAAAAATCAGCCGAAAAACAATCGCTCGACTCTGACTATTCCCCCGCACCCGCAGGGCCAAGGTCCAGACATTTCAGAGTGTCGTCGTCCCGCACGTACAAATGCCCGCCAGCCAGAGCCGGCAAACGATAACCACTGTCCGTCGCCCGCAAAACCCTGGCCCGTGCAGTCTCCCGGTAACCGCCGACATCCGCCGACACGCGCACCAGCTCGCCACCACACGTCAGCACCAGCAGCTCGTCACTCACACGCAACAGTGTCCCATAATCGAAACCCGGACGCTCCCAAAGTACCCGACGAGCCTCCACGTCCAGACATTTCAAAGCCGCACTGCCACTGCCCGCATCCTGACGGCCATCCATCGCAAATAATACCGTCGGCCGAGACCGACCGGCAGGCACTGGAGTCGCATACTGAGTCGCCAGCAGCTCCTCATCACGCCAGACCTCCGCCGCACCTGCTCCCGTCAGCTCAGTCAGCAGCGAACCAATGTTGTAACTGGATGACACAAAAATACGGTTCCCCAGCAGCACAGGAGTCGCCCCGTTCACGGTCGGACCTCGCGCCCCAAAAGGCTGCGAAAACACCAGCTTGCCAGTCGCAGTGTCCACACCCGTCAGATGCAGTCGCGTCACCGTAATCACCAGCTCACGATCACCGCTGCGAAGGATAACCGGAGCCGAATAGCTGGCGGCATCCGTAAACACCTGCCACAACGTACTGCCCGTCTCAGCATCAAACGCCACAATCGAAGCGTTCTCACGACCGCCCACATTCACGATCAGCCGATTCCCGGATAATACCGGAGTACTGCCGACTCCAAAATACCCCTCCAAAGGTCGAAAATCACGCTCCGTGTCCCGCTGCCATAACTCGCGTCCATCCTCCAGCCCCAAACACCGCAGGCGGCCCTCCACTCCCAGCACATACACTCGACCACCCGCAATCAGCGGCACACAACGCGGCCCCTTGTCACTCGACACGCCCCCCTGATACGTACACTCCGCCTTCGACTCCCAGCGCACCGCACCGTCCGCTGCCGCATAACACCGCACCACTTCGCTGCGGCCCTCACGAGTAAACCCAATCACACGGTCGCCGGCAACCGCCACACCCGCAAACCCGCCGCCCACAGCAGCTTCCCATAACACCTTCGGACCGGCAGACGGCCAGGCCTTGTGCAGGACCTCACCCTCCGCCACACCATTCCGCTGCGGCCCCAAAAGCTGCGGCCAGTCACCGGCACAGACACGCCCCGTCAGACACAACACCAACACGCCCCAGCGCACCAGTCCCAGCATGACACACCAGCCCTGTCCATACAACAACCAGAAACCAACACGCAAACCCCTGCAGGCCAACACCAGCCCCCAAAATCACTCAGCCGTCAAAATGAACTGAATCAGGTCCGCCATCGCCTGAGTATCCACGTTCTTCTCCAGACCCTCGGGCATCAAAGATCGCCCCGTGTCCCGAATCACGTCAATCTCAGAACGCAGCAGCCGAGTCTCCTTTGCCTCCGCACGCCGCAGCGTCAGACTCTCCGAAGCCTCCTGCACCAGCACGCCATTGTGAGTGGTCCCGTCAGTGGTCACCGCCAGATAATCACGCCACGCCGGATTCACCTCCCGATTCGGATCCAGCACGTTCGTCAAAATCGCCTCCGCACCACGACTCTTCAAAGCCACCAGATTCGGACCGACCTGATAACCCACGGCCCCGATCTGATGACACACCGAACACTGCTGCCGAAATACCGCCGCTCCCCGCTCCCGATCACCCTGCAGCGTCAGCGTCACCTGATAACTGCGCAGCACATCGTCACGGGAAGATTTGGCCGTCGCTTCCAGCAGCCGCAGTGCTCTGGCCCGCACCGCATTGTCCGGCAGCTCAGCCAGCCGCTGCAGCTCCGTCGGCGTCACCGCAGAATTCGGCAGACTGCCCCCCTCAATTGCCTCCAGCAGCACCGCCGCCCACGCACTCCGCCGCAGCAAAGCCTCCCGCGCACGCTGCGTCTGAGCCGGTGACATGGAAGGCAGACGACTGATCAGTTCACCGGCAATCTCCACGTCCGCAAAACCGGTCAGCGTCTCCAGAGCCGCCGCCTGCAGCTCAGGAGCACCCGCAGGCTCCAGCGCACCCAGCAGCAGCTCGCGCTCACCACCATAACCCGACAAACTCAAAACTCGCAACGCCGCTGCACGGTCCGCTGCAGCCGCAGTCGCATCCGCCGCCGTCACCCGCGCTCGCGATAACAACAGACTGCTGAACATCTGAAAACCCGGCATTTTCGACAATCGGCCGTTCGCTGCGGCGGCCGTTTGCAAAATCCGCACCTGCAGTCCCGGATTTTGATTGACTTTGGTCAGTGCGTCGCGCAAAGGAGTCAGCCCGCTCTCGTCGACAATCTGCCGCGCCGCAGCATCCGTCAGCTCCAGCAAAGCTGCCGCACTCACAGACATACTACCCGCCAGCTGCGGCAAAATTTCGCCCGCCGACACCCCTAGGGACGACAGCACCGCCGTACGAATCCACCGGTCCTCACCACGACGCTCCAAAATCGTCGCCAGCACACGCTGCCGCTCGGCAGATTTCGGCAGCTCTCCCAAAGTAAATGCCAGCTGCAGCAACACCCGCGGATCCTGCTCTGCCTCCATCCCCAGCAACGCCGCAGCCACAGCCGCGTCACCCTTCAAATCCTCCGCTGCCAGCACCGCCCGCTCACGGACTCCCGGAACGCTGTCCGAAACAGCCAGCACCACATCAGCACTCGATAATGCTCCCAGACCCTGCAGACTGCCAATCGCATGAAAACGAGCCAGACCCGACTGCGAACTCCCCAGCAGCGTCCTCAGCAACGGCACCGCCGAGGTATCCTGACGCTCATACAACAGACGCGATGCAGCCTCGCGATGCCACGCATTCGGATGCTCCAGCAATCCCACCAGCTCTGACGTCGCTGCCTGACTTAATCGCGGCGCCGGACGGAAGACGTATCCGGTCGGAGCAAGTCTGTACAGACGCCCCCGGTCACGACCGCTGGTCAGATCCAGATGACGCTTGATCTCCGGAGGTAAACTGGCGGGATGCTCAATCACCTCACGATACATGTCCAAAATCTGCAGACAGCCATCCGGAGAATTCGCGTACTGTACCGGGCGAAACCAGATGTCCTTTGATGCCACCAGCTCGTGACCCGCATCCATCCGCTCCGCCCGCCACACCACACCATCCGCTGTCAGACGCTTGCGATGCACAATATTGCTGCCCACGTCACCAATGATCGCTACACCCCGCAAATCCACCGGCCACGCATCACCCCGGTAAATCGTAATCCCCGTCGCACCCGTAAAATAACCGGCCGGACGACCTCCGCCTTCCACCAGCCCCTTTGACAGCCCGGAGGCACGCAGACGAGTCCTCACGATCCGCCACGGTTCCACCGGACTGATACGAAACACCGGCGCCTGCCCGCCATCCGCCGCAATGCTGATTCGCGGCGGAGCAGCGCTGGCCACAGCAGCCCGCGACAAATAACGGTCCGCATACACGATCTGCTGAGCATGATCGCTGTTCGCACTCACAAACCGATGACCCCAGTCATCAAACGACATGCCATGCTGACCACCACCCGTCTCCGTCCGCAGCTCCAGCGTTCGCGGATCAAACGAAAAGTCCCGACCACGACACTCCACACCCGCTCGCTCCGGATGCACAGGACACGTCACCGTACCACCCACCGTACTGGCCGAACCATAAATCCGATTGTCCGGACCCCAGTGAAAACTGTTGATCAACCCCTGCACGTTGCTGCGAGCAAACCCGGTGAACACCAGCGTCTGCTCGTCCGCCTGCAGGTCACCGTTCGTGTCTTTCAGGAAAAACACATCCGGTGCCGCCGCCACAAACACTCCGCCGTTCGCCGCAATAATCGCCGTCGGCCAGCTCAGACCCTTCGCAAACTCACGGCTGTCATCAAACACCCCGTCACCGTTCGTGTCCTGCAGCACACGCACCACCCCCAGATGCTCCTTGTCCTGCTCAGAATAGTCCCGCATCTCCGCCACAAACAACCGACCGTCCTCATCATAAGACATCGCCACAGGATCCGTGACCAGCGGCTCCGCAGCCGTCTGCTGCAACTGAAATCCGGCCGCCACTTCAAACGTCTGCAGGGCCTCCGCCGGAGCCGTTGCGGCAATTCGCGGCAACTCCAAAGAATAGTCCGGCTCAAACGCATCCGGCTGATGCTGCAGCGTCTGATCCAAAATCCGATACACCTGCATCCGAATGTCAGCCGGAAAATCATGACCGCAGTCAGGCGTCATCAGCACCAGCTTCTCACGAGCCCCCAGCAGCGCATAAATGCTGCCCGCCACCGGAATCGCCTTCTGCACACCACTCACCTCAAAATTACTGTCCTGCAGCGGAGACACAGACACAAACGTCCGCGGCGCCAGCGCCGCCGTCAGCTCGTAAAAATCAAACGGCAGCTGCGATACCTCCAAACCATACTTCGTCTTCAGCAGCGGCATATAACGGTCACTGGTCCAGCCCGTCACATTGCCCCCGTAATAATCACCAAACGGACACCAGCCACAACTGGACACAATCGCCTGAATCCGCTCGTCAAACACCGCATGAAAGATCGCGTTGTGACCGCCCAAAGAATGCCCGATCACACCCAGACGAGCCGCATCCGTGAAGCCCAGCGACACCAGAAAATCAGTGCACCGCAAATGATTGACAATCGCCTTCATCGTGCCCGACTGATACGAGTCAGCCGCAAAATCATAAGACTTCAGATCACCAAAAGACGGGTAATCAGGAGCCGCCACAATGTAGCCCCGCTGCGCCAGCTCAATTCCGTACTGCCGCCCTGGTCGACCTGCCTCCCCTGCCACAATCCGCTTGCCCGCATCCCCCGTCGGATGCAGCGCCAGCATCGCTGCCGTTCTCTTCCCCGTCGCAGTCGTCAGATTCTGCCCCGTCACAGATTCCGCCAGCGCCGCCGGCAGATACAAATCCAAAGCCAGCCGATCCGTCGGACTGTCCACTGCGATCGTCAGCGTTACACGCCGCACCGCACCGATCATCCGCTCTTCACTCACTCGCACATCAAACGGCAACCCCGTGTTCCGCTGCGGCAACGGCCCCATCGCCTCCTGCATCCCCTGCAGAATCTGCTGCCGACGCAGCTGCCAGTCCTGAGCAGTACGAATCGGCTGCAGCACTCCCGCCGCGTCCCGATACACACTCAGATCCGCATGGTTCAGCCGCGCCGGCTGCTGCGCACACACCGGGCAAATCACACACAGCGCTGACAACAAAAGCAGCACACCAGGAACCATCAATCGAATCATGCCAGATTTCCGCAGCAGAAGTTCGAACGCGACGCATTCGAGGCAGGATGAACGCCAAAGCACCCACTAACACAATTAATACCCAGGATCGCCTGGAACCGCCAGCAAGGATCAGCCGATACCACGACAACCTGCGTCAGGATGCGACGAACAACGGCACACACGTTCTGCCTTGAACGATTTCTCTGCAGCTCCGTGCCCCTCGCCCCCCGCACCTCAGTCTTAACCCACCTTCGCCGGAATTCCCGGCAACTGACTCAAGACCTGCAACAGCAATGTCGCCAGAACCGCTCCGGCAATCGGCCCGCACACCGGGATCCACGCATATCCCCAGTTTGAACCGCCCTTGCCCGCGATCGGCAGCAAAGCATGTGCCAGTCGCGGGGCCAGATCACGAGCCGGATTGATCGCATAACCCGTCGCCGCACCCAGACTCAGACCCATCGCCCAGACCACCGCCGCCGTCAATGCCGCCGACGCCGGTCCCTGAGCAAGACGACCGGCCGAACCCGCAATCAGCACCAGCGCAAATGTCCCAATCAGCTCACTCAAAAAATTACACCACGGACGATCAATCGCCGGACCTGTACAAAAAACTCCCAGCTTCGCTGCCGGATTGTCCGTCACCTCCCAGTGCGGCAGATACATCAGCCATACCAGTACCGCCCCGGTAAAGGCACCAGCCAGCTGAGCACCCACGTCCGCCAGCGCCGGCAACACAGCACTGCCACCCACCAGCAGCCCCGCCAGCGTTCCCGCTGGGTTCAGACTGCCCGCAGCACCCACAGATGTCGCTGTCAGAATCCCGCACAGCACCGCCAGCGCCCACCCAGCCGTGACCACAATCCAGCCACCGCCCCGCGCATAACACTTTTCCAGACTCACCGACGCACACACACCACCACCCAGCAGTATCAATACCGCGGTCCCCAAAAACTCTCCCACCACACTGCGCAATATGCTGCCATCACCCATACAACTGCCCCCCTCCCCCCACACACGACACACCCACCGACAAATCCGGCTCATTCCGCCGAATACAACAACACATCCACACCCGCAGCATCAAAACGAAACTGCGCCGCAGGATTCCCGTTCTGCTCCAGCGCCCGACCCGCCCGAATCACTCCCATCCCAAAACGATTGGCATACCCCAGCACTCGAGCTGCCTCGGCGATCACAGGATTCCTGTAGGCCACCTGCTGAGGAAAATTATCCGCACGCACCTCCCCCCAAAGCCCCCCCGGACTGGAAATCCGAATGTGATCAGAAAACCAAAACCAGCGAATCGGAGCGGTGGACTGATAACTACGGTGCATCACCGCGTTGACAAGCACCTCCCTCAGCGCAAGCCGCGGATAGTCATACCGGGTTTCTTCACGGAAACCGCCAATGTTCACAGGCCACTGCCGAGTATTCACGTCCATCAGCAGATCCAGCGTCGACAACAACGTACGCAGATCACCCTCCGCTCGTTTCTCAAATATCACCTCGCTCGCCTCATCCACCCCAGAATACCGGACAAATTGCACATAAGCACCCGGCAGGAACCGAACCGGCGAATCACACAGCACAATCAAGCCGGCATTCGTCGGACAATCATTCCGCAGGTCATACAGTCGCAGGCTCGCCAGCTGATGCCGAATCGATCGATTGTTCTCACGAATCGTCTCTTCCGAAACAGCCTGACGCAGGTACGTCAGTCGGAATCGCTCCTCCGAAAGATCTTCGAGCGATGATTCGTGATTCGGAATCGCATCAAAGGTCAGTGCTGATGAAATCCGGCGCTCCATCAGCAACGCCTCTTCATGCTCGGTCGCCACAGCCCTGCGAGGCCCCACTCTGATCCACACCTTCCCCTTGTAACGCACCGGGGGCAACGGAGAAGGCATTGTCTCCAGCACAGCCACTTCACCACCCGGTAATACAAATCGACTGACTGAAATCGCCGGCAACGGCTGGATATTGCCATCACTTCTGATGCCCGCCAGATTCCTCAACAGCTCGTCTGTTATGGAAGCACCAACCGGTACACCCGCATCATCCACACCAATTACGAGATACCCAGGCTTCCCTGTACGGTCGAAATCATTCGCAAAGGCACAGACCGCCTGACAGAACTTGTCGGTGTTGTGAGTTGACACCGTACGCTCTGACTGCGCACTCTCCGGACCACCCAGCATTCTCAAAAGCTCTGCTTCACTCAGCATCCCGCGACTCCTCCCGTCAAGTCCAGCAGCCCGCTCC
>JBJTPZ010000840.1:0-2424 GCA_046075365.1 Planctomycetaceae bacterium
CAAAACACACCACAGCTGCCCCCTGCGTTTCCCTTCGCGGCTTCGCGTGAGACCTGCCGTCTGCAAAGCACTCCTGCCGTTACACGGGCGAGCACACTTTACCCCTCACACCCGTCCCCTCTCCCCTTCCAGGGGCGAGGGGTGCTGGTGCTTTTTTCACAACCAAAAAAACACACAATCCTCCCCTCGCCCCCGTGAAACGGCGGAGAGGCGTCGGGGGTGAGGGGACCATGGCATCCATGCCATAGAGAGCAGATGCGAGAAAGTTGAGAGGAGAGCAGGCAGTTTACCCACACACCACAGCAGCCCCCTGCGTTTCCCTTCGCGGCTTCGCGGCTTCGCGTGAGCCCCCGCCCCCCGGCAACTCACTGACGACTCTTCCTCCCCTCGCCCCCGTGAAACGGGGGAGAGGGGTCGGGGGTGAGGGGGCCACGGCATCCATGCCATAGAGAGCAGATGCGAGAAAGTTGAGAGGAGAGCAGGCAGTTCACAACACACCACAGCAGCCCCCTGCGCCTCCCTTCGTGCATTCGCGCATTCGCGGCTTCGCGGCTTCGCGTGAGACCAAACCGCCCAACCGCCCACTGCCCACCCCCCTCGTACTCGTACTCAGTCCGCCCTGGCGGACGGTACTCGTACTCGTACTCGAAAACCGTCCGCCACCGCCCTCCATTCGCGCCTTCGCGCCTTCGCGCCTTCGCGCCTTCGCGCCTTCGCGGCTTCGCGGCTTCGCGGCTTCGCGTGAAGCCCCCCCAACCCACAACTCACTGACCACTGACCACGCCAGCGCTGCTTCCAGGAAACCGCCATGCCTGCCGACCAAACGCCGCCGCCGAGCAGCTCGCGACGATTCTGGGCTGTCCGCTGCAATCCGGATCGGTACCGATTCGATGACGAATACAGCGCCCGCAGTGAATCGGTCTGGACGGTGCCGCGCGGGGATGCGCAGGACTACCAGCGCTGTTTACCGATCAGCGGCAGAAACATCCGCAGTAGTGGCCGCCCAAAACTCGCTGGATCACTCGCGGACCAGATGTCAACAAAATTCGATCGCCGATTTTCCAGCGCCGGCCGTGTTCGGTTGAACCTGCGGCTTTGTTGCGAAAAAGCAACAGACCATTCGAATCGCGGCTGCTGTTCAAAGGTCCCGGCAGTTTTCAAGAACACCGCGGTCGGCCGCCGACAGGACCACCGCAGTTTGATCCTGGAACGAATCACGGTAAACCCGTCACCAGCAGTCACAGGGGCTGGCAAGTCACGGGTGCTGGTACACAGCCGAGCACTTGCACGATCACGAAGTCATTCCCGATTCGTAACGCCACACGTCCATAGAGTATCGTCGCGCCGATAGACATTTTCCCTGCTGTCGACGCGCCGTTATCCGGAATTCCAGACGCCATGAACCTCACACGCGGCGATTCACTGCCCGCACGAACCGCCAAGCGAACACGTAAACCCTTCCTGAATCAGCCCTTCCTGAGATCTGGCCAGAAATCCTGCCACCATTTCCATTTGCAGCAGGCCGAAGTTCCGGAACCAGCCCCGCCCCACCGATCTCATTGAAGCGGATCTTCCCAACGCTCGCATGTCGCCGCCGCAAATCGGCAGACGTCGATTCGGCACGCACATACGTCCACTCAGAAAACCCGGACGGCACCTCATGCATTGGCAGTGTCCAGAGCAGTGATTTTCGCCGCACGGTGGCCAGAGCCGGGTGATTTGCGGTGTCCCACGGTGGGGCTGATGGGTCGTCAATAAACGGGGCCTTCTGCGTCCTGGCTGTTGTCACCGCCAATTCTGCCACGGGTTCCTCATCATTTGCAGATACCGCAGCATCTCTGCCTCTTCCAGGGAATCGAAGTCCAGTTCGATCATCAGGATCGGGATATCGAAGTCAGCAGGCAGTATCCCGCGTGGACACCGGTTGCGACCGTAGACAATTTTTTCTGCCCCAGTCAGGGTGTCGGGATTTTGCGCGGTGAGATGACGGCGGGGGGTCGGACAGCGCAGTGTCCTGCCACTCGGCCAGCAGTCAGTGAAATTTGCCTCGCCCGCAGGAATGGCTGTTTTTTTTGGTATTTGAGGTTATGCTGCAGGGCCGGGAATTGACCACCCGGAAAACGTGAACGCTTCCCGTACAGAAAACTGCGACTTCGCTTTGCCATCGGGACGTCAGACAAACGCGATGGATGAAGAAAAACGAGCCATGAACACCCACGACCGACCGGATCCACTTCTGAATCGCCAGACGCTGGCTGCCAGCGTCGAGGCTCACTTGCTCCGAGACTCGGTGTATCGCAGAACACGGTCTTCAAATGGGCTACTCACGGTGACAATCCGGTGAATGGCTTTCGCCTGTTCAAGCGAACGAACCTGGACAAGCTGCTCAAGAAAGTGGCCGAGCCGGTCGTTCCAAAATAATGC
>JBJTPZ010000841.1:0-3374 GCA_046075365.1 Planctomycetaceae bacterium
ACCAGCGAAGACGGCGACGTGATCACCTCGTAGACATTCCCCCGCCGACCCGGTCGAAGGTCAATCGAACGCAGTACTCGACCCCAGTGAACATCACCCGTCAGGCAAATCAGCGGCGGTTCGACACGCACGAGCTGCTCAACCAGCGATCGGTAATCCCGGTAGTCGGGATATTCCTTGTCTGCAACCTTTCCGCCGATCATCCCGGCCGCCGGCGCATACAAAGACTGGCCAGTGACAATCACGCCGACCCTGCGATCTGCGTTCAGGTCGTCCACCCACTGCCGAACCATGTCAAGCCCCACACGCGGCAAAAATGTGTATTCCGTACGAGCAAATCGGGTGTCGAGAAAGAAGAAGGAGACCTCCTCCAGATCCAGTCGCACCGGACGCTCAGGATTCGCCGGATCAGCTGCCTGAAACCCCCGGTACAGTGCAGCAGCAGCCTCTGTCCACGCCTGCCGGCCAGCCAGCGTCCACGAATTCTGAATCACCGGGCTGATGTGCGGATAATTATTCCAGAACTCATGGTCGTCGGACTGTGCAAAAAATGGCGCCAGCTTCAGAAACTGGTCAAAATTTCGCCCGCCCGCACCACCACGCCAGTTCACGACGTACTTCTCTTCAAGCAATCGTGCCAGTGCTGGGTTTTGCGAGGGAAAATCGGCAATGGTGGGCAGATCCAGATACACCTGATCGCCCATCAGCACAGAAAAGTCCGGACCAGCACTGGGACTGCAGGCCTTCCGCACGCTGTACATTGTCGACGCCATCGCCTCCGCATCCGCCTCAGCCGCATGAAAACATGATGCTAAAAACACTCGCAGCAGACCCGACGAATCACCGCGGATCGACCGGGGCAGACGTCGCACCGTCCGCATTAAAGCCTGCTCACCGCCACACCGGACGCCGACTATGTTGGAAACCCTGGTGGCAAGCTGCGCTGGAAAGGTGAAGACACCCGAAAAAGTCCGAGCCTCACGGCTGTCAGCCAGCACACCCGCCGGACGCACCGCCTGTAATGGCCGCACCACCTGAGGCATCACGTCTTTGCCGTTGACTGACCAGGACAGCGACGGTGCGTCGACACAGTCCAGTACACCCACCCAGAATCGCAGTTCCGCTGCTGTGGAACCCAGCTGGAATAACAATAGCTTCATCCGCCTGCTCCAGTGCCTTCAGCTCCGGCGCCATCAACAGTATCTGCCCGGGGCCAACCGCGAGTATTTACGGAACAGGTGCATTCTGAGTCGTCAACGAGCCCAAGTCCCACTTTTACTTCGATATTTCTTAAAAACATCTGAAACTCTGTCGTGAAAATCCACCAGAAACACAGCACGCTGGAACCAAAAGTTTTGTAAAAAATACCAAAAACACGTTTTTTTCCTGTCACACAAAACGACTAAGCCGCGCACTGGTATTACAGACCAAAACAGCGTCAACCGCCTGCCATTCCAGGGCTCCCAATAATTTTCCAGAAAATCCCGGCAGTCCATTTGACAAGGGTCGTGCCGCTCAGGATCTTCAGAATTCAGATGCAGACCAACCTTTAGATTAACCTTCAGGCAACTGCCATTCAGTCAATAACCCCATCGCTCCTCCACTTACCTCACCACTCCCCCTGCCACCACTGACCGCAACAGGCGACCGCATGAAACGCATCCTGATCTGTCTCGACGGAACCTGGAACGACGAATCAAACACCGCTTCGCCGGCAGCCACCAACGTCGCCCGGCTTTATGACAGTGCGACTCACTTCAAATCGTCCCTGCAGGTACCGGTCTACGTCGAAGGCGTCGGAACGGGGATCTTCGACAAAATTCGTGGCGGTGTCCTCGGACAAGGACTCTTCGAACAAATCAAGGACGCTTACCTGGAAATTGTAAACAATTATGTCCCCGGCTCCCGCATCATCATTGCTGGCTTTAGTCGCGGCGCATTCTCCGCTCGCTGCCTCGCATCATTTGTGGCAACCTGTGGTGTCCTGAAAAATCACACGCTGGATTTGGGTGACCTGGCGGACAAGGTCGCAATCGACAAGCTCTGGGAACTCTACTCAAAGCGAAAAACCGAGGCTAAACCACTGCTGCAGTACATCGAAAACCATTGCCACCCGCCGGTACCCGGCATTGTCGATGCCGTGGCCGTCTGGGACACAGTCGGCGCCCTCGGCGTCCCGTGGAAGATATTTCCGCAGAATGTCGCCATCGAATTGTTCCGTCAGATCAACGAACTCAAATACGACTTTCTTGAACCCGTCCTGCATCATCACATCCCCCGCGCCTACCATGCCGTTGCACTCGACGAACAGCGAGTCCCCTTTGAGCCGACGCTGTTTGACGGACCGCGACTCAATGACGGATCTATTCAGCAGGTGTGGTTTGCCGGCGCTCATTCCAACGTCGGCGGAGGCTTCGCAAACCACGGTCTTTCCAGTATCACACTCGACTGGATGATCAGCCAGCTCAGCCAGCACGGGCTGATTCTGCGGCAGCCCGACGAACAAGGTAACCCATGGGCCCCTGTGGGTGAGACCGACATGGACAAAGCTGCACAAAAAGCAGAGCACGCAGACGGCGGACACGTCAATCTGCTGGCACCTCGCAAAGTCCCGGCCGACGCGTGGCTGCACCCATCTGCACAGCTCCGCATGCAGGGACAACCCGGGCACCCCGCCATTCCCACCAAAGCCGTCTTTGCTGGCCCCTGCAAAATCTGGAACCAGCCCCAGCCGCACTGAAGCCACGTTTAAAAAACGCATCAATCGCCACAACACGACAAAACTGACCGTCGGCAAAAAATCGATCAACATGTCTGTCTGGAACCCGGTCGGCAAATCTCCGGCCCACGCAGTCGTCGTGGCATATGGTTCCTATGGGATGCAGCCACCGTTCCACAGGACCATCGAAGGCTACTGTGAAGAGTTGGCGAAAGCCGGCTACCTTGTTCTGTGTTCTGTCGCCGGATTATTTTCAGACCACCAGTTCCGTCCCGGGAATGGACGTCGTTTTTTCCAGTCCGGACAAGTTTGATCAGTGGGTGGTCGCACTCAAGGCCACTGCTGCCGAGGCCCGCCGGCGGCTGCCCAACGGTAAGATTGGCTATACAGGCTTCTCGCTGGGTGGCAATCTTGTGCTGAACGCAGCACTTAAATCGCCCGTCACTTGCGTAATCGACTATTTCGGGCCCGTTGATAGTTTTAGATTAGGTACGATGCCGAACGCCATGCGTCTGACAAAAACTCGCGTACAGAAACTGCCACCGCTGCTGATCCACCAGGGAACAAAGGATGCAGTGGTCCCGAAAGAACAATCAGAAGCACTGGATCGATGGTGCAAAGAAAACGGGAAACCGGAGTGCACGCTCATGACGTA
>JBJTPZ010000842.1:0-5967 GCA_046075365.1 Planctomycetaceae bacterium
GCAGTTTCTGAATCTGCTGCGAATCATCAACCAGCACCGTCGGACAGCCGGCCAGCCAGCCGTCCCGCCGGACTGCCTCCGCCTGCGTCGCAAAATCGTTCGCGTCTTCGGAAGTGAAACCGTGACCTGAGATCAGTGACAGTCAATCGGGCTTTCGTGAAGAGAGGGACACAACGTAGTTCGGGCTTTCCAGCCCGAACCCATCACTCCAGCAGCCCATCTCTGCAAATGGCTGCAATTGTAATACCCGCAGCCACAGTTGTTCGCCTACAAGCCCGGAGGTTTTGCTGTCACGTCGGACAGCTCCTGTGCCCGTCCGAATCGCCCTGCCGCCTCCATAACACGCAAGGCCTGCTCCGAGTGCCCAGCGTGCTCCAGCCTCACTGCCAGATTCGTCAACGCGTCCGCCAGGTCCCGCTGCAACACCGGATTGTCTGGCTCCGACTCACACAATGCCCGTCGAAGCTCCACTACCCGCTCTGCCTGAGTGCAGGACTCTGCCAGCTGTCCTGCATCCGCCAATCGGTTTGAATAGGTTCGCAGTGCCCTTGCAAACTGCGACCGCCAAAGCGGCCCATTCTCTTCATGCCAGATTTCCAGCAACCCACAACAGTTTCTGGACACTTGCAACGCTTCGCTGACCTCTCCACACTGCGCAAGCCGTACCGCCAGCGTATTCATTGCCGTTGTCTGCTCGCGCCCATACTTCGTGCCATTTCCCGTGCATAACTCGCTGTACAGCGTCACGGCACGCCGAGCACACTCCAGAGATTCTGACAGTTGACCGGATTTGCGCAGCAGAAGACCAAGATTATGCACTGCTGAAGCCAGCGTCAGCAGAGATGCGCTCCGGTCAGTCGCCACAAGTACCTGCTCCACCGAAACTACTTTCCGGGCGTACCGTGATGCTTCGGCATACCGACCGATATCACACAGTCCATGCGACAGCAGCGCCAGACTTATGGAAAGCGCAGGCAGAAACTTTGCTGGCTCCCGCTTCGCCTGTCTGATCCGCATCTTCAGCGACTCTCTCGCCGCTTCGAGGCCGGCTTCGTGCTGACCAGCGTCACGTAGCAGCAACGCCAGAGAACTCAGCGCATGGGCCAGTCCCGGTCCGTACGCCTGCTCGTCCTCAGCAACAAGCTCACGCCAGCACTCAACCGCAGCCTGCGCGAATGGCTGGGCTTTTTCAAGTTCCCCGGAATCTCGCAGACGAATCGCGAGGTTTCCTTCCACATTGGCGAGGTGCGGCAGAACTGCTCGCCGCCGCTCCACGGCCAACGCCCGATACAACGCTGCAGACCGCTCTGTCGATCTGATTGCCTCAAATGTCGCTCCATTCAGTGCCAATACCATTCCCTCAACTTCCAGAGCAAATGCAAAATCAGCAGCCCACGCATCTGGGTTCTGGTCGTAAAAATCCGAGTAAATCTGTACTGATCGCTGGATCAGGGGCAGGGCTTCGTGGTGGTCTCCGACTCCTGCCAGACCTATTGCCAGGCTGTTCAGTGAAGATGCCACGTCTGGTAACAGCTTCGGTGCGGTCTCAACGATCGCCTCGCGGATGACGAGGGCTTTACGAGCCAGACTAAGCGACTCACGTCGTCGCCCAGTTGACTCCAGCACCGTGGACAAAACCTGCAGACTGATCGCCAAATCGACTCGCTTGCTACCGGGAGAACGTCCGTCCATGGCCTCAAACAATTCACGCGCACGTCGAGCCGCAGTCAGCGCCTCGTCACGCCGTCCCAACTCATTCAATGTTTCTGCGTAATGCCTCTGAGCCTCCGCCAATAACGGTTCTGATCCCTCTGAATCACTCAGATACAGCTGCTCCAGACTGTCCAAAACCTGCTGCAGTTCAATCGCTGCCTGATGATGTTGCCCCGCGTCTGACAGCCAGTGGGCCAGACTGATCTTTGTCGAGGCGACAAGTGTCAACGTAATGCCCGGAATCCGCTCTGCAGCACCTGCGATCTGCGTTGCCACTACGACCGCAGCCTCTTTCAATGACGCGGATTGCGCCGGAAGTCGGCGATACAAACGCATCGCCAGCCTCGGTTCCGCATGTCTCAGCAACACGTTCGCCAGCGCCCTGCCCATCGGGTCGCCCTCCTCAATAGCGACTTCAATCGCCAGCGGAGCAGTCACCTCGAGATCACGCGCAAGGAATTCCTCAATCTTCTTAATCGAATCCGGGTTTCGACCCGCGATTCGATTCAGCATCACCAGAAGATTGGCCGCCCGCAGCATGGAAGTCACCTGTTCGGAGAATTGTCCGATTTCAAATGAGACTTGCGTCCCCCGTGCGCCCACTCTGCTCCATCCGTACGGACAGATTCGTCAACGCATCCGCCAGATCCTGCCGCAACACCGGATTGTCCGGCTCCGAATCACACGCAGCACGTCGCAGCTCAGCCACTCGCTCCGCCTCCATGCACGATTCTTCCAGCCGGCCTGCATCAGCCAGCCGGTTGGAATAGGTTTGCAGCGCTGTCGCAAAATCCGATCGCCACAGCTGCTGGTTCTCTTCGTACAGGGTCTCCAGCAATCCACAACAGATACGGGACACACGCAGGGCTTCCTGATACTCTTCACACTGGGCCAGTCGCACCGCCAGCGTGTTCATGGCGACTGCTTGCCCGCGACCATGCGCTGCATGATTTTTCACACACAAATCACTGTACAGGGCCACAGCACGGACAGCACACTCCAGTGATTTTCGCAGTTGTCCGGACTTTGCCTCGCGAACTCCCAGGTTGTGAACAGCGGACGCCAGCGTCGGCTGAAAAGCGTCGAGGTCCGCCGCCGCAAGAAATTGCTGCGCCGCGACGGCTTTTCGAGCATACATCAGTGCCTCGGCATCCCGCCCCAGATCACTCAGTCGATTCGACAGCCCAGTCAGACTCGCAGACAGAACCGGCAGAAACTTTGCCGGCTCCTTTCGAGCCTGTCGGATTCGCATCTTCAGTGATTCCCTCGCAGCTTCCAGCCCCGCCTCCTGCTGGCCATTATCGCCCAGCAGCACCGCCAAAGTATTCAATGCTCCGGCCAGATCCGAACCGTGCGCCTGTTCATCTTCCTGAACCAGTTCACGCCACCAGCCGACTGCTGCCTCGGCCAACGCTAAAGCCTTCCCGAATCGCCCGGCCGCTCGCAGACGAATCGCCAGATTCCCTTCCACAGTTGCCAGATCCGGCAAATATGATTTCCGCCGCGATGCCGCCAGCGCCAGATACAGCGCCACAGCTCGCTCGGTCGATTCGATCGCCGCGAAAATCGCTCCATTCGCTGCCAGAACCATGCCCTCGATGTCCAGCGTATACGCCAGGTCCGCCGCCCACGCATCACGATTCTGGTCGTACAGGTCTGAACGAATCCGCACTGCTCGCTGCACCAGTGACAATGCCTCCTGCAGTTCTCCCACTTCCACCAGGCGTATCGCCAGTGTATTCAGAGACGACGCGATGCTCGGTAACAGCCCCGGAACCTTCTCTGCCATCGCCTCCCGCTGTGCCAGAGCCTTACGAACCGGCTCCAGCGACTCTCGTCGCTGACCGGCCGCCGCCAGCATCGTAGAGAGAACCTGCCAGCTGGTGGCCAGCTCAGCCTGGCAGCTGCCGGGATTCCGGCTGTCCATCATCTCATAGAGTTCACACGCACGCTTCGCTGCCTGCAGAGCTTCGGCGCGGAGGCCCAGTTCACCCAATGCCCCGGCATAATTATTCTGAGCCTGCGCCAATAGCCGTTCTGCCGACCGCGAATTCTCCAGATACAACTGCTCCAGACTCTCCACAGCCTGCTGCAGCTCACTCGCCGCCTTCTCGTGCTGCCCCGATTCCGACAGCCGATAAGCCAGGCTGATCCTGGTCGAAGCGATGGACGTCACCGGAATACCCGGAAGCCGCTGCGCCGCAATGGCAATCTGGGCCGTCACGATGATCGCCGCTTCCTGCAGCGCCGTGGTGCGCCCCGGAATTTGATCGTGCAAACGTACAGCCAGTCCAGGATCCGCATGCTTCAGCAACACATTCGCCAGCGCCCTGCCCATCGGGTCGCCTTCCTCAATCGCCACTTCAATCGCCAGCGGAGCAGTCACTTCAGGATCACGAGCAAGAAACTCCTCAATCTTGACAATCGAGTCCGGATTTCGACCAGCGATTCGATTCAGCATCACCAGCAGATTGGCCGCCCGCAGCATGGAGTTCACCTGTTCATCGAGCTTCAAACAGGCCGAAAATTGTCTCTTTCAGTACCGGGTCGTCCGTGGACACATCGATGAGCCGTTCCCCCAGCAGGTCTGGCTGCACCGGCTCAATCCACTTCGCTCCGGGGTAGCAGTCCGCCAGAATCTGATTCAAAGCATGCAGCGTCGCTTCCGGCTGACCGGAGAAGAACGGCAGTCCCCGAAAAATATGCATGCCGTCAGCTTCTGTCTCCGCTCCCATATAAGCGGTTACCGCCGCCATCGCCTGCCCCAGCCCCGGAAGCAGCGTTTCGGGCAGATTGTGCACCCGCAGCTGCCTTGCCCAGAAACTGCGCTCTCGGCGCAGCACATAGTCCAGCAGACCATCCTCGTCCTCAACCTGTACGCCATCAAGCCCAGCCAGCACCGTCATTTGCAGCAGCAGGACTCGCTGGAGGTGGTCGGCGTCGAGATTCTCAGGAGGCCTCGCTACGGGAGACACTCGAAGAGCCTTTGCAAGGTCGCGATTGGCAATGTCCCACGATTTCCGGCGGTCCTCCTTCGCCACCGATACCGGACTGAGGCTGCGTTTGGAAAAGGCGGGGCCAGTAAAGATATCTCGCCCCGGTGCATGACTTTTCAGATTCTCCAGCCACTCGCCCGGCTTCCGAGCCAGCAGCAGCAACCGCACTCGGGCGCCTTTCACCGCCACCACCTGCTCCACCAGCCAGCGAATTGTATCCGCCCGGTGCTCTGCGTAATCCAGCACCAGCAACAGGGGCTGGTTCAGCTCCAGCGCTTTGCGCCATAACTCTGCGTCCTGCTGAATCTGGTCTCTTTTTAGAAAACCGGCCCGCCATTTGAATTCTTTCATACGGCGGCAGAGCTCAATTGCCAGCCGAGTCTTGCCCATGCCGCCCGGGCCGTGACACAGCTGCACCAGCAACCGCTCGCGACCGATACACCAGTTCTCGAGCTCCTTGAGCTCCCGCTCTCGCATATGAAACTCAACCACGCTCAGATCGGCCCTTAGCAGAGCCCCCGGAGGCATCAATGACGGATCCCACTCCGTTGAAGGCAGCGACAATGGCAGCGACGATACTGGTCCCAGTAGAATGCTGAGATTCGTATGCGACTCACGGTAACGACTGTCCAGCTCCTTCGGTTCGGTAATCCCCAGGTGCTTCATCACCTTGAGGCACTCTTTGAGCGAGATTCCTTCCCCTTTCAGATAGTTCGTAAGTGCCCGCAGGCCTACACCCATCCGACTTGCCAGCTCTTTCTGAGTGCCATCCCCGAGGTGCGCCATCAGGTCCATAAGTCGAATCGGGCAAATTGGAATCTTGCCGTCTTCGGGTACCGTCCACTCTGAACTCATGTCACGTCCACTCCGCAGCTGTGCCTGCTGAACCGTCCACGCCGCTCAATTCTAAAAACGAGCAAAGCGAGTTTTCATGCACTATCCGCCGTGAACGACACATTTTGGGGCAACAAATCACCAAATCCCCGCCGACCCAGCCCGCCCTCCAACCGCCTCACACCCACTCCCCTGTCGCCGCCCTGCCCTCGTTCCTACGCCCCTCGTTCCTGCTCCCTGCTTCCCTAACCCCGCCGAATCTTCGCGACGCGGCCCAGCAGGTAGCCGATTTCGTCCCCATCCAGCTCCGCCACAATGGCCACGCCGTGGATGTTTCGCAGCAGATCCTCAGAGCTGCCAAGGAACACGCGGCTTGCCGCCTCGCCAGCACAGCGGCCCAGTAAATGGCCGTCCGAAGTCGAGA
>JBJTPZ010000843.1:0-4651 GCA_046075365.1 Planctomycetaceae bacterium
CTTCACGGAAACCGCCAATGTTCACAGGCCACTGCCGAGTATTCACGTCCATCAGCAGATCCAGCGTCGACAACAACGTACGCAGATCACCCTCCGCTCGTTTCTCAAATATCACCTCGCTCGCCTCATCCACCCCCGAATACCGGACAAATTGCACATAAGCACCCGGCAGGAACCGAACCGGCGAATCACACAGCACAATCAAGCCGGCATTCGTCGGACAATCATTCCGCAGGTCATACAGTCGCAGGCTCGCCAGTTGATGCCGAATCGATCGATTGTTCTCACGAATCGTCTCTTCCGAAACAGCCTGACGCAGGTACGTCAGTCGGAATCGCTCCTCCGAAAGGTCATTGAGCGATGATTCGTGATTCGGAATCGCATCACAGATCAGCATCCCCTCCCCACCTCCCGTCAAGTCCAGCAGCCCGCTCCGGCACCGCCTGCTGAATTCTACAAACTCCGGCTCACCGCACAAACACAAACAGCCGCCGTCCCCTCAGGAGACTGCGGCTGTTTGCTGATTTTGATGATTTCGTCTGCGACAATCTAAAATCTGACCAGTCAGCCAGACTTCAGTCCCAGTTCAATGCGCCGGCACTCTGGTATTCGGTCACGCGAGTCTCGAAGAAGTTCTTCTCCTTCGACAGGTCCATCGTTTCACTCATCCACGGGAATGGATTCGAAGAACCATACTGAGTCGGCAGACCAATTCGCTCCAGACGACGGTCAGCAATGTACTGCACATAATCACGGAACGCCTCAGCATTCAAACCCAGAATGCCACGCGGCAGACAGCCTTCCGCATAAGCAATCTCCAGCTCCACTGCCTTCCGCACGCGCTCCAGCATCTCAGCCTGGAACTGCGGAGTCCACAACTCAGGGTTCTCGGACTTGATCCCGTTGATCAGGTCAATTCCGAAGTTCATATGAGTCGTCTCGTCCCGCAGAATGTACTGGAACTGCTCGCCAATCCCCTTCATCAGATTGCGACGATGGAAAGACAGCACCATCACGAAACCACTGTAGAAGAAAATCCCCTCCATGATCACGTAATAGCCAATCAGGTTCTTCAGGAACATCTGACGGCCTTCCGGAGTATCCGTGGTGAAACCGTCAGACAGCACTTCGGCCGTCAGCTCCATCTCGAAGTCGTCCTTGCGAGCAATCGCGGGGACTTCGCGGTACATGTTGAAAATCTCGCCCTCGTTCAGGCCCAGACTTTCCACAACGTAGAGGAACGTATGAGTATGCACGGCCTCTTCAAAGGCCTGACGCAGCAAATACTGACGACACTCGGCATTCGTCACGTGCTTAAAGATCGCCAGCACCAGGTTGTTGCCAACCAAAGACTCGGCTGTCGAAAAGAACCCAAGATTCCGCTTGATCACCAGCCGCTCGTCATCAGTCAGCTTGTCCGACCGCCAGATTTCGACGTCCTGGTTCATCGGAACCTCTGTCGGCATCCAGTGGTTCGCACAGCCATTCAGATAATGCTCCCACGCCCAGTGATACTTGATCGGCATCAGCTGGTTGACGTCCACCTGAGCACAGTTGATCAGACGCTTCTCCGTCGCCTTCACCCGACCACCCGCAGGCGGAACAGGGGCAGCAGGAGCAGCAGTTGTTGCCGGGACATCATCGAAAGTCAGTACGGACATTTTCAGCTCACTCCTTGAGAACCACTAAGCAATGCCGATTCAGCGACATCGCAGAAAGAAACAGACAAAATTACGCAACACGTCCTGATGCTTTTACACCTTAACCGAAGCACCGCAGAAACGTCGCTGACTTCACCGCTGAAATGAAAGTTTTTCGATCAGCAGTCGAAGTCAGCGTCTCACCAGATTCTTTACTGGCACGCTTCGCAGTCCGGATCGGTAATACTGCAGGCTTTATACTGAGATGCCTCAGTGACCGGCAAAATATGCGGCGCCGGAACAATGTCCGCACCCGTCTCACGCGGGTCATCCGCGCGATTGACCTGAATCTCACTGGAAGCACTCTTCGACTTCACCCACCGCGGCTGAACACCAAACTTGTTGATGTCCACAGTGGATTTTTCAACCTGAGTCGCAGCCAGAGTCCGCAGATAGTAAGTCGTCTTCAAACCCTTCCGCCACGCCAGGAAGTACATGTCGTACAGCTTGCGACCGCTGGGCTCCCGCATGTACAGATTCAGAGACTGACCCATGTCAATCCACTTCTGACGGCGAGCCGCACATTCGATCAGCCACCGCGGCTCCAGCTCAAAGGCTGTGACATACCGAGCCTTGATGTCGGCCGGAATACGGTCGATCTCCATCAGCGTGCCGTCGTAGTACTTCAGCATCTCCAGCATCTGAGCATCCCACAGGCCGCGTTCCTTCAGTTCGCTCACCAGTGCGGTGTTCAAATGAGTAAACTCGCCCGACAAATTGCTCTTCACATACAAGTGCTTGTACATCGGCTCGATCGACTGCGACACACCGATGATGGTGGAGATCGTCGCCGTCGGTGCAATCGCCATGCAGTTGCTGTTTCGCATGCCATGCTGAGCGATCGCCTGACGCACTACCGACCAGTCCATCCGCGCCGAACGGTCCACGTCAATCCGACAGCCACGCTCACGCTCAAGCAGATCCATCGTGTCAATCGGCAACATCCCCCGATCCCACTTCGAACCCGCATACGTGCTGTACACCCCACGCTCAGCCGCCAGATCCGCTGACGCCAGAATCGCATAGTACGAAATCACTTCCATGCTGTAGTCAGCAAAGTCCACAGCCTCCGGACTGGCATAGCTGATGTTCATCGCCGCCAGCGCGTCCTGGAAACCCATCAGACCCAGACCCACCGGACGATGCCGCGCATTCGAATTCTTCGCTTCGTCCGTCGGGTAGTAGTTGATGTCGATCACATTATCCAGCATCCGCATCGCCGTTCGCACAGTCTGCTCCAGCAACACCACGTCCAGACGACCGTTCTGAATGTGCGCCAGCAGGTTGATCGAACCCAGATTGCAGACCGCCGTCTCATTCGGCGATGTGTTCAGCAGAATTTCAGTACACAGATTGCTGCTGTGCACCACACCCACGTGATCCTGCGGAGAACGCAGGTTGGAAGGATCCTTCCACGTGATCCACGGATGGCCCGTTTCGAACAGTCGAGTCAGCATCTTGCGCCACAGATCAATCGCCGGAATCCGCTTGCTCATGCGAATCTCGCCGGTCTCCGCCATCTTCTCATACTGCACGTAACGCTCTTCAAACGCTCGTCCCACCAGATCGTGCAGATCAGACACCTCGTCCGGACTAAACAGAGTCCACTCACGCTCCTCCTCGACCCGCTTCATGAACAGGTCCGGGATCCAGTTGGCCGTGTGCATGTCGTGAGTACGACGACGGTCGTCGCCAGTGTTCTTGCGGAGATCCAGAAACTCCTCAATGTCCATGTGCCACGTTTCCAGGTACGAACAAACCGCACCCTTCCGCTTGCCACCCTGGTTCACCGCCACCGCTGTGTCGTTCACCACCTTCAGGAACGGAATCACTCCCTGACTGCGACCGTTCGTGCCCTTAATATGAGCATTGGTGGCGCGAATGTTCGTCCAGTCATTCCCCAGACCACCAGCCCACTTCGACAGACGCGCGTTGTCCGAAACACACTTGAAGATGTGGTCCAGATCGTCCTTCACCGTCGACAGATAACAGGAACTGAGCTGCGGATGATTGGTCGCCGCGTTGAACAGCGTCGGAGTCGCCGAAGTGAAACGCATCGTCGACAACAGATTGTAAAACTCAATCGCACGCTCTTCCGGTTGGCTCTCACGCAGCGCCAGACCCATCGCCACTCGCATCCAGAAATACTGCGGCATCTCGATGCGACGGCTGTCAATGTGCAGCAGGTAACGGTCATAGACCGCCTGCAGACCAGGATAACGGAACAACCCGTCTCGCTCCGGCTGCAGCGCCGCTGCAATCTTCGTCAGATTCAAAGTCCGCAGCTCAGGAGTCAGACGGTCGGAATTGATCCCGTCAATGATGTAGTGCTCAAACTGATTGCGGTACAGACGAGCATACTCGGCAGGATTCGCAGGAGAACTTCCCAGAGCCTCGTTGCTGATCACCATCCGCAGCAGACGCGCCGCCACAATGTCGTACGCCGGATCACACTCAATCCGACACCGCGCCGCCAAAATCATCGCCCGGTAGATCTCGCCAACCGAAATCCCGTCGAATACCGACTTGATCACTTCCTGCAGCAAATCCTCAGCATCACAGTCCGGCAATCCGGCACACGCCAGATCCAGACGCCGCCGAATCCGGTTGATGTCAAACAACACCCGCAAACCGTCCTCCAGACGGACGTGCATCCGCGGAGCAACAGTTGTTTCAGTGACCTCCAGTGCCTCCGGCTGCCGCAGCGAACGAATCTTCGCATGCTCCGCCCGATACACAATGTAACGACGCGCAACCCGATAGTGGCCGCGCTTCATCAGCTGCATTTCCACCAGGTCCTGAATCTGCTCAACACCCACACCACGGTCAGTCGCAGCGTCAGGAGAAGCATCCTGCACCACGTCCTCCGTAATCGCAGCAACCTCCCGCTCAAGGTCGGCGTCCAGAGGCTGACCAGTCGCCAGATTCTGCTCGGCCCGAAATGCGTTGCA
>JBJTPZ010000844.1:0-4705 GCA_046075365.1 Planctomycetaceae bacterium
CGTGCCACGCTCACCTGCATCCGCATGACCTGATCGGGGCGATACGGGACTTCCCCAAACCCCAGCTCGGCAGTCGGGTCCACCAGATCGCGGACCAGCTCAATGATCTGCCGCAGCGGTCGCTCAATTCCCGACGCCAGATTGAAAATGCCGCTGGCAGACGACGACGCTACGGCAGCGAAGGCAGCGGCTGCGTCGTCCACATGCAGATAATCCCAGGTCTGCTCACACGCCGTCAGACCGGGGCGCTGTCCGGCTGCCAGCTGCCGAATCAGAGCGGGCAGCAGCCAGTCCGGATTGTCGCCAGGGCCATACGTCGAAAAGATTCTCAGCCACGCATGTCGCAGACCAGCCAGTTCACAGATTCGCTGCGTCAGCACACAGGCGGACAGCTTGGCCGCACCGTACAGGGTCGTCGGCGCCGCACACTCAGACTCAGTGATGAGCACATGCTTCGGACCATACTCCGCCTGACTGCCAGCCCCGATAAAATGCTGTACACCACAATCCGCACACACACCCGCCAGCTCGCAGGCAAACTGCACGTTTTCCAGCTGCAGCTTCGCATCATTGCGATGCACACTGCCGACACCAGCCCAGCCCAGATGGAACACGGCTGTCGGCTGCCACTGCCGCAGCTGCTGCACAAAACCGCTGACCCTGTCACCCTGCGACGGAATCTGGTGCAGCTGCTGCTGAAGCCCCTGCAGGCGAGCACCCAGCACTGCGGTACGCTGCAGAATGGCGACCTGCCAGCCCTCAGACAGCAGTCGCCGCACCACAGCTGCCCCGATGAATCCAGAGGCCCCTGTTACGAACGCACGTTTCATACGGCCGCCTGCTGAAACGCTGCCAGCTGGCGATTCACCAGCCCCTCAGCATCGCCCGTTCGAGCATACTCACTGTACCACTCGGCTGTGCGAAACATCGACTGGGCAAAATCCCAGATCGGCTGCCAGCCCAGCACATGCCGCGCTTTGTCAGTACACAGATGCAGCAGCCCGGCTTCGTGCACCGCCGGACCGGTCTGCAGATTGCGCCACGTGCCCGGAATGTGCTGCAGCAGTGTCTGCACAACATCCCGCACCGGCCTGCTGGATTCCACCGCCGGTCCAAAATTGTATCCGTCACACATTCCCGCTGCCGCTGCAGCACCGACAGTACGCACATCCAGCCGACTGGCCAGCAGCAGGTAACCGGCCAGCGGATCCAGTACATGCTGCCAGGGGCGAGTCGCAGCCGGGTTTCGCACATCCACCGGCTGCCCTGCCTGCAGCGCCCGGATGCAGTCAGGCACGATCCGGTCCAGAGCCCAGTCACCGCCGCCAATCACATTCCCGGCCCGGGCAGAAGCCAGACGAATGCGAGCATCCGCCCAGTAGGACCGCCGCCAGGCCGACACGGCCAGCTCGGCCATCCCCTTGCTGCTGCTGTACGGGTCAGCACCGCCCATCGGATCAATTTCCCGATACCCGTAACACCACTCACGATTCTCATAACACTTGTCGGTCGTCACGACGACCACAGCACAGGGCTGGTTCCACTGCCGCAGGGCTTCCAGCAGGTAAACCGTACCCAGCACATTCGTTTCATAGGTTTCAACAGGCTGCTGATACGAGTATCTGACGAGTGGCTGGGCTGCCAGATGGAAGACAAACTCGGGCTGAAAATCAGCCACGTGCTTTCGCAGCAGTGCCGCATCTCGCACATCAGCCCGCACATCCTGCAGCCGATCGCTTAATTTGAGCGAATCAAACAGCGACGGCGTGGTGGGCGGCTGCAGGGCATAGCCCCGCACCACGGCTCCCAGCTGCAGCAGCCACTGGCAGAGCCAGCTGCCCTTGAAGCCGGTGTGTCCGGTAACCAGCACGCGACGGCCGGCATAGGTGTTGCCAAACGTGGCGTCCATCAGCCCCAGACCTTCCACGGGGACCGACCGGAATCCCACAGCTCATTCAGATACTGAAACTCACGGAACGTGTCCATCGCAAAGAAAAAGCCCTCGTGCTGATAAGCCACCAGCTGCTGTTCACGCGCCAGCCGTTCCAGCGGCTTCTGCTCAAACACGCACTGCGGTCCGTCCAGATAGTCAAACACGCGGCGATTCAGCACAAAGAAGCCGGCACTGGCCCAGCCCTCGGTACGCGGCTTTTCGGCGAATCGCTGCACCGTCCCGTCACTGTCCAGTTCCAGCATGCCGAATCTGGATGTTGGACGCATGGCTGTCAGTGTGGCCAGTCGACCGTGCGCATGATGGAAATCAACCAGCTTCCGCACATCGACGTCCGCGACACCATCGCCATACGTCAGCAGGAATGTGTCGTCGTCGACATACCGGGCGGCCTTCTGCACCCGGCCGCCGGTCATCGTGTGCAGCCCGGTGTCAGCCAGCGTGACCTGCAGGCCCTGCTCATGATGTGAGCCGTGAAAGGCAATCTGTTCAGGCTGGCCCAGAGCAATAGTGAAGTCATTGTTCATGGCTTCATACTGCAAAAAATATTCCTTGATCATGTTCCCGCGGTAGCCCAGGCACAGCACGAAATCACTGAACCCGTAGTGGGCATAGATCTTCATAATGTGCCACAGAATGGGACGACCACCGATTTCCACCAGTGGCTTGGGCCGGTACTCGGTCTCTTCACGCATGCGAGTGCCCTGGCCCCCGCACAGAATCATTGTTTTCATGAAGCATTCCTTACAGACCATTCGGCCGGGAGAATCATGCTGGCACCGCTGGCACAGGCTGCCACGACGTTGACGCACAGTGCCTTGTCGTGCCGGCACAGCACCTTCAGATCCTCAGACAGCACAATCACGCTGACCGAATACTTCCCGGCGTTCAGCAGCAGTTTTGACAGCACAGCAAGAACGCAGACATTCCCGTCAGTCCCGGCCTGAAACGGATGCCCGGCCAGATCACGCCCCATCACATCCAGCACCGGCAGCAGCTCTGCATTCCAGAACAGCAACTGCACACGTCCGGCCTGATACCCGCCCGTCAACTGCAGTGTCAGATCCACTGTCAGATCACTGCCAAACGAAATTTCAATGGTCTGCGACAGCCTGGCGGTCTGACCGGCTGCCGCTGCATGCAGGCCCGTCACAACAGCTTCACCCGACCCGGTCACGGTCTGCTCGCCACCGCCAAACTCGTCAAAATACCGAGCCACACCGGCGGCCACATCACGTCCCTGATATTTTACCTGACCATGACTCAGCAGCATCACTTCACTGCAGACGCGAAATACCTGCGGCATGGCGTGCGTGACGAAAATCACCGCACAGCGATTCATCAGCTCAGACATCTTGTTCAGCGATTTAATGCGAAATCCGACATCGCCCACCGCCAATACCTCGTCAATCAGCAGTACATCCGGTTCAAGCTGAGCGAAGACGGAGAAACCCAGCCGGATCTTCATGCCCGAGCTGTAGTTCTGCAGCGGCATATCGATTGCGTGTTCGATTTCAGAGAAATCGACGATCGCATCAAACTTACGGCGAACTTCATCCGGGCTGAAGCCCAGCATGGCCGCCTGGTTAAAGATATTCTCACGCCCGGTCAGGATCGGACTAAAGCCCGCTCCCAGCTCAATCATGGCTCCCACGCGTCCCCGCATGGTGATGCGACCACGATCCGGTCTGATCAGCCCGTTCAGAATCTTCAGCAGCGTACTTTTGCCGGCACCGTTATGTCCGATCAGTCCCAGACACTCGCCCCGCCGCACCTGGAAACTGACATCGCGCAGGCTCCAGAACTCGTCCTGTCGCAGCTCGTCGTCACGAACGGGACGAATCAGATCTGCTTCCTGCTGGCCAGTCGCCAGCGGATTCAGCGAATGCAGCACTCCCCGAACACCGTACCACAGTGATCGCTTCAGCGACCTGCAAAATCGCTTGGACACGTGTTCGGCACTGATCAGAACATCGTCAGTCATGTTGTTTCTCAAAGCGGCCAGCCCGCCACTGGCAGACTTCAGCCGCCACCCAGTCGTTCAATAATGTGCGGTACAGCCACTTTTAACGCCAGGATGCCCAGCAGCAGCAGTACAAGTGAGCCGCCACTGACCAGCAGCATTGTGCTTAAATCGATCACTTCACCTCCCAGAAACCAGCTCCTTGCCCCGACAATCAGTGAGGTGGCCGGGTTCCACAGCATCAGCTGCCGAGCCAGGCCGGACTGCGGCAGGGGAAAGATGACGGGAGTCAGGAAGAAAAGAAAACGCAGGCCCAGGTTCACAGCGCGAGAAATGTCGCTGAACAGTGCTGCGACCGGCACCAGAATCAAACCCAGACTTAAGCCGCACAGCATCGTCAAAAGAATGCCCAGCGGAAACAGCAGTATGGTCCACTGCCAGTCAATGGAGTAGAACACGAGGAACGGGGGCAGCGCCAGCAGTGACATTCCCACGTTCAGCAGTGACTTCCACAGGATGACCAGCAGCAGTGCTTCGTGAGGAAAACTGACTTTGCTGAGCGTGCCGCCGGATTCAGAGAGGACACCGAGGCCGCCCACGAAGCAGCCGTTGAAGGCGGTCCACAGCAGGTTGCCTACCAGGACAAACAGGGGGTAGGGCACGTTTCCGGTGTTGATACTGACAACTTCCGTACCGCTGAGAAACATCCAGACCAGCGAATTGGCCAGCACTGGCAGCACGATCCAGAACCAGCCCAGAAAGCTGCCTCGGAAGCTGGCCTGCGTATCGCG
>JBJTPZ010000845.1:0-7699 GCA_046075365.1 Planctomycetaceae bacterium
CACCGACTCTCGGACGGGAACTGCCGGGTTTGCCGCACGTGCGCAGCGTCTGTTTGAGGGTAATTTTGTCAGAAGTTTCATTTTCCACAAACTCTGGAGCGAACGGTCACCTGAGGATTCAAAAAAAATTGAGCAGTTGCGGGCGGACATCGACGAATGCAGAAAAAATCCCGAGAATACATGGTTGCAAAAAAAAGAAAAGGAGTGGGTTGCCGAGTACGAAAAGCTGACCCAAGGGCAAGTTGGTCCAAAGATTTCGTGGGGAAAGTTGGTTGATAAGTTGGCTGAGACGGACGAAGTGAATTTATTTATGCTCGATTCCCTGCGGAATCGTTATAGTGATGCTGTCCGGGGCCCTCATGAATTAGCCCGTCTGCTGCTCACTCGTGAGTTTCTGAAGCGAGGACGCCACGTCATCACCATGGAGGTACTGGGAATGGTGAGTGTCGTGTTTCCACAATTGGAAAAGTGTGATGCGCCTGATGGGTGGCAGGCCAAAGGTTTTTCTGATAGTGACTGGAGAGCATTTCTTAAGTTGTCGATCGATTTTGGATTGCGTGCCCGGAGTTGCGTTGTCTATGACCAGTATTTTAAAAGATGGTCGGGTACAAAGGTAAGCTCGCAGTCGATGGCAGCTGCGGACTCTGAGTCTGGCTTGACTCGGTGGCCTACAGTGCGGTCGAAGCGTTCGCGGACACATCGATTGATCACTATGCTAAAGTTGGCCGCTGGACTTGATTTGGAGAAGACAGATGATCTGGAGTGGGTTGAACATGTCCTTGAACATGCGTGGAAGCGAATTCCTGGAGAAATTCTCGAGCAGAGCGCAAAAGGGTATCAGTTGAAACTGTCTGAGGCGAACCTTGCTATTCCAGATAGTTTGTGGTTTTGTCCAGTCTCGTTGCAACCCGTTGATAGCACCCTCAGAGGGGTCAGTCCCTATCACACTGACGCGTCGTGGTTAGCTACTGGCGCTGTGACCAAGTTGGAAGTTCCAAGGTTTCCGTTCGCGTTCCAGAGGTCTTTTGAGAAGGCGGCGGTTGATTCCCGAAAAATCTCCGAGTGGTTGGAGTCAGATGAGACCGTCATGGGTCTTCGCAGGCAAGGGGTGTGGAGCGAGTTTAATGATCGAATTTGCTTGTTTTTTGATTACGCAGAGATTGCCGAGCATTCCGGTCAGCAGAAAAAAAGTCGACTGCAGACTTTGGAGAGACGTTTTCGCGACTACAAGACTAATATCCTTAGTTGTTCAACGACTATGGAAATGGGTATCGACATAGGAGGGCTGAGTACTGTTGCTATGTGTAACGCGCCTCCTGGTCCGGCGAACTGGTTGCAGCGTGCTGGCCGGGCGGGACGGAGAGACATGAGTCGTTCGAGCACGTTAACATTATGCCAGGATCAGCCTCATGCACAGGCGGTATTTAGAAACACGCTTTGGCCATTTCAAACGCCAGTGCACGTTCCTGTTGTGGCCTTGAGTAGTCGCCGTATCGTTCAGCGACATTTAAATGCCTTGCTGCTTACACAGTTTCTCGTGTCTCAGACAGGAAATGCTCATAAGATGACCAATGGGTGGTTCTATCTGAGCGATGGTGGTGAGCCACGATGTCGTTGTTTCCGGCGGTGGCTGGACCGTGAGGCGTTAATGTCGGACCAGATACGTAAGGGAATTCGCACTCTCACGCTGCAGACTAAGCTGGAGTGTGAGTCTGCGGAACAGTTGACGCAGCAGTGCGGACGCGAAGTTGATGAAGTGTTTGGTGAATGGAAGGCCGAGCGCGACGCTTTGGAGAGCGAAAGGGAGAAGGCCATCGCGTTGTCCGCGTATGCTGAGTCTCCAGCAGTCAAAGCGGCGCAGTTTCGCCTGGAAAGGCATGATGGGGAGTATTTGCTGAAGGAATTGACATCAGCCGGTTTTCTGCCCACGCATGGATTTCCGGTGAATGTACTGCCATTCGTGAATAACAGTCAGGAGTCGGATAATGCTGCCCGAAGGAAGGTGGGAGGAGATGAGCATGGCGAAGAAGATCGTTCAAGTTTTAGAGGTTTTCCCTCCCGGGAGTTGCCAATTGCACTTCGTGAGTACGCACCAGGTAACAGCATCGTTATTGATGGGTTGTCGTATCAATCCAGCGGGCTTTCCATGCATTGGAAGATTCCGCCTTCCGAAAGCGACGTTCAGGAGATTCAGGCGCTCGGGTACTTTTGGCGTTGCCTAAAGTGTGGTTCCTTCGGGATGGGGCACAGGCCTGCTGAGACGTGCGAACGCTGTGGAGAGGGGGCAGGTGGTCAGAGGGGTGTGCGATCATCGGAGTACATTCGTCCAGCGGGTTTCGCTGTGGATTACTTGGATGGGGCGCCGCAGGCGGCTGGTGAGGATTCCCTCTTCCTTCCCTTTCTGCCACCTCTGCTGTCTTGTGACCGGAGTGCGTGGGTGTCATTGCTGAATCCAGGCCTCGGCAGGATGCGGGTAAGCAGCGAAGGTCTTATTTTTTATCGAAATAACGGAGCCTATAGCCATGGCTACGCCATGTGCCTGAATTGTGGGCGAGCAGCGTCAGAAAAGGGGCCCGCAGCAGCTTTTCCGGATGTGCCGTTTGAATCAGATGGTGCTCATGCTGAGCTGAGGGGGCGAAATCGGCGGGGAGAAAAACGTGATCGTGAATGTTCGGGCAGTGGCAACGGTTACAGTATCAAGCGGAATCTTCACCTGGGTGGTGAGGTATATACTGATATGTTTCAACTGCGTCTTCTGGATTCATTGTCGCTGGATCGTTTGGTTTCGATGGAGCTTGCAACCTCGTTGGCTGTGAGTTTGCGTAATGCTGCTGCTGAACATCTGGGTATCAATCGACGAGAGTTGGGTTGGGCGGTTCAGGAGTCAGCCGAAGGGGATGAAAAATTCCGCGATATTTTTCTGTTTGATTCTGCTGCAGGCGGTGCAGGATACGTGATTGGACTTCCCGGGGCGCTTAGCACCCTGCTTCAGTCTGTGGAGTCTCGGCTCGATAAATGCACGTGCGACGGATTTTGTCACGGTTGTCTACTTGACTTTGATTCGCAGCAGCATGCTAAATTTCTCGATCGACTGCGTTTACTCGACTGGCTGCGTTCCGGGATTCTAAAGCAGCTTGTTCTGCCGGTGGAGTTTAAATGTTTTGGTGGGGAGACGCGATTTGAGCCTCGAACGATTGATGATGTGATGCTGGAGGAATTGAGGGATCCCTCATTGCGGGGTATTCGTCTGTATGTTGGTGGAGACCCGGGCAACTGGGAAACTGCAAATTTTGGGGCGCTAAAAAGGGTCGCCGCCCGTTCTGTTGAGGCTACTCCCGGGATGGTGCAAGTTTGCCTCGATGCGGAGACGCGGAAAAACGTTAACTGGCCAACCTTGCACGGTTTGGCTGCATTCTGTCAGTACGCTGGAGCGGATCTGGTCGAGATTCCTGCATCGGTGGCTAAATCGGGAAGTGGATACCTGCTCATGCAGACGTTCAGGGAAGGACAAACTCGGACTTTTGGCGTCTTCGGATCGGAGTCGCTCCTTGTCGGGCCAGAGTGGGGATCGCCACACGGTGACTCTCCGACAGTTTGTGTGTACAATTCGGAGCCATTCGGGCAATTAAGGCCGCAGCGGGTATTGACGCTGCAGTCAGTTGTTGATCAGAAGCCCGGCACATGTCAGATGTTTGAGATAACCAATCAGCTCAACGGCGAGTGCAGTCAGCTTGGAGAGCGGTTTTGGCGGGAGGTATGCAGCAGCGCGGAATGGCTCTCACGTTGGTTTTCGGAAGGTCCACCGGATGCTGTAGTCTATGAAGACAGATACGTGCGTTCTCCACTTCATGCCCGAATACTGCGCGAGATATTGCAGGGGTTGCTCACCGTCAGCGGTGGCAGTAAATTTCGCACTGTAGAGGTCAAGACGATGTGCTCGTCGGATGGAGACAGTGCGTCGCGTCAGATTGATCACGATTGGAAAAATGAAAGATTGCAGGAAAGTGTCCTGAAACATTGCCTAAGTCTTGTAAGTGATCGGCCTCACGTCATAGTGACAAAGCGAAGCGGGTTAGAGCATGCTCGCCGATTGACAATGCTCTGGTCGTCAAGGAGGCGAAAGGCTGTTTTGTACCTCGATCATGGTGTTGGTTTCCTTCGTGTTGTTAGCAACCAGACTTTTGATTTCACCCGTAAGCCCCTCGAGCAGGCGCAGGCGCTCGGAGTTGCCATGACGGTGCAACAGGATAGTGGCCAAACAACCCGCTTTTACTTGCAGCATTTCGATGTTTAACGACGGAGTTGCGCGTGGCTTGAGAAAGATTGGTGTATGGATCTGCTGATCTCTGACACATTCCAGACTAGTCTCCGTCGTCTGACCACAGATGAACAGAAGCTGGTCAAGACGACGACATTTGATCTGCAGACAGATCCGGCGGCGCCGGGGTTGCAGCTGCATCGAGTTGAGAAATCCAGGGATCGCGGGTTTTGGTCCGTGCGTGTCAGCCGAGATCTGCGAATCATTGTGCATCGGTCGGATCAGCGCATGCTGCTGTGTTACGTGGATCACCACAACAAGGCGTATGCGTGGGCCGAGCGTCGGCAACTGGAGCAGCATCCGGTGACCGGGGCAATGCAGATGGTACAGCTCCGCGAACTGGTGCGTGAGGTGCCGGTTGTACGGTCCGTGAATTATTCTGAGCCGATGATGGTCGCTGAAAAGCCTGTGTCGGCGGCTGCCAAACGTCCATTTCGCCATCTGACTGAGGCTCAGCTGCTGCAGTATGGAGTGCCGGCTGAATGGATTGCCGAGGTGCAGCAGGCGGATGAGGACGCCTTTGTCAGTCTGGCCGTTGAGTTGCCGGCTGAGGCCAGTGAAGCGCTGCTGAATGTGGCTGTCGGTATTCCGGTGGAAAGATCGGAACCCGCTGCGTCGGGGCCTGCAGATCGCACTCGCACCGATCCTTTCTTGCATCCCGATTCACAGCGCAGGTTTCGGCTGGTGGCCAGCGCCGCTGAACTGCAAACCGCGCTGGATTACCCCTGGGAGCAGTGGGCTGTGTTCTTGCATCCGACGCAGCGAGCCCTGATTGATCGAGGCTGGAATGGTCCGGTGCGCGTGTCCGGTTCTGCCGGAACAGGGAAGACAGTTGTGGCCGTGCATCGTGCTGTGTTTCTGGCCAGGACTCGGGCTAAGTCGAAGGTGTTGCTGACGACTTTTTCGCAGCCTTTGGCGGCGCTGCTGGCAGGTCGCGTTGATATACTGGTCGGAGCTGATTCGGAGATCCGGCATCGCATTACTGTAAGAACTGTGACCGAAGCGGCCGGTTCTGTGGCGGCGGCGATCGGTGTGTCGATCCGGCCGATTGTAACAGAGGATGTGCTGAGCAGTCTGCTGGTGGAGGCGTGCCGGAAACACTCGCTCAGGCAATTCAGTCAGAATTTTCTGCTGGCTGAGTGGCGGGACATTATTGATGATATGCAGGTACGCAGCTGGGATCGCTATCGTGCAGTGCAGCGAAGTGGGCGTCGGGTGCGACTGTCGGAGCCCCAGCGAAAGCAGATCTGGCAGGTGATGGAGACCGTTCTGGCGGGTTTGGCTGAACGTGACCTGACGACGCTGTCGGCTCTGTGTGAGCGGGTAACGTCTGTGCTGCCCAGCCATTCTGCGCAGCGATTTGACCATGTGGTTGTGGACGAAGCTCAGGACGTTGGCTTTTCGGAGCTGCGGTTTCTGGCGACACTGTCTGTGGGGGGACCGGAGGCTCTGTTTTTTGCGGGTGACCCAGGGCAACAGATCTTCCAGTCTCCGTTTTCATGGTTATCTGCTGGAGTTGATATCAGGGGGCGATCCCGCACATTGAAGGTGAATTACCGGACGTCTCAGCAGATCCGCGAGGTGTCGGATCGGCTGTTGCCTGAGCGTGTAACGGATGTTGATGGTGTTGAGGATGTGCGGAATCAGACGGTATCACTGTTTGAGGGTCCGTTGCCGGAGGTTTCGCTGGAGCGGACGGAGTCGCAGGAGTCAGCGCGTGTCGGCAGATGGCTGCGAGAGCGGCTGGCTGAGGGATTTTCGCCTCGCGAACTGGCGGTAATCGTGCGGACGGAAAAACAATTCCCGCGAGCGGAGGCCGCTATTCGGTCTGCAGGTCTGTTGCCATGTTCGATGACCTCAGCGAATTCAGGGGCAGCGGATACCGGGGCGGTATCTTTGCTGACGATGTCGGTTGCGAAGGGGCTGGAGTGTCGTGGGGTAGTGGTGATGGCGTGTGACGACGACCTGATGCCACTGGCAGAGCGTGTAGCCACAGCGGGCAGTCCAGTGGACCATGAGAGTCTGTACGCCTCTGAGCGTCACTTACTTTACGTCGCCTGTACTCGTGCACGCGACCGTTTGCTGCTGACCGCTCTGGAGCCTGGCAGTGAGTTTTTGCAGGATCTCAGGCTGCGAGCTGTGCAATCCTGACGCGTCGGATGATCGTGCGTCGTGATAATGCAGCAGCAGTTGAACGCGTATAAAATGTGGCGGTCGCCCGGCAGTGCTCGCACAGAAGAGCCCGCGAAGCCTTCGTGTTTCTCCTGAGCACTGATGTAAAGGCACCGGGGAAGACTATCAGTTGTCATTCAGTCCGGATTCTCTGGTGTGCAGTCGTTCTTTCCAGCCGTTTTCACAAGCGATGACTTCGCTGGCAGGTGTATCGGGCGAAAGGCGTTCAAGAATACTAAACTTAAGTCCATGCGGCTTCAGTTTTCGCAATTGGCGATTTCCGCCGTGTCCGGTGCGAGCGTATGCCAGCCATCGACCAAGCAGGTTTTCTTTCCCATAAGCCGCCCCGACGTAGCCCTTCTTTGAAACGCTGTCAAAGATGTAGTAGATGCCGCACCACTCGCGTAATGCTGCCTTCCAGCTTTTGGGGATGCGGTCCAGTTCGTCCCAACTGATGACCAGGAACCGCCAGTCAGGGATGTCCCTCACCAAAATTGATTCTTCATGAATCACATGAACATCAAATTGACTGTTCTGATGTACCCAGCGACTGTAGGAGACCTCTTTTCCCGGCCATTTGATGACCATCTTCCCCTGCCAATGTGACAGGATTTCGGTCAGCTTGAGGTCGAACCAAAGACAATCGGGTGGATCATTCCGCAAGCCCAGACCCATCAGCGTTCGGAAACCTCTGTTACGACTTCTCCAGGACTGGCTGACCTTTTTGGCAGCACGATTTGAATAAATTCCAACGAAGAGTGCATGCCCGGGTTCATGCCCGATGAACGAAGCCACGTGGTGGGCCTGCTTCATTTGGCGTTCGACGCGTGGCGACTGGCACTGCTGGTAGGCGTTGTAAACTTCCTGATTCTCAGCGGCAAACCACATCAGTTCCTTCCTGATCTGCCGCTGAAGCGGCCGATGCCGCATTACGAGCGTCCATTCCGGATCAACGCCTTGCTCAGACAAAAGTTGGTGCAGATCCATGGTTTTACCAGTGTTCCAGTGTGCACGAGGTCGTGCCTGAATATGGCAGAATCACAATCGGGAAGTCTGTCAAGCAGATCCACTTCGGCTGCCATAATGCCGTTAGCGGAAAGTGATGTAAAGCATGAATTGCGCATGTTCTTCCAGGATCTTCATGGCTACTTTTCACCGGGTTTCAAGCAGACTGCACTTTCTGGGAACGCCGGTTTTGTCACCCGCAGT
>JBJTPZ010000846.1:0-9710 GCA_046075365.1 Planctomycetaceae bacterium
AAAAGCGTTGTGTCAGTTCGAGCGCAGCGCAAGGCTGAGCCTGCAAAGTTCACTGGGGTGTCGCATCGGGCTGCTGCCGTCGGAGGTCTTTGGTGCCGGTTCAGTGACCGGAACTGGCTGGAATTCAGCGAAACCCTTTCCAGTGCCAAAAAATCCCTGCGTGCACCATGCCAATTATGCAGCTGGTCTTGGGGCAAAAATTGAACAGCTGATGTACGTAAAGCAGAGTGCCGGCATCATGTAGCTGTCAGGCGATAACAACCCAGTCGGTGCTGGAGCGGGTGTCTGATGTCTCGTTCGTGTAGCTGGAATGTTCAAGCGTAGAACCAAAGTTGTGTGGGAAGCTTTTCTACTTACGGTTTGCGACTGTGGCGGGATTTTTGGAGCCGGGACAATCTTCGAGGATGCTGAGCGAGCGTTCAGTCAGCCGCAGACAGGCATCAAAAGCGTGTTTCGTCGTTCGTGGTACTACCAGTTGCTGCGAGGCTGTCTGAATCTGCTGCCGGTGCTGCGTCTGCATCCGCTGTGGCACCGCCGCGACCCTCGCCCGGCCTTGGCCTGGTGCAGCCGCCCTGGACGGACCATCGCGTTCCACGACTTTTGGTGATGGTGCATTTGTTCAAAGCCTGGGTGTTCTGCCTTCGTTGGTGTAACTGGAGAAAGCGGCCTGCCCACACAAATGCCGGAAGGACCAAAAAATCTAACTAAGCCGCATTGGAAATAGGCCGGATAAAGTGGCTGTCGGATCAAGCGTAAGGTCAGTGCTTGTGAGTTTGTGCTTTCCGTGTGCCAACCGCCAGCCCACGGCCCACCCCCCTTTGGAACCTTGGGCGTTCCCTTGAAAAATGGCCGGGCCAATCAGCAGACCACTCCAACAGGACACTGGTCGGCTGATGAGTTTCATAGTTGAGTCGAGGACGTTCAGTGCGAGACATCGTGGTATATGGGGCAGATCCTTGCTGCGGTCTGAATAATGAACGAGGCACCTGAAGTGGTTTCCGGGTTTTCCGAATTGTTTTTTCGTCACTCAGAGGCAGAACTGTTCCTGACGGACGACGGGCAGCGTGTGTCCTACGCTGCGGTAGGCGGCCTCGCGGACAGTGGCAGTTTTGCAGGTGCGTCCCGGCGACTGGTGCTGTGTTTCTGCGATAATAAGGCAGATAGCCTGTTGGGCTATTTGGCCTGTCTCTGTGGTAATGCGATACCTCTGGTTGTAGGGAGTTCCATAACCAGAGAACAGCTTGGCAATTTGCTGCAGAAGTATTGCCCGGAATTTGCATGGGTGCCTATTTCGCGAAAGGATGAGATTCCCAATTCCCGCGTCCTGTGCAACCGTGGGGAATTCTGTTTATTAAAAATAGACGTCTCGGACGGCTATGAAATCCATGACTCTCTGGCCCTGCTGTTGAGCACCTCAGGCAGCACAGGAAGTCCCAGGTTCGTCCGACTTTCGCATGAAAATATTGTCAGTAATGCAACGGCAATCGCGGAATATCTGGAGATTACGAAAGATGACATTCCGATCACAACTCTGCCCCCGAGCTACACATATGCTCTCTCTATCCTGCACAGTCACATCATCATGGGGGCCAGGATTGCGATCACGAACCAAACATTCTTTAATCGCGGTTTTTGGGATTTTCTGAAGGATTCCCGCGCGACAAGTTTTGGCGGGGTTCCCTATCACTACGAGATCCTGCGGAAACTGAAGTTTGGCAGGATGGATGTGCCAAGCCTCAACACCCTGACTCAAGCCGGGGGAAAGATGTCTCCTGAGGTGACTCGGGATTTCGCGGTGGATTGTTCGCAACGGGGAATCCGATTTTTCACTATGTACGGGCAAGCCGAGGCGACAGCCCGAATGTCTTACTTGCCCCATTACAAAGCAATTGAAAAGGCAGGCAGCATCGGTCAGGCGATTCCGGGTGGTGAATTCTGGCTGGAGGATGAACGAGGGAACCAGCTGGATGGGGTAAATGAAACCGGAGAGTTGGTTTACCGCGGAAAAAATGTCTGCATGGGTTATGCGGAGGGCTATCGAGATTTGGCTCGCGGGGACGACTTCGCAGGTGTACTGCACACGGGCGATCTGGCCCGGCGCGATGTCGATGGCGACTATTACATTGTTGGGCGTAAAAAGCGGTTTCTCAAGATTTTTGGACATCGCGTGAACCTTCAGGATGTGGAGGACTTTCTGTCAAGGTCAGGCTTTCAGACGGCATGCGCCGGGCGAGACGACCTGCTGGAAGTTTACGCGGTTGGAGTTGGGGATTGCGATGTTCAGGCCATCAAGCAGAAGGCGATGGGCGAGTTGAAAGTGGGCCCCGGTGCAGTACGGGTTTACGGAATTGCCGAACTGCCCCGGAATGACGCTGGCAAAATTCAGTACGGTCAACTCAGCAGCTCTGGAGATTTCCACGCATGACTCGGCCGGATTTGAGCTTTTGGAGCGAGCAACCGCCGTATTCCATGGCCAGAGAGGAGAAAGTCAGGCACCTGTCTCAGGCTCTTGCCGAGTTGACATCGTGGCATCGGTCTTCCTGCCCGAAGTACGCGAGGATTCTGGATTTGCTTGGCAGATCCGCCAATTACGGTTCGACTTTGGAGGAAATCCCATTTATTCCCGCGAGACTTTTCAAGGAACACGAACTCTCCAGCATCGGCGAGAACGAAATCTTTAAAACACTCACATCTTCGGGAACAAGCGGGCAGACGGTGTCGAGAATTTTTCTGGATCGAGAAACTGCATCACTGCAGACCCGGATCCTGACCCGTTTGATGACGGATGTTCTTGGAAAAAAAAGAGTTCCGATGCTCGTCATCGACAGTTCCAGCGTGCTTAAAGACCGGCAGTCTTTTTCGGCCAGGGGAGCAGGGATATTGGGATTTTCGCTGTTTGGGCAAGATGTTACGTACGCCCTCGATGCGAACATGAATCTGGACCTTCCAGCTATCGATCAATTCCTCGAACGGCACGACCGGCAGCCAATTTTCCTGTTCGGTTTCACATTCATGATCTGGACGCATTTTTATCGCGTCTTGCGGATGAAGAACGTTCGACTGGCACTGGAAAATGGCATTCTGATGCACGGTGGCGGCTGGAAGAAACTTCAGCATGAAGCTGTGGGAAGGGAGCAGTTTTCCCAGGCGATTTTTGAGTGTTCCGGTATTTCTCGCGTGATAAACTACTACGGCATGGTCGAGCAAACAGGTTCCATTTATCTGGAGTGCGAGCACGGAAAGCTGCACACGCCTGTTTTTTCAGACATCATAGTCCGCGATCCGTCCGATTTTACGGCCCTGCCGTACGGGAAAAACGGATTGGTGCAGGTGCTTTCCATGATTCCGAGAAGTTACCCTGGCCACTCCCTTCTCACCGAAGACCTGGGCAGGATTGATGGCGAGGATGATTGCCCGTGCGGGCGTCTGGGCAAGCACTTCACGATTCTCGGCCGGATAGCTAAAGCAGAAGCCAGGGGATGCAGCGACACCTATGAACAACCTTGATGATCTGCCAGTAGAAGTCAGGGTGGGGCGATGCCTTAGCTCTATAAACACACGGCCACTCTCGCCCTACGCCGAACCAGTCATCGATTTTCTCGGCGACTTATCGAAGCATTTATTGGTGTCGTCCGTTTCACGGGACTTCCCCGATTTGGCGTATTTCGGATATTGGTGCCGCAGCGCGAATCTCTCCAGAATGGCTCGTGAGACTGACAGCAGGTTTAAGAGACTGGGCCGGGGGCTTGCTTTCCACATTGCTCCAGCCAACGTACCGGTGAACTTCGCTTTCTCACTTGCGTTCGGGATGCTGTCGGGAAACGCCAATATTGTCAGGATGCCGAGCAAAGTTTTTCCGCAGTCGGAAGCTCTCTGCGATGTGATCACTGCTGTGCTTACTGAGGAAAAACACCAACTGGTCGCATCGATGAACCGAATCGTCCGCTACCCTCGAAACGACGTCGTAACCGCTGCGTTCAGCGGGGCATGCCAGGCACGCGTCATTTGGGGCGGTGACGAAACCATCGCGAAAGTGCGGGCAATGCCGAGTGCTTCCCGTTGCGTGGACCTGGCCTTTTCCGACAGGTATTCACTGTGCGTGCTTGGCGTAAGAGCCGTTACTGACTGCTCCGACAGGGAGCTGGGCGACCTCGCCAGTGCATTCTACAAAGATGCATATTTGATGGATCAGAACGCCTGCTCGTCGCCGCATCTGGTCCTTTGGCTGGGCGAGGAAGCGGAATCGCCAAAAGCAGCAGCGCGTTTTTGGCATGCCCTCGCAACGCACGTGCGGGCCAACTACAACCTGCAACCAGTTCAGGCGATGGATAAATTCGTCGATCTGTGTCGCACTGCAATTGAACTGCCCCAGGCCCGGCACTTCTCTCGTTCGGGCAACTTTATTTACAGAGTGGCATTGCAGGATGTTCCCACGGAAATAGAATGCTGGCGTGGGCGGAACGGCTTCTTTTATGAATACCCCTGTCCAGACCTCTCGTTGCTGACAAGGATCGTCGGTGAGCGGTACCAGACGATAACCTGTTTTGGCGTGGCTGCGAGTGAAATTGGAAGTCTGATTTGCGCGTCGGGGCTGAAAGGCGTCGATCGAATTGTACCTGTTGGCCGAGCTCTCGACATTGGGGTCTACTGGGATGGATTTGACGTAATTGGCTCCCTTAGTCGCATTGTGAAAACCGACTTTTAGTTCAAACGGTGACTTATGAATAAAAAGCTGAAGCAGATATTTGCGAGCAGTCTCGGAATCGATGAATCGCTCGTACATGATGGGCTGAAATATGCTGAGATTCCACAGTGGGACTCAGTAGCTCACATGGGGTTGGTGTCAAATATCGAAAACGAATTTGAAATTATGATGGATACAGATGATGTAATTGGCATGAGCAGCTTTGCCGTAGCTAGAGAAATTGTGGGGAAATATGGTGTCAAATTTGATGCTTGAAGGAAAGGTTGCCGTCGTCACCGGCGCCACACGAGGAATTGGTTGGGCCGCAGCAAGGATTTTTGCTGAACACGGAGCCACCGTCGTTCTTGCCGGGCGATCTAATGGCGAGTTGCTTGAACAACGCGTGAGTGAATTGATGGAAAGTTACGGTTGTAGGGCAGACGGAATGCTGCTGGATGTTTCCGATCCTGAGCAAGTTCGAGATCTCTACAGTGTGGTCTACAAGAGGCATCGACGTCTCGACATCCTCGTGAATAACGCTGGGATTTTGGAAGACGGGCTTTTGGGGATGACGAATACTGAGAATTTTGAGCGTACTTTTGACATTAACGTCTTGGGGGTGCTTCTGAATATGCAGTATGGATCCCGCTTGATGTCTCGCAATAAGGCTGGCTCGATCATTAATATCACATCAATAATAGGACGTTTCGGCAACGCTGGGCAAGTTGTGTATGGCGGGAGCAAAGCAGCAGTTATCGGGATGACGCTATCGGCAGCAAAGGAATTGGCTGGGGTGAACATTCGCGTAAACGCGGTTGCCCCGGGTTTCATAGATACGGATATGGTTCGGCAATTGCCCCCGGAGAAATATAAAGAAAGAATCCAGAGCATAAAGATGGGTAGGATCGGACAGCCTAAAGACGTGGCCGGAGCCCTGCTGTTCTTCGCTTCGGAGCTATCGTCCTACGTCACAGGACAGGTGTTGGGTGTTGACGGTGGAATGCTTATATAGTTATGTGCCAGACGCAAAGTGACTAGCTCAAGATGGTGGGGTGATATGCATGAGATTGGCAATTTATGGGTCCGGTGGGTTGGGGAGAGAAGTGTATGAACTCGCTGAGATAGTAAACCAAGAAGCGTCGAAGTGGGATGAGATTTTTTTCGTCGATGACGTCCGCGGTGAGGGTTCGTTTCTTGACACGAGGTGTGTGAGGTTTGAGACATTAATAGATCAGCAGGGAGTAGATTTGGAGTGTGTGATAGCTATCGGTGAACCGAAGAGCAGGCTGGCACTCTTTGAGAAAATAGTGGGGTCTGGTGTTCAGCCAGCGACACTGGTGCATCCACGTGCTCTTGTTTCGCCCAAATCTTGCATATCCGTGGGTTCAATCATCTGTGAGTTTGCGTCGGTGCATGTAAATGCGCGCATCGGGCTGAACTGCTTAGTGCAGCCCGGCTGTGTTGTTGGACACGAAGCTCGAATCGGTGATCACTCTGTTCTGTCGCCTCTGTGTGCGGTTGGCGGGGCTTCGGTTTTGGGGGAGTATGTCTTCGCGGGTATGCAGTCCTCGATCAAAGAAAAGCTGACGATCGGCAATGACGTAATTATCGCGATGGGGGCGACTGTCTTTCAGGATTTGCCGGATGGGGTGACGGTGGTGGGCAATCCTGCGCGGATTACTCGGGGCCGCGAGGACAGAAAAGTGTTTTGATGGTGTGTTAATTGTTCCGATTTCTTGGGTCTGTCGCGTCACCTAGAGTTCCAGTTTTTCTCATGTCATCCGGGGTCACTGGATAGAGCAGTCAGAACTATGAGCACAGACCAGGTTCTTCACGTTGGACGGCCGAATATTGGGGATCGAGATGCGTTGCTGGCCCGCATCAACGACCTGCTCGATCGCCGCTGGTTGTCGAATAACGGGCCGCTGGTGCAGGAATTTGAAGCGAAGATCGCTGGAATTCTCGACGTGAAATACGCAATTGCCATGTGCAATGCGACTGTTGCCCTCGAAATTGCGTCGCGGGCGATTGAGTTGCAGGGCGAGGTGATCCTGCCCAGTTACACGTTCGTGGCCACGGCTCATGCGCTGCAGTGGCAGGGAATCACGCCTGTGTTTTGCGACGTGGATCCGCAGACGCACAATATCGATCCACGCTGCATTGAGCGTCTGATCACGCCGAAGACGACTGGTATCGTCGGTGTCCATGTTTGGGGAAGGCCCTGCGACACAGGTGCCATTGAGCAGATTGCTCGGCAGCGCGGATTGAAAGTGATGTACGACTCATCCCACGCATTTGGCTGTTCAAGCGGCGGAAAGATGATCGGCGGATTCGGCGAATGTGAGGTCTTCAGTTTTCACGCGACCAAGTTTGTCAATTGCTTCGAGGGCGGAGTGGTAACGACAAACGACTCGCAGCTGGCTGAAAAGATGAGGCTGATGAGAAACTTCGGGTTTGAGGCGTTTGACAGGGTTGTGTATCTGGGTGTTAATGGGAAGATGAGTGAGATCAGTGCGGCCATGGGGCTGACCAATCTTGAATCTATGCAGCAGTTTGTTGACATCAACCGTCGCAATTACCTGCAGTACAGAAAAGGGCTTACGGGGCTGCGTGGCATATCGCTGATTCACTACGACGACGCCGAGCGGAACAACTTTCAGTACGTGGTGATTGAAGTTGATCGCTCGTTGTGTGGTCGCACTCGGGACGAAATTGTAGCGCACTTGCACAGCAGGAACATTATCGCGCGGAAGTATTTCTGGCCTGGTTGCCACAAGATGCAGCCGTATCGCTCGTTGCAGCCAAATGCGGATCTGCTGCTGCCCGAAACGATCCGGGTTGCCGAGCGAGTCATCGTTCTGCCGACAGGGCAGGCGGTTGATCTTGAGACCGTGTCGCGTGTGTGCAGTGAGATTCGCGATTCGCTCGAAAGTCCTCTGTAGCCGAGTGTCGTCAGTGCAGTTAGAGGGATGTGTCTGTATCAGATTTTCTCATAGTGCGGTGCGTCCTGCGTCCGTCGGAGTGAATCGTATCTGAAATGTTCTCCTCCCGTAACTGTTGGTGCGTGTCATGACCTTGGGCTGGTCAGTTGTTCTGGCTTCGAACTCATGCCAGCGTTGGACTGTTTGCAACGTGTTTTGCCGATGGGACTGGTGCCGGGGACGGCGAGGCTACCTGTCTTGCGACTCGTCGCGGACACTCGCAGTGGCGATGCGTCAGGTCACTGAGGTTTGATTATGAACGTGACTGAGGCCATGGGCGGTGCAGTGCTTCGGGATCACTGCGCCTGGCATTTGCCCTACTGACGCTGTTGAGAAGGATGGTTTGGCTGACGTTTGCTGTGCTGTTGGTTGTGTGCGTCACGGACTGCGTGCGTGAAAGCGTGGGCTCTTATTTCACTAGGGAATTGTTCAAGTGGCTTTCAGAGGGACTTTCAGGACTTGCTCTCATCAATGTTCCTCCGTGGCAAACTATCACTGTTCTGTGACGCTTCGTTACAGTCTGAGGCTTCACTCGGGTGACATTCTTGTGGTAGAGTATTGACAGCGCACTGGGTGACTGAGTTTTTACGAACGGGCAGTGTGGGCTGCAGGCTTGATGCTTTATGGCAGTGCTGTCTGAGGGATGGTCGCTGTGTGTGAGAGCATTAATTTCGTTTGCTGGCGGTTTTTGATTGGTTGCTGGCGGAATGAACAAAATGCACCAAAGCGCGGCGGAAGAACCAGTGTTCACGGTCGTTGTTCTGGTTTTCAATCAGGAACGGTTTGTTAAACGGTGCATCGATGGTGTGCTGATGCAGAAAACAAGTTTTTTGTTTGATGTTATCGTACATGACGACGCATCGACGGACGGCACGTCGCAGATTATTCGCGAGATTCAGGGCAGTGATCACAGAGTAAAAGTAATACGCCAAGAGGAGAATATTTACTCCCGCGGTATTTGTCTTTTCAACCTCATCCTGAGTATCGCGACTTCAAGATACGTTGCACTGGTGGAAGGCGACGATTTCTGGACAGACCCGTGTAAACTGCAGAAACAGTTCGATTTGTTAGAGTCTGAGCCCGAGATGGCGCTTTGTATACATCCGGTGGAGTATGTAGATGCGGATGGAGTATCACTTGGCAGATGCTGGCCGCCACATGGCAAGGATCGAATGAGCGTTGAAGACTTTGTTTATGGTAACAGTGCATGCACTGCGTCCATTGTATACCGACGGGAGTTTTTACCGGAGTACCCAGGTGCTTTGAGGGGACTGAAGTTGGGTGACTGGCCACTTTGCCTGATTCTGTCTAGTCGAGGTACTGTCGGAGTTGTTCAGGCCACGATGGCAAGCTATCGGGTGCACAGCGGAGGTGTCTGGTCGACAAAGCCTCTGTCGTATACTGCTGTGGAGACCGCCCGAATGTGGATACGTCTGGCGTCGGTCTTTCCTGAGTTGAGAGAGGTGTGTGAGCGAGGCCTTTGCAGGCAGGTCTCTGATTTGGCACAACGGATCGAGACTGGGGATCGTCGTCGTCGAAGTTTTGGGACTGGCGTGCATGTTAGGGCACGGAATTTTTGGAGGAAGTGTCTTGCTCTGGCAGGGCGCTGAGTACATTTACGTGTTGTGCTTAGTATCATCATAGAGTTTGATCACGGGGTGCCGGTTAGCGGCGGCGTGGTCGTCCGGACCAATGCAGGAAGCAGGGCGATTGCCACCACTACATCGTTGGTTGTGTGGTTTCTGCTTTTTCTTCTGAAAACCATGTTCGGGATCATATGAATACTCCAGCTGTGTCCGCGTTAGTGACAGTGTACAACCGTGCTCACATCCTGACTGAAACGGTGCACAGTCTGCTGAACTCGGGATACCGCGATCTGGAGATTGTACTGGTGGATGACTGTTCCACGGACGAATCCTGGTCGCTGTGTCAGGCGCTGGCAGAAAGCAGCCCGCAGGTTCGCGCTTTCCGCAACGAAAAAAACCTCGGCGACTACGCCAATCGCAATCGTTCCGCCTCGCTGGCCCGCGGCAAATACCTCAAGT
>JBJTPZ010000847.1:0-2383 GCA_046075365.1 Planctomycetaceae bacterium
ACGAAGTGTAGGCCCCCGGAATTACCGGGTAGTAGCCACTGGTCGACCGTTGAGTTTCCACGTCCCTGCAAAATCTGCATCCGCGAAGAAATGAGGATAACCAAGGAATGATCCGCGTAGTAACTACGGGCGGTATCTTTCCCGCACACATCGGGTATCCGTGGCATGGCTTCACGAGGTCTTCCAGATAAAGGATATCAACTTAGTGTATGAGGCTACTGCGCGGATGTGTGCTGATATTTGCACTAAGGCGTTTTCTAACGCCGTTGCATGGCGTCACGAGTGTGACTTGGTACAGATTGTTGATCCTTCTGTGTTGAGAGCACGATTTCAGCTGACACAATCACGCCAGCTTCGTCACTCAGGAAATTCTTAATCATTGTTGAGGTACTCTTTGTTTGTCTGTTACTAAGGAGAGAGAAAGAAATGTCGCGGCCATCAGGAATTCCGTTTCCCGACACAGTCAGGGTCGAATCTGCCGGACACCCACTTCGACAAGAGTGCTGACAGACCTGACGGTGACAGAAGACGCACAGGGATTTCAGAGAGATGTCCTGCTGCGTCACCGATGCTCACTCGACAGAAACACTGCATTGCGAAAGGCGATCCATTCGGACTCAATGGTGTGAAATCTGTTTGAAAAAAAACAACATGTCGCCGTAAGTCTTTTGAAATCAACAGGTTAAAAAACCACAGGCAGCCATCAAAAAAACCAAACTGACATTGAAACGACTCGCTGGAGTGCAACTGGCTGATCAAGGCGCAATTGATTTTTGTACAAAGACCTGAACAGCGTCGACCACTGTGCACAACCACAGAGGACAGCTCTGTCGCAGCGGAAACAAATAAAAAAAGGCAGGGCCTTGCGGCCCTGCCTTCATGCGGCAATGTCACTTGCCACGGGGGGGATCAATTCAGCAACAAATCAGTCGTTGCTGCTCTTTTCGCCTGGATCGTCGCATACGATCGTCAGGTTCTCGTCGCAGTCGCACTCGTCCGGAACGTCATAGTAAGATGAACCGTAGGTGCGAGACTTGATTCCGCCGCTGGCCTTGTAGGAAACCCAGCCAGATGTGCTGTAGCTCTGGTCAACGTTGCCGAATGCTGTCGCAACGTCGCTCAGTTCGCCAACGATTGCGCTCTGCAGTTCGCCCAGGCCCACGATCATGCCCAGAACCAGGATAGTTGCTACCAGCACGATTTCAGCTGACACAATCACGCCAGCTTCGTCACTCAGGAAATTCTTAATCATTGTTTGGATCTTTTCTGTTCTGTACCAAGGGAGAGAGAATGAGAATTGCCGGGCTCATCCAGAAATCCGTTTCTCTGCCGCTGACAGTGTCGAAACCGCCGGAAGCCACTTTCGACTACAGCTTCCAGGGATCTGACAGCGACAAGTGAACGACAGGCTCTTCAGGGAGATGTCCTGACAATCCACCGATGTCTGCTCGACAGTTGACTCATAAAGCGAAGTCCGGTCCAATTTGAGGCAGCTGTGCCTTTTCCGCACACTCAAGCCCCTCCCCAAGAAACACAAATCCCTACGACAGAACAACTTACAGATTACAACAGCGACCTGCGGTAATTTCCCCAGTGCCCCGGCACGAACTTCAGCCGTGCAAATCGATTATCAGAACGAAAACCTGACAGTTCATTCCGCTGTACAAATTGGCGTCCAACGAAAAAAGGCAGGTCGCGAACGACCTGCCTTCTGCAATGTTTTACAAGTCCGGCTGATCCAGCAGTCCTCAGTAGCTGCTCAGTAGCTGCTCTTCTCACCTGGATCGTCGCAGACGATCGACAGGTTTTCGTCGCAGTCACACTCATCAGGTACGTCGTAGTAAGATGCTCCGTAGGTGCGAGCCTTCACGCCGCCGCTGGCCTTGTACGAAACATAGCCGGAAGTGCTGTAGCTCTGGTCAACGTTGCCAAAAGCAGATGCCACGTCGCTCAGTTCACCCACAATCGCACTCTGCAGCTCTGCCAGCCCTACCACCATGCCGAGGACCAGGATGGTCGCTACCAGCACGATTTCAGCAGACACGATCACGCCATTTTCGTCGTTCAGGAAGTTCTTAATCATGGTTGTGCTCTTTGTTTTTCTGTGTTGATCAAGGAAGAAAGAATCTCTGTTTGTACCTGTTAGCCGGCCGAATTTGGCCGTAGTACAGACTGGTGATGGCATCCTGACACCGACAGGCAGGAGCAGACATCGGGGACTTGTGAAACAGTGTCGAATCCGCACCGCAATCGCTTCGACGAGATTGCAGGCAAACCTGCTGAACAAGCCCAGGGTTGTCTGCCGGGAGAACTTCGGGTGTCGATCAGTTCGACCTACCGAGCACTTTTTTTCCGGTCAGCTTCACCGTGCTGGACGTGAATG
>JBJTPZ010000848.1:0-1467 GCA_046075365.1 Planctomycetaceae bacterium
GACATGCCGGGCAATTTCGGGAAACAGGTCGCTGACCGGAATGCCGCTTTGACCGTAGTTTTTGAACTTCCAGGGGCTGGCAAGAGTGTTACCGATATTGTTGAACTGTGTGGGTTCAATCTTTGCGGGAAACGGTTGTCCGTTGCGACGTTCGAGTTCTGGTTTTGGGTCGAACGAGTCTACCTGTGAGACACCGCCGTCCATGTAGAGGAAAATAACGCTGACAGCGCGGGCTGACAGGTGAGAGTCCGCATCGGACTGCTGCCTGTTGTCCGGTGTTTGTGCAGAGCAGGCAGTGGCCAGCAGATGAGCAGCGGCGACCGAGCCAAAGCCGCAGGCAGCTCTGTTAAGCAGAGTTCGGCGGGAGTGCCTGAGCTGACCGACGCAGTGGTGATGTTCACGGGCCATCGTTGTGCCTTATCTGGATTGCCTGAGTCAGAGGCCAATTTCTGCGAGCATATCTCTGTGCATTGTCCCTGCAAATTCGGCTGCTGGCAACACTGTGGCGGCAAAACAGACGGATCTGCAAAAGATCAGACAAAGATGGTCGATTTGGCCGAACTGGAGATCGCCAGCACTGCCGGATGGCGAATGCGACGTTCCACGGAGATCGCGTAGAAGTGCTCAACAACGCCCTCAAGCTCTCCGGCCAGCTCTACCTCATACTGTCGGCAGATTTCATCTGCGATGGCCAGCGTTCCTGGAAACAGCCCTTCGCCAGTCTGGCCAAAGGCCTTCAGCAGTGCCTTGTCATCAAATTCACCACGTATCAGCGGTGACACGTTCCGGGATTCCAGCCACGACTCCAGCGATCTGCGCAATGCCGTGTTTCTGCCCGGCAACAGCAGCGGAACGCGATTCAGCGAGGCAGGAAAATCTGTTCGAACGCGAGCGACAAGCTGAGGTGTGCCAAATAATCCAACTCCGGACTGTCCCAGCAGATGGTTAAAGGCTCGCACACCTCCTGTCGGTGTCAGCGGTGAGTCTGCCAGCACGAGATCCAGTGACTGTCGGCCGAGGTCCGTCAGCAATGTTCCGAGGTCATTTTCAACACACACCAGACGCAGATCGGATGACAGCTGCAAAGCAGGCTCCAGCAGCCTGCGAACCATCAGTTTTGGCATGGCATCGGCTACACCGACGACAAATTTGGAGCCGGTGGCGACTTCGCCGCTTTTGAGCACATCCGTCATCTCGCGACCGAGTGAAAAAATCTGTTCGGCATATCGAAAAACCGTGCGTCCGGCTTCGGTCAGTTCGAGACGCCTGCCGCTGCGACGAAACAGTTTTTGTCCCAGAGACAGTTCCAGCTGGTGCAGTTGAGTGCTGAGGGGTGTGCCGTTTGCGGATGAGTTGAGTGTGGCAGCTGAGCCATTGCTGCAGAAGCTGTCATATCGTCGGCGTGCACTTGAGGCCGCCACGTCGACTCGGGGAGCTCAGCGGATGGAACTGCTGATGCTGACATTA
>JBJTPZ010000849.1:0-9996 GCA_046075365.1 Planctomycetaceae bacterium
AGAGAGTAGAGTCGCGAAAGTTGAGAGGAGAGCAGGCAGTTCAACACACACCACAACAGCCCCACTGCGTCTCCTTTCGCGTCTTCGCGGCTTCGCGTGAGCTGGACTGCCTGCTCAGCGCTGCTGCGGGAACGGCGCAGGGCGGGCTATACCCCTCACCCTCGTTCCCTCTCCCCTTCCAGGGGCGAGGGGTGCCATTGGGTTAAAGGGCAGTGCTCGGGCTGGAAAGCCCGAGCTACGGGAGCTGGACCCCGACCCCGGTACTCACTCCGCCGCCAGCGATACCCGCACCAGCTCCTTGTCGTTCCGCGCAAAAACACTCCGCAGCGCAAAGGCCGGATGAGACCAGATGGTCATGCGACGCTGCACCGGACGAGTCGGCTCGACCAGCTTCGCGCGACTCACTTCCTCATATCCCGCGGCTGTCAGACGAGCAATAATCAGGTCGCCCTGCTCGTTGTGCACAAACATCCGCTCCCCGTTCGGAACCAAAAATGCATTCCACCAGCGACCACTGCCCGTCGCCTGCAGCGTCTCCCAGACACGCACGCCGTCCGCTGTCCGCAAACACCGCAGCTGACCATAACTGCACACCCCAAAAATATGGTCCGAGCCCACGACTGGCGTCGGCATAATGGAATGCAGACCGTCCGTGTCCTGCTCGCTCGTCCCCTGACCCTTCCACACCACCTCCGCCGCATCCGCTCCCACCTTCAGCATCAGCGGCCCGTCATAAAACGCCGTCAAAAACAGACGGTCATCCAGCTTCCGCGGCATCGGTACCGTCAGCCCATAACGAATCGACCACGGATGCTGCCAAAGCTGCTTGCCCGTTGCCGGATCCAGGGCAGAAACCGCCGCCGGGTGCCAGATGATCAGCTGCCGCCGGCCGCCGAATTCGTAAATCACCGGAGGACAATAGCCCACACCCGCATCCTCCAGAGAGCGCCACAGTTCCCGACCCGTCCGACGGTCAAAACTGATGACCAGCCCACCCTGCTCACCACCCACTAAAGTGATCAGCTGGTCGCCGTCCACCAGCGGTGATGCCGCCATTCCCCAGGTCGGCAGCTTCGTGCCGAAATCCCGCTGAAATTCCTTCGACCACCGCACCTCGCCCGTCACGGCATCAAAGCAAAACATGTGCCCTTCCGCACCAATCGTGTAACACAGACCGGCATGGATCACCGGGGTGGTACGAGGCCCCGCTGGATAGCTGACCGTGTAGCGGACTTTGTGAGCATACTTCCACAGCTCAGCCCCGGTCTCGGCATCCACGCAAAACACCCGCTCCAGCCCCTCCTCGGCCAGACGGTCCGTCACATACACTCGACCGTCTGCCACCGCCGGCCCGGAATAACCCTCGCTGATCGGAAACGACCATTTCCGCGGCAACAGACCATCCGTGGAGAATTTCTCCACAATCCCGGTCTCATGCCACACACAGTCCCGCTGCGGACCGCCCCACTGCGGCCAGTCGTCCGCACGCAGCCGGCCATCAAAGATCGCCAGCACCGACAGACACACCAGACCGCCAGTCCACAAGTTCCGCAGCATCACCGCACGTCCTTCCGCTCAAATCAAAGTCCGCTTCACACTTAGACTCACACTCACTGCTGCACGGATCACCACGGCAGTTCCCGCACGTACAGATTGCGAAAGTACAGCTCACTGCCGTGATGCTGCAGTTCAATCTGGTCCGCCCGCGGCAGTGGTTCCACACCATTCTTGTCCCAGTAATTCTCCAGCCGCACACGATCCACCACCAGCTTGTCGTTCAGCCAGATGGTGACCTTGTCGCCCACCATGCGAATCAGGAACGTGTTCCATTCGCCCGGCTTGCGGTCGGCGAGCTGCGTCGGAGCATTGCGCCAGCGACGATTGTTCCACAAACCACCGGAACCCAGATTTCGACCGTTCGAATACTGCGCCACCCACTCCAGCGAATTCGCCGGATCTGCCGCACCCGGCTTGTTGCGCGGATCCCACGGGTCCCAGATCTGAATCTGCGGCGTTCCCCGCAAATAAATTCCCGAATCCGCTCCCGCCGGGATCTTCCAGTCCACATACAGCTCGAAATCACCGTAGTCCTGAGCCGTGCACAGACTTTGGCCCTTGCCGTCGTACGTCAGCACGCCGTCCGCCACGCTCCAGTGCGCCCGCATCACGTCGTCAGCCTTCGCCTGAGCCGCCTGCAGGTCGGCCCCCGTCAGCTTCCGCCGCTGATTCGCGTTTTCATGAGCCAGACCCTTCCAGCCTGCCAGATCCGTACCGCTGAAGATCGCCTTGAACCCGGCCGGTGCCGTGTTGACCTGGCTGCTGGCCGGCTGAGTCGGTGCGGGGGCGTAGTCTGCAACCTTCAGATTGCGAAATTCCACGCGGTCGTCGTGTCCCGCCAGCACCAGATGCCCCGTGCGATTCTTCCGGCCTGGGTGCCCGCTGCCGTCCAGCGGCGGCAAATCCTCAATAAAAGCATCCACAATCACCGCACCGTTCAGAATCACCATGATGTGGTCTTCAATCGCGATGATCGTCTGAGTATTCCATTCGCCCACAGGCTTCAGATACCCGGTTCGGGCCGGCACAAGGCCGTATACAGAACCGTGATACTGCCACGGTTTCAGCCACGACAATGTCTTCTTCTCGCCGTTCGCCATCACAGCCTCGCCGCTGTACAGCTTGCCGTCATGGTCCAGAATCTGAATCTCCATTCCGTCCTGGGAAGGATGGCCGTTCAGAGGCACCCGGATGCCAATTCCATTGTTGCCACTTTCTTCCAGCCGAAATTCAAACTGCAGTGCGAAATCACTGTACTGCTGCTCTGTGTACAGATTCTTGCCACCCTTATTGCACACCAGCACGCCGTTTTCGGCCACATAACCTTTGACATCGCCCGTCCAGCCTGTCAGGTCGCGGCCGTTGAACAGGTCCTGCCACGCTGCTGTCTGCAGCACACGGACCGCGTTGGCGGCTGCTGTCAGATTGGCATCTGCCTGGGGCTGCTGAGCCCTGGCGGGGCATGACAGCAGCAGGACGGCTGACAGCACGGCGGCCGCAGCAGACAGAGGAGCAAAGCATCGCATAAGCATTTCCTGGCAGGATTGACTGTGGGAAGAATGTTGCAGAAGTGGTACCCTTAGCAGATTCCCGTTCGATTCGCCAATGTGTCGATAGTATCCCGAATAGTACACCGGTTCGGAGCCTTCACTGTGCAGACTGCCATTCATCGCCCTTCGCTGCTCTCATCGCTGCACCTGCTGGCTCTGCTGCTGGTCGCGGCAAGATTCGCTTCGCCGGTCGTCGCCCAGTCCGACACAGCCGACCCCGCTGCCGCCGTACACACCAATGCTCAGCCGCAGCCCCCGCAGTGGGTCTGGGTCCAGCCTGATGACCTCAGCCGGCGACAATTGCAGCAGGAAATGACGCTCGCGTCTGCTCCCGCTTCCGCTCAGCTGAAACTGGCGGCCGATTTCTGCACAGCAGAAGTGCTGATCAACGATCGCTCAGTCTGTGTTGTGGGACCGTACTCACCAACCGTCAGCCTGGATATCACGCAGGACCTGCGGTTCGGTTCCAATCAGATTTGTATCCGACTGCAGAAGTCTGCTGGTCCGTCGGCCGTCGCACTCTCCATCGCGGCCGTCGATGTCGCTGGAACTCAGCTGCTGAATACCGGCCCGCACTGGACAGCATTGGCCCCGGGGACACTGCAGGACCTGGGAACTGTGCGTTCACAGCTGTGGGGCATCGGCAGTGCGTCACTGGATTTATCCGGAGCTGACAATTACGAACAGTGGCGACTGGCGACCGCGGCAAATTCCGAGACGCAGGATGCAAAATTGCGGGCCCGTCCCGGTTTCAAAATTACACGACTGCGAACTGCCGGCCCGGATGAAGGTTCGTGGGTCAGCATGGCCTTCGATCCTGCCGGACAATTGACGATCGCCCGCGAAGACAAAGGCCTGCTCAGGTTCGCTCGCGACAGTGATGGTCTGCCGGCCGGAGCAGCAGAACTGATCAATGGCGACCTGCTGGAGTGTCGTGGCCTGCTGTACGCACACGGAGCACTCTATGCCAACGCCAATAATTCCAAAGCGCTGTACCGCCTGCAGGATGCGGACGGCAACGGTACGCTCGAGCAGGTTGAAAAGCTGAGGGAATACAGCGGCGGAGTCGGGCATGGACGAAATGACCTCGCGCTGGGACCGGACGGCTGGATCTGGTCGATTCACGGCGATTCGGTGGATGCTCCCGCCGCCGGTACCGTATTTGATCGCACCAGCCCCCTCCGCGATTCCCGCCGCGGTTCGGTTCGGCAGGAAGGGTATGTCGTGAAAGTCAGTCCTGATGGAACGGTGGCAGAAGTGGTCTGCACCGGACTTCGTAACCCGTTTGGCATCGACTTCAACTCGGACGGCGCTGCATTCACGTATGATGCTGACAATGAATTCGACATGGGGACCCCCTGGTACCGTTCCACTCGCATCTGGCAGCTTTCCCCCGGACTGGATTTTGGCTGGCGAGTCGCTCAGGGGCAGTGGCCGCCTTATTTTCCGGATCGAGCCGACAATAGTGTCTGGCAGCTGGATACCGGCAAAGGTTCACCCACGTCTGTGATGTTCGGGAGGCACCTGAAGTTTGCTCCTGACTATCAGAACTGCCTGTATGTGCTGGACTGGGCGTATGGCCGAGTGCTGGCGGTGCACATGGCTCCTCGAGGCAGCATGTATCGGATGGCAGGTGAGTTGTTTCTGCAGGGAGTTCCGCTGAATGTTACCGACATCGCAGCCGGGCCGGACGGGGCCATGTATCTGATTACAGGTGGACGCCGCACGCAGTCAGCGCTGTATCGAGTGACCATGGAGCAGCAGGGGTTGACGCCGTCTGCGGCAAGTCTGCACGAACAGCGTTGTGCCCAGTATGCTCGCGGGCAACAGAACGAGCGGGATGTTGCGACGGACTGGCTGCGTGCAGAGTCTCCGCTGCAGGATGCCGAGGCTCGTTTGCGCTGGGTTCAGCGGATACTGCGGCAGGCTGATCCGCAATTGCAGGCAATGGCTCGCACGGTTCTGGAACAGATGCCGGTGGCAATGTGGGGCCAGCGCATGCTGGACGTGGCGGATGAGTCGGTGTTTTTCGAGGCATCGTTGTCGCTGGTCCGTGCCGGCACGCAGACTGATGCTGAGCGGCTGCTGCAAAGACATACGGCCTGTCTGGCAGGCAGCCGCGATGCGCTGTTGACTCCGAACATACTGCGGCAGATGTCGATTCGTTTGCAGGTGCTGCAGGAGCTTGCTGTGCGGTTTCCAGAGCTGGTGCGGCAGGCCGCGGGTCCCGCGGAATTTGTCGGGCAATGGCTGCAGGCCGATCTGCAGCGGTGTGCGGCTGAGTCGCATTGTTTTGCTGCCGGTGAGCAGTCGCTGACGCTGCAGTATCGGCTGGTGGCAGCGGCGGCTGAGCTGGGTGTGCCGCTGGCCGCGCCAGGGGCTGCGGCCACAGCCACCGTGCAGCGACTGCTGCAAAGTCAGCGGCAGCAGGATCAGCTGGCCGCGCTGCTGGGATTGCGCAACCAGCTTGGCTCGGCCAGTCCCGAACTGGTGCAGCAATACTTCGATACGCTGAATGCGGGTCGGCACTGGCTGGGAGGAGACGGAATGGCGGTGTTTGCCAGTCGGCTGCGTGAGGATGCTCTGGCGTCGCTGCCCGAGGCTGTGCGGGAAACGTATCGGGAAGTGCCCGCAGCGACTGAAGCTGACGAAGTGCTGACGGTGAGTCGTCCCGAGGTCCGGCGCTGGCGACTCGAAACGCTGCTGCCGTTACTGCAGCAGCAGCCGGCGCCGGCAGACCCTGCACTGGGTGCACGACTGTTTCGCGAAGCACTGTGTGTGCGCTGTCATCGTTTTGGGACGGTGGGACAGGCCGTGGGACCTGAACTGACCTGGGTTGGCCGACGATTTTCCCGCACCGATCTGCTCAGTTCGATCCTCGAGCCATCGAAGGTGGTGGCCGAACCGTGGCGGCTGACGCATATCACCAAAGTTGACGGTCTGACACGCACCGGGCGACTGCTGGCGGAAGGCGACTATCGTTCGGAACTGATCCGGCTGAACACCGACATTCTGCGGCCCGGTCAGTTTGAAACGATCGACAAGAAACAGGTGGAAGCACTGCAGACCGTCGAGCTGTCACCGATGCCCCAGGGACTTTTGGACACCCTGACCCCTGCCGAAATCAACGCCCTGCTGGACTACCTGCAATCCGCCGGCCCATAACTTCGCCCCGTCCGTCGCAGCTCGGGCTGGACAGCCCGAGCTACGGGGAGGTGTTCTTCAGGCGAGCTTTCAGGCGAGCGTTCAGGCGGGCGTCCAGGCGAGCCGGGCACGGCAGTGCCCGGGTGTGCGGCACGGATGCCGCCGAACGCCAACAGCTCTTACACCCGCGGCCTCCCGTCCGCGCCTCGCCCAACCGAACAGCGAACAATAATTCCCCCCCTCTCCCCCGTGAAACGGGGGAGGGGGGTCGGGGGTGAGTGGGCCACACCCCCTTCAGTCTTGCCATCAAACCCCTGCCCACCAAACTCTTGCTTCCTTTTCGTGCCTCAGCGTCTCCGCAACAACCCCTGCTCCCCCTAAACGCAACATCCGTACTCCTGTTCAGTCCGCCCCCGAGCTCGAATGCAACAGACAACACCAGTAGCCGCAGAATGTTGGGCGGAACTCAAGATCGATTACGAGCACGAGCACGAGCACGAGCACGATTGAAGGCTTCCCACCCGCCCCTCATTCGTGCGCATGAGCGTCGATCAGCGTTCATGAGCGGTCAAAAAACGTCCCCGTGCGTCTTCCTTCGCGGCTTCGCGTCTTCGCGTGAGATGAACTGTGTGCTCAGCGCTGCTGCGGGAACTGGGCAGGGATGATGATACCCCTCACCCCCGTCCCCTCTCCCCTTCCAGGGGCGAGGGGTGCTATTGGGTTAAAGGACAGTGCTCGGGCTGGAAAGCCCGAGCTACGGAGAGGGGCGTTCAGGCATGCTTTCAGGCGAGCCAGGCACGGCAGTGCCCGGGTGTGCGGCATGGATGCCGCCGAACGCCAACAGCTCTCACACCCGCAGACTCCCGTCCGCGCCTCGCCCGACCGAACACCGAACACCGAACGCCGAACACCGAACACCGAAAACTGCCCACCGCTCACTCACCGCGGCCCTTGCCAGCGTAAATCGCCCGCGCCCGGCGATATTCCTCCAGCGACTCCTCCGACAGAATCCCCGTATTCCGCCGAATCTCCTCGTCCATCCGCCCCACCAGATAATCCACGTCACGCTGCGGCACCGGAACGGGACGCGACGGATTGTCAAGAAAAATCGGATTGGAATGTGCAAAACTCACTTTGCCGCCCGGAATTTCCTCGAAAACTCGCACGGCCAGCCAGCCGCTCGCACTCATGTCAAACGCATGTTCAACGGTCGTCTTCCAGTAAAAGCCTGATCCCGAGCTGACTCGTTCAGACTGTACTGCAAGACGCTCCACCACCCCGTTTTTCACCAGTTCCAGTCGCTGCAGCGGATGCTGACTCAGGATCACTCCCGCCACCCGCATCGACTCAGCGGCCTGCGTGGTCGTCCACGCCGTGCCCGGCAGCTGATCGTTGAATCTCAGGTCCAGCAGCGGGCCGGTTGTCACGAAACTGTGCCCGGCATTCAGGTGCTTCAGCCAGCTTTCCGGACTGAACTGCTGGCCCACATGGACGTATACGCGACCGTGTCCCGGAGCCACCGGGTGCACGCCGGAACCTGTCCCCGCTGAGACTCGCAGCCGAAATCCGCAGTTGAGCAGCGCGTAGTACGTTCGCATCCCGAATTCCGTCCAGCCCAGCTCTGTAAAGCCGGCGTCCGTGCGTTCAATTTCGGGCCAGTCAGGAGCATTGTTCAGGGTCCATTTGGGGAAACCGAAAGCCGTCTGCCAGTGATGGTTGTTGGCCAGCTCGAACAGGTCGACATTCATGATCGGAATGATCATCAGCGACCATTCCCACGAGTGTTTGTCGATGTCCAGCAGGGCGCCCTGACGGCGGGCTTCGGCGGCCACAGCCGAGACGGGCGGGGCACTCAGTTTTAGCGGTTCTTGATGGTTCAGGACAAAGACGGCGCCCTGAGTCTGTCGCTTGCCTGCCACGCTGAAGATCTCATACTCGGTGTTCATCGGCAGAATCACATGCTGCGGCGAAACAAACACGGGATCGGGTGCCAGAGCCGGGCCGCTGGCGGCCGGGATCTCCTGACTGTCTCGCACCCAGTAGTTCATCGGGAATCCCAGATTCAGGTCTTCCGCCAGCAGCAGTGCGGGGACTTCAGCCATGGGGCGGTGCAGGTGCACATCACCGCTGTACCAGCCGTGTTCCGACATTCGCACGTACTGCTGCAGTTTCAGCTGCAGGTCCACCGGCTGATCCGCCGTCACGCTGAATTCCTGAATCGCCGGCAGATATTCTTTGCCGCGCATGGCGGTGGCGCGATAGCGTCCGGGAGGCAGCTGGACCTGAAACGGGTCGGCGGACAGCGCCACGTGCCGTTCCACGGATGCTGTCCCCGCCACCTGCTTGTTGTATGGCACGGCTGCACCCTGTGGATTCACGGACGTGGCAAAGAACCAGGGCTGCTGCGGGTCATCCAGTCGCTGCACGTAAAGACGAGCCGGCAGGATTGCTCCGGTGTCCGCATCGCAGATGGTACCGGCGACATTGGCCGTGCGATGTCGCAGCGGGGCCGCTTTCCAGCCGACAGCTTCAATGCGATCAAGTTCCTGTTCGATCTGTGTGCCTTCGTAGAATGAGAACCAGCCGCGCAGGTATTGAGTTTCCCCGGGGGCACAGTCCGGAAACCGAGGGTCTGAATGCAGGCAGGGACAGGGTGCATTGGCCCATGCGCGGTGCAGGGGATCCCAGGCGGTGATGATCCAGCGATCGCCGTCTGCGGAACGAGCGGCCGCGTAATTTCCGCGAATGACCTTGTTCTCGTTGTTCTGCTGCGTGAACCCGTCCGCAGCCTTCAGCATGACGCAGTTCTGCACCCGCAGGTCGGACAGCGGCTTGTCCGATCCGTTATGCAGCCACATCAGCAGTTCGATGTGATCTTTGCGAGCAGTGGCAGACGTACCGATGCGGATACCATTGGGCAGCGTTCGTTCGCTGGTCCAGCTGTGATCCGGTCCAGCCACCCATTCCAGTTGCGGCAGTGTAATGCCCTGTTTGGTCCAGATGGTGTCGATGTGAGTGTGTGCCAGCCACGTGAGTCCCAGATTTGACCAGAGCGCTTCGGGGAAGTCGAGCACTGCGTAGCTGTGATCGTCCCACGGGCAGAAGGCACTCAGCTTTGATTCCCGCTGCGGCTCAATCGCTCCGTCCAGAAATCCGATCCGCGGGTGTCGGCCACCGGGGTACGGCAGCAGCAGCAGTCGATCAGCCGGGCGAACCGGCCTGGTGCTGTCTGAAATCTGAAAGTCGGCCAGCCGCTGCTGCAGCTGCTGCGGACTGAGCCCTGTGACCTGACACATTTCGGCCGGGCTGTACCGATGATGCCAGGCCATGTTCTGCAGCCAGAACCGCAGCTGCTGGTCACTGGCCGGCGGGCGAGTCTGCCCGTCCGCAGCGAATACCGCCTGACAGATCAGACTCAACAACACAATCAGCTGGGAAACTCGCATAGCCGGGGACTTCCGGAAAAGTGGTCAGGAAACAGGAACCCGGCATTCTGAATTCCCCGCCCGCCAAAGAAAAGTCAAAGCCCCGCCGCCGCTGACATCGTCTCTGAGATACACCGGCCAATGCTGGTTACTGCTTTCTGCTGACTCCTATCCATGGCATGGATGCCATCCCGCTTCCGCCCCCTCCCTGGAGCTTGGTCTTTCCATCCCGAGCACTGCCCTCTAACGCCCCGGCACCCCTCGCCCCTGGAAGGGGAGAGGGGACGGGGGTGAGGGGTATATTCCGCCCTTTACCGTTT
>JBJTPZ010000850.1:0-4813 GCA_046075365.1 Planctomycetaceae bacterium
CGCTGCCGCCGCAGCACCGGGAAACTCTGGCGAAGCTGCTGCGGAACCTGGGGTATCAGGTGGAGAGTGATCAGTGATCAGTGGATAGTGGATAGTGGATAGTGGGGCTGCGGGCGGTTGGACTCACGCGAAGCCGCGAAGGGGGGGCGGTGGCGGACGGTTTTCGAGTACGAGTACGAGGGGGTTGGCCAGTGGGCGGTTTGGTGTCTCGCGAAGCCGCGAAGGCGCGAAGGGAAACGCAATGGACAGTGTTAGGTGTTCGATCAGGTTTCCGCGGTTGGTTCTCTTTGTAGCTCGGGCTTTCCAGCCCGAGCCCCGTGCTGGTTTTTTTGACCGTTTGCGTGGCGGATTTTCAGGGTGTCTGGCCCCCCCACCCCCGACCCCTCTCCCCCGTTTCACGGGGGCGAGGGGAGGATTAGTGGTCTGTGGTCAGTGGGGCTGCGGGCGGTTGGACTCACGCGAAGCCGCGAAGGAAGGGTGGTGGCGGACGGTTTTCGAGTACGAGTACGAGTACGAGTACCGTCCGCCAGGGCGGACTGAGTACGAGTACGAGGGGGTTGGTCAGTGGGCGGTTGGGCGGTTGGGTCTCACGCGAAGCCGCGAAGAGGAAACGCAGTGGGGCTGTTGTGGTGTGTGCTGAGCTGCCTGGTCTCCTCTCAACTTTCTCACAGTGTGTGGTCAGTTGCGGGTCACAAACTCGTCTGTGTTCAACAGCACTCGAGCTGCGCTGGTCCACGCGGCCTGTTCCACTGCCGACAGGCCAGTGTCGGCCAGCGAGGTTGCTCCGGTCTTAACTTTTTCCGCGTCCGCCGGGGTGCCCGCAAATCGTGATCGCTCGCGACTTAGAAAATCGACCAGTACCGACAGCTCGGAATCCTGAGGACTGCGAGTCAGACACAGCCGAAACATCAGCCGCAGACGGTCACCGTCTGTGCCCTCCGGCTGCTCCCGCAAAACTCGCGCCGCCAGCCCCGCCGCCAGCTCTGTAAACACGAGGTCGTTGGCCACCGTCAGTGACTGCAGCGGCGTATTGGAACGGACTCGCCGAGTACACACGGTGCTGAAGTCCGGTGCATCAAAAGTTGACAACAGCGGATACGGTGCACTGCGGTAAAACATGACATACATCGTGCGACGATACCTGTCAGCGCCCGTCGCCGTCGGCCAGTTCTTTTTGTTCTGAGTGAAATCATAAATGCCGTCCGGCTGCGGCAAATGCACTCCCGGACCACCCACGCGGTCCGACAGTAATCCGCTGGCTGACAACGCCATGTCCCGCACAATTTCCGCTTCCACTCGAAACCGTGTCTGGCGAGCCAGCAGGTAATTGTCCGGGTCCTGCCGCACTGCGTTTTCATCCAGCAGCGAAGATGACTGCCGATAAACGGCTGATGTCAAAATCAGCCGATGCAGCTGCTTCTGCGACCAGCCAAGCCGGATAAATTCCGTCGCCAGCCAGTCGAGCAGCGGCAGGTTCACCGGAGCTGCTCCCTGGAAACCAAAATCATTGTCCGTTTCTACCAGACCGCGCCCAAAATACCGGCCCCAGATCCGATTCACGGTCACTCGCGCTGTCAAAGGGTTCTGCGGCGAGACCAGCCAGCGCGCCAGATCCAGCCGCGTCCGATACTCAGTCTGCTCACCCCTGCCCTGCACCGCCGCAGGAACGCCTGGCTGCAACGCTCCACGCTGTCGATCGGGCGAAAGGAATTCGCCGCGAGTCAGCAGGAATGTTTCCGGTGCCACAGGCTGATCCTGCATCACCATCTGCTTTACCGCCGCACCCTTGCCCGGCAGAGTCGCCTCCAGTTCACCGATCTGCTTCGTGATCTGAGCCAGCCGGGCGGCCGAATCTGTGGCCGGCAGCTCGGCCGCCGCATTCACCGTGGAAATCTCCAGTGAAAAATGACCCAGCAGATAGTTCTTGTTCAGGTCATGCTTCAGGACCACTGAAACGATGTCGTCCTGTGCAGCGACCGGTTTACGCAGCACAAAAATCGCTTCGTGCGGCGCATTCATGCGGGCCCCTTTGGCCTGCTGTGCCGCATCCACATTGATGGCCCAGCCAGTTCCGCTGTCACCATCCACCGCATGCTCGACCGGATACTTCGGCTGACTGTGGTCTGCCCACGCCATGCCAAACGAATGCTCGTCAGGACCAGATCTCAGCAGGACTTCAGTGAGTACGAAGTTGCCGTTGCTGGCTGTCCCGGGTCCCTGCTCGGGCAAATCCGGATGCGGGATTGCTTTGAGTCGCAGTGCGGTGACCTGCACCGGACTTCCGGCTGCTGCCGGCAACTGCAGTTTGATGGTGAAGGTATCACTGGCTGCCGCATGAGTTTTTGCAAACAGCGATCCGTCCGGCAGAATTTTCAGAATGCTGCTGCCCGACGCATTGACGCCAGCCACAGGCGGCAGCTGCCAGTTCCAGTTCAGCCCCTGCAGTGCCGGTCCTGCCGTTGCCGCCTTTTCAAGGCGATCCTTTTCCTTGCGCAAGGCCAGCAGCTGCTGCAGTTGCTGCTGCTGCTGTTCAGTCCAGCCAAACACCTGCTGCTCGCGGACTTCCACGGTGGTACTTTGATTGTTGGCGTCCGCCGCCGCATTGAAAAAGGCATACAATCGATAATATTCTTCGTGGGTGATGGGGTCGTACTTGTGAGTATGGCACTGCGCACAGCCCACCGTCAGCCCCAGCCAGACTGCGCCCGTCGTGTTGACACGATCAATCAGAGCCTCATGTCGAAACTGATCCGGTTTCACACCGCCTTCTTCGTTGATCATCGTGTTGCGGTGAAAGCCGGTGGCAATTCGCTGATTCAGCGAGGCTTCAGGCAGCAGGTCTCCGGCCAGCTGCTGGATCGTAAACTGGTCGAACGGAAGATCCTGATTGAGTGCTGAAATGACCCAGTCACGATACGGCCACATGACTCGCGGCCCGTCAATTGTGTAGCCGTTGGAATCAGCATAGCGGGCCTGATCCAGCCAGTGCCGCCCCCAGCGTTCACCGTAGTGCGGGCTTTGCAGCAGCCGATCCACCAGCTTTTCCCAGGCATCCGGTGACTGATCCTGCACAAACTGATCGACTTCCTGGGGCGGGGGCAGCAGTCCCAGCAGGTCCTGCCAGAGACGGCGAATCAGCGTCGGGCGATCCGCTTCCGGAGCAGGTTCCAGTCCGGCAGATTTGAGACGCTGCAGTACGAATGCGTCGAGCTCACCACGACACCATGAGTCACTGCGTTCGGCGGGTATTGCCGGAGCCTGCAGGGGCTGAAAGGCCCAGTGGTCCTGATATTCGGCACCCTGCTGAATCCAGCGCTGCAGCAGATCCAGCTGTGTCTGGTTGAGTGGTTTGTTGAATTCCGCGGGAGGCATGTGCTGTTCAGGATCACTGCTGAGCACTCGCTGCAGCAGCGGACTGTCGGCGGCGTTACCGGGCAGAATGGCGCCGTGCGCGAGTGCAGCATCTCGCTGATCCAGCCGCAGATCGGCCTGTCGTGATTCCTGATCGGTGCCATGACAGGGAAAACAATGATTGGAGAGGATCGGTCGGATATCGCGCTGGTAGTCGACGGCTGCGGCGGCTGGCGGAGCCTGGGCAGCGGCAGGGGCCGAGCACCGGGCGAGGGCGATGGTCAGCAGCAGAACGCGACACAGCAGACGCAGCCGGAAACAGGGATCGGGTGTTGCACGGCCATTGATGGTGGTGGACACAACGACGGCTTCCAAGGAGTGAAAGTGGCTGGAAGGGAGCGGTCCGGAGACCGATGACAGCAGAGTGGGAGTATACCGCAGAGTGCGGGGTGTTTTGAACTGGGAATCGGCGTGAATTCGTGGCTCGAGCGTTTCTGCTGCCGAGGCAGGAAGTCCGTTTGTGCGGCGGGTGAGCAGGGGGAAGGGCTAAAAACCGGGGTTTTAGTTGTCAGTTGCCATTGAGGCGAGCCGTGGGCGGGAGCCCACGGGTGTGAGTACCGACGAGGCTGGTGAGTGCTGACCGCTGCTTACGTTGCGCGGCTGTCGCAGGGGGGGGGTTCACGCGAAGGCGCGAAGACGCGAAGTGAAACGCGCGGAGGACGGAGGGGAACTGGCGGCATCCCTGCCGCACATCCGGGCACAGTCCTACCCGGCTCGCCTGCTGGCGATTTTGTAGCTCGGGCTTTCCAGCCCGAGCACATTGTTGTGCGATTTTGATTGCGTGGGTGGTCGTTGTTTAGGGTGACTTGCCCCCTCACCCCCGACGCCTCTCGCCCGTTGTCACGGGGGCGAGGTGGGGAATAGTTGTCAGTGATCATTGAGGCGAGCCGTGGGCGGGAGCCCACGGGTGTGAGTGCTGACGAGGCTGGTGAGTGCTGACCGCTGCCTACGTTGCGCGGCTGTCGCAGGGGGGGGGCTCACGCGAAGCCGCGAAGGGAAACGCGCGGGAAGACGGAGGGGAACTGGCGGCATCCCTGCCGCCCACCCGGGCACTGCCGTACCCGGCTCGCCTGCTGGCGATTTCGTAGCTCGGGCTTTCCAGCCCGAGATCTGTGCAGGTGATTTTTGAAGTCTGGCTGGTGTGTGTTTAGGGTGAGTGGCCCCCTCACCCCCGACACATCTCCCCCAATTCACGGGGGCGAGGGGAGGAATGTGTGGTGAGTTGGTCAGGCAGCTGCAGGCAGGCGGTGGTCTCACGCGAAGCCGCGAAGCCGCGAAGGGAAACGCAGAGGGGGACGGAGGGGAACTGGCGGCATCCCTGCCGCCCACCCGGGCACTGCCGTACCCGGCTCGCCTGCTGGCGATTTCGTAGCTCGGGCTTTCCAGCCCGAGATCTGTGCAG
>JBJTPZ010000851.1:0-1926 GCA_046075365.1 Planctomycetaceae bacterium
CGGTGTAGCCGTTTACCGTGATTATCTCAGTCCCACCGGCAAAGACTACGTACTTGCTTTCGCGGGTACTGAGATGGAAATTGCCGACATTATGACCGATATAGTACAGGGGATCGGGCTCTCGGGAACAATCTGGAATGATGTAGCGAAGCTCGAACAGCAGTACAGGGACGCGATGCTGCTGGCCGACGACCTTGGCACACGTTTGAAAGCGCGAGGCGCCAGTGTTCGCAGCACCGGGCATTCTCTGGGGGGAGGGCTCGCGAGTGCTGCCAGCGTCGGATCGAGCTGGCAGCCAATGCCTGCCAATACATTCAACGCTGCCGGGCTGCATGAAAATACAGTGACTTTTCGACTGGACGGAATTTTATCACCAAGAGTTCCACTTACACCAAGAGCCTTCGACCGGTACGCCACCGAGTTGGCAGGCACAGGGATTGTCAATGCTTTTACCACAAAATACGATCCGCTGACATTTGCTCAGGAGAATCTTGGGGGGCTGCCGCTAGTCCAATCGATACCGAAAGCAATTGGCCGACAAATTCGACTGAATTCTCCGTTCGATCGCCAGATTGAACAGGGAATGCCGGATCTGAAGGCAACACTTTCAGGCTGTCCCATACGGTTCCCCGGTGAGCCCCACAAACTGTGGTCCGTTCGGTTCAATTTGTGGATGACCGATGTGGTGGCTTCCAGCGGGACTTTCCTCCGGATGGCACCCCATCATAAAATCTCTTCAGTGGAATGGGGTCTGATGGTGGAGGAGACGGCAATTCCTGTTCCACGGCGTATTTTTGACATCTTTGGCGATCCGGACCCGGGCAAATAGGCCGGCGGATAAATACAAGACATGCATGTCTTTTATCTCAAAAGGCGACAAATATGGCTGCAGTGCTATGGCCTCGAATAAACAAGGCTGCAACTTTTTTTAAAGGGCTTCAGCGGATCGTCGCGTTGATTGCAATCATGTGCATGGCGGGGTTTGCTCCGATCCACGGCGACGAGTCTACCGAATATGTGGTTCCCGATAAGACTCGCACATTTCTCGAACATCCCGAGGTGTTCTACGACGATGACCGCCAGCAGAAGTTATGCAAAGCTATTCTCAGCGGTGACCTGACTGCTGTCGAAAAAGTGATCACTGATGGCGCCAGTATCAGTGCAGAAGGGCGTCACGGAGTAACTCCGCTGTTCTGGGCCTATCTTTCGCGCAAGTATCAGTTGTTTGAATATCTCCTTGCCAAAGGGGCCGATCCGAACGTGTCGGTATACGTGCCCAGCGACCTTCGTCCCGGCGAGCCTTCCTTTAAGTTTGGTCAGGGTGACTCGGTACTCTACATGTCTTCGAAAAACCGCATGTCTGAGCAGTGGCTGCGCGTCACGCTCCGCTACGCGAAACCGCAGCAGTGGACTCACCCCATGGGCGGGGACAACGTATTGCATGCATTCTTCGAGGATCGCGGTGGTGGTGCCTTCCAAACCCCCGAGACGCTTGGCCTGATCATCAAATCCGGGGTGGATCTGGATCTGCAGGGGGATGACGGCTACACGCCGTTGTCCTATGCGGTCAGGCGCCGTCACTATGCACTGGCCAGTCAATTGCTCAAAGCCGGGGCCAGCCCCGCCTGCTATGACCCAGGGGATGAGCAGATCATTCATCACCTGGCCGGTGAATACCAGGTCAGGCATCAATCCGCCGACGAATACCCGGCCGAACAGGCTCGCTGGGAAGCGTCACAGGAAAAAAAGGACTGGGATGCACTCATCAAACTGCTGCGACAAAAAGGCTTCAAACTCACCGATGCCCTGCTGGATCTGGAACGCGCTGAGGCGGGCAACCGGGGAGCGTACATGTATCAGCGACGACTGCGCCGCGAAGATCGCTTCTGCTGCGGCTCTGGACGCAAGCTGCAGGACCAGCTGGGC
>JBJTPZ010000852.1:0-5075 GCA_046075365.1 Planctomycetaceae bacterium
CAGCCTTCAGGTTTTGCTGGCAGTCGACGAAACCTGCAAACTGTTGCCCGACAGCGTAAACCCAAATCCCCCCAGCAGGTCAGACACCCCCGTCGATGTCATCGGCACCGTGACCGTCACCTGCACCGCACTGCCCAAATCCGTCACCACAACAGTCTGCGGCAGGCCAACACCATGAGCCGCCAGGATCTGCAGCACCGCTGCCTCCGTGTCCACCTGCCGGGAACTGTCAAACACCGCACGCGCCGCCACACGCGCTCCCTCGGCAGCCGCCGCTGTCACGCCCGCATGAGTCATCATCAGCAGCGACCACTGAATCACCGCCAGCAACCCCATCACCAAAATCACCAGCACCGCCAGCGACTCTAAAATCACCACACCACCACGACGCCCCTCAGACAATCGCACTGATCGCTGCCGCCACATCATCCAGCTCCTGTACCAGAGCATTGCGAACCGCCGCCAGACCCACCAGAACGCCAATGCCCACCAGAGTCACCAGCAGCAGGTACTCCACCGTCACCGCCCCGCGACGACTGCCGCCACGCGAAGAAACTGTTCCTCTCTCTGCACCCATCGAAACTCTCCACACAATCTTGTATCAACCCCAGCCCGATTCCCACATAAAAACCACTCAGGGACACGTCACCGCAGATAAGCTGACCAGCCGACTGCGATTCGGTGTCACCGCAGGATCCCAGACCGCGACAGCGCGACCACTGACGGTTCGGGAAACGGACGTAAATGGACTCGTTAAACTCACAGAAAACTGCACAAGACACGCACGCCGCTCCGCCGCAGGCCCCACAACAGATGCATCCAGAACACAAGTGCCCGAGTCGAAGTCGCCCAGCAGCACGACTGTATTCACCGCTGGCACTGTCACCGGACACACAGCATTGTTGTTGTCCTTCAACGTATCATTGTTCGCCGCCAAAGACCCGGACAGTGCCGACAATTCCACATTCGATCCTTCCACCGTGCTGCCCGTGACAATCGCCGCAGCTGCACTCTTCGCCGCTGTTCGCGCCGCCACACTGTCAGTCGCCGACCCCCACGCACGCGCTCCCGCAAGCGCCGCACTTTCAGCGATCACCCGCACTTCGCTGCGACACAGATCAAGCCACCCGACTTCCAGCACCATCGACAACGCAGCAATAATCAGCGCAGAACTGCCAATCAGCCAGACAACGGCCAGACCGCTCCGGCTTGCAGCAGGTTTCTGCGAAGTCATGTACATGCGCATCATTCCTTTCACTCCCCGCGTCCCCACCACCAGCCATTCACCCGTTCAGCTGCCGTTGTAACCACGTAAACATCCAGCCGACACATACCGGCCAGTACTTGAAAAACCAAAACTGGACAGCAAATCAGGAGTCACCTGGCTCAGACGCACATTCACCGTCACGCGAATGCACTCCACCGGTATCGCCGATGCAGCAGGAATCGCTGCCTGCAACACCGCTCCGTCACTCCCCGAACTGCCAAGATAAACGCCCGGATCCGAGACTCGCTCCTGCACAATAATCTGCAGATTCGCTGCACACCATACCCCCGGTCCACCACTGTCTGTGGAAATGCCGGCCGCCACAAGGTTCTGATTCACCGTCGACCTGATGCCCGCCAGCAACGCAGCCTGATTCGCACGGCCAATGATCGACGCAGCCTGCGCACCAGTAACCGCCGCCTGATGCACCGCCACAGATCCCGACAACGACAGACCAAACTGAACAGCAACCAGCGTGAATGCAAACAAAGCCGGCATGACTGCGATCAGCTCCAGAGTCACTGCAGCACGACGCAACCCCCGCGACAGCGGTCGGCTGCAGGCAGTTGAGGTTGATTTCGTCATTGCCAGATCCCCAGAAATAACCGGCCAGCTGAACACAGAAAAAATCCGTCAAGGTACCGCAGCACCGGCAGCGGCGCTGCCGGCAGCGGCCGCCGCAGGAGTCCCCGCGGGCCCCCCGGATTTACTGCCGGCTCGAATCAGCTCCTCGGTTCCAGCCGGAATGAATTCCTGACGAAAATGATCCCGCAGCCTTAGCACAGGAGGTACCACCAGAACAAAGAACACCGGCGGAGTCACGCACAGGATGATCGGAAACAACAGCTTCACCGACAGACTGTTGGCACGCGCCTCTGCCTCGGAACGCAGCCCCGAACGAATCGATGTCGACAAATTGTCAATCGCACGCTTCATGTCGGTCCCCAGACGCTCCGTATGCTGCACCGTAGCTGCCAGAGACCTCAGCTCCACTTCATCAATTCGCTCCGCCAGCTGCTGGAAAGCCAGACCCGCTGAAGACATCCGAGCCTGACGGACAACCAGTTGCAACTCCTTCGTCAGGTCCCTGCTCACATTCGGCGAATACTCAACAATCCGCGGCAACGCCTGCTCCAGAGTCATGCCCCCCGAAAGACACATCGAAAGAATATCCATGATCTCCGGCACCGCACTCAGGATCCCGCCGGCTCGCACGCGACCTCGAGCATTCAAAAACAGACCTGGAATGGCATAAAACACGGCCGCCAGAAAAACGCCAAACGAAATCGTCAGCAACATGGCCTCGGGCACCAGAATCAGCACCAGCGGGATGGCAAACAAACAACACCACACCAGACCGTTTCGCACAGCCAGCAGCCGGTCAAAAGCATCCGGCGCGTAAATTCCCGCACGACTCATGTCACGCCGAATTCGTCGCAGCTCAAACTGCATCTGAGGCACAGACAGAGCCAAAAACTGCAGCCAGCGAGGCAGCGGGCGAGCCTCAAACGGACTGATGCTGTCGTCACCCCAGTCCCCGCGAATAATGAGTCGACAATTCCATAAACCCAGCACCAGCAGCAAAACCAGCCCGGACAACAGGGCCGAAGCCAGAAAAACGGGGAATTCGCTAAGGATCAAAGTAAGCATGTGAAAGTCCCTAGCGAGGCATCTTAATCAGGCCAAGAATCCACACGATGCCAATCGCATTCAGCATCACACCCAGCACCAAAAAAGTTCGGCCAATCGCTTCGGTGAAAAACACCTGCACATGCTCAGGATTAATCAGCAGCAGTGCCGCAAACAGCAACGGCGCCGCAGGCGCAATCAGCAGTGCAGACAACCGGCCACCACTGCTGGCAGCCTGCATCTGACGCCGAAATGCGATCCGATCCCGCAGCAACTGACTTAACCTGTCCAAAGAATCCGCCAGCGCACCACCAGTCTGCCGATGCACCGAAAGCACCGCCGCCAAAAGTCCCAGCTCCCGCAGCTGCGCACGCCGCGCTAAAGACTCCATCGTCCCAGACACCGTTCGCCCCAGCAATAACTGATTGCGACAATGCTGCAGCTCACCCTGCAGTCGACCCCGCGCCATCTTTTCACACAGCCCCAGCGCCTCAGAAAATTCCAGCCCCGCACGCGACGAACGCGCCAGCAATGACACCACGTCCGGTAACTGCATCCGAAAATCATTCAGCCGACCATTGCGCCGCAGCACCAAAAATGCCACGAAGATCACACCAAAAATCAACAGCAGAAAAAGAAACCAGCCATCCGGCAAGCCAGCAGTCACTGCCAGCAAATAGAGCACAGAGGTGATGATCGTCAGCCAGACCACAATGCCTCGAGGCGTCCAGGGCAGCTCTGACTCCACAAAAAAACGAATTAATGCTCCTTCCAGACCCGAAACTTCGTCGGGCATCAGGAGCACTTCAAGAGGGTCCGATTCAGGCCGGACTGCGGAGTCTGAAGTGCGCAGCGTTAGCCAGACCAGCCTCGCAGCCGCCAGCAGCACGCCACCAATCAGCACCCCCCAAAGCACTCCGTCCATGCGTAACATCACCCCTCACTGCTAAACCGGCGGACGAAAATCCTCATCCGGAAAATCAAAACCATGACTGCGAATCCGCTCCAAACAGACGGGCACATAACCAGTCGCCTGGAAAGACATCGAACCACCACCACCGGCCACCGGCTGATATCGAAACACGTCCTCCAAATGAATTTCACCGCCGCGAACACCAACAATTTCTGAAATCCTGACCACACGACGCGCCCCGCCCTTCCAGCGAGCCATCTGGGCGATCAGCCGAATCCCCGCAGCCACATAAGCCCGTATCACCGGCAATGGCAATTCAAATCCACCCATCGCTATCATCATCTCCAGACGCGTCAGAGCATCCTTCGTGTCATTGGCGTGAATCGTGGAAAATGAACCCTCATGCCCCGTGTTCATCGCCTGCAGCATGTCGATCGCTTCAGGACCTCGCACTTCACCCACCAGCAGTCGATCAGGCCTCATTCGCAGTGCATTCCGCACCAGATCACGCAGCGTTACACTGCCTACACCCTCCGTATTCGGCATACGACTTTCCATCCGCACCACATGCGGATGACACAGCCGCAGCTCTGCAGAATCCTCCACCGTCACAATTCGCTCGTCATGCGGCACGGCACCCGCCAGTGCGTTAAGCAACGTGGTTTTGCCCGTGCCGGTTCCGCCGGAAATTAAAACACTCAGTCGGCTGACTGCGGCCGCCTGCAAAAAATCAGCCATCCCGGCGCTCAGACCGCCACGATCAACCAGTTGAGCCATCGTGAACGGATTCTTCGGAAAACGACGGATCGAAATCGTCGCTCCATCAATTGCCAGCGGAGGAATCGTGACGTTCAAACGCGAACCGTCAGGCAAACGAGCATCCACCATGGGATTGCTCTCGTCGATTCTGCGTCCAACCTTCGCCGTCAGACGCTGGGCCACCCTGAGCAGATGCGAGGCGTCCGCAAAAACAACCGGCGTACGCTCCAGCACACCATGTCGCTCGACATACACCTCAAAAGGATTATTCACCAGCACGTCCGTCGTGTTAGCGTCCCGCATCAGGCATTCAAGAGGCCCCAGGCCCTCAGCTTCGTCGATCAGCTCCAGAGACAGACGCTCAAGATACTCCTGAGACTCCTCGGGGAAGGTCCGACCAATCAGCGAATTCACAGCAGTGCGGAACATGTTTCGCGCCGCCGCCTCATCTGCTCCCGACGCGAATTTCAGGTTGATCGCCTCAACCAGAACCTCATGCAGCCGCAT